>CAYHXN010000038.1:0-2201 GCA_964360605.1 uncultured Candidatus Saccharibacteria bacterium | reverse complement strand
AGTCGAGGCCGGGCACTTTCGTAAAATTATTATGAAATTCAGCTACTCATTAATCAAAAAGCTCGGCAATAAAATTCCCGCTAAAGACAAGCTGGTTGAAAAACTAAACCTTCACGCTTTTGAAACGGTTGATTCAGTTGACGACACCTTAGAAATTTCCATACCGGCTAATCGTTATTCGGATGCGGGATCACACTATGGAATGGCGGTTGTTGCTTCGGCGATTATGGGAAAACGCGCACCCGCGTTGAAGTTGCCGGCGCTTAAAGCAAAAAAAGAGAGCAAAACTTTTTCTGTTAAAGTTTCCGCTAAAAAAGCCTGTCCTCGTTACAGTGCCTTGTACGCCGAAATTAAAAAAATCAGCCAGTCGCCTAAATGGATGCAAGACATTCTTTCTACCTGCGGGTTTCGTCCGATCAACGCGGTGGTGGATATTATGAATTACGTAATGTTAGAAACTGGCCAGCCGATGCACGCCTTTGATGCCAGCTTAGTTTCTGGCGGTTTGGAAATCCGTTTTGCCCAGCCGAGCGAAAAAATCAAAACCATTGACGGTAACGAGTTCGCGCTTACTGCCAGCGATCTTGTAATTACTGACGACAAAAATCTTCTCGCCATTGCCGGCGTTAAAGGGGGCAAGAAAGCGGAAATTAATTTTCAAACCCGTAAAATTATCGTGGAATCGGCTAATTTTGATTCCGCGCACATTTATAAAACTTCCCGTTCCCTGAATTTAATTACCGATGCTTCTTCCCGCTTCAATCATGGATTGAGCCCGATTTTGGCAGAGTGGGGGATTAAGCGAGCCGCCGTTCTTTTAAAAGAAATTTGCGGCGCTTCCCTGGGGGATTGGGTAGATCTTTTGTACGCTAAAACGTCCAAACAGCTTATTAAATTTAATTTAGAACAATTCCATTCTTTGACTGGCCTTAATATTAAACAAGCGGTTTGTTTTGAGTATTTAAAAAATTTAGGCTTCAAAATTAAAGGCAACCTTGTGGAGCCTCCGTCCGGACGCGCTGACGTAATAATTTTTGAGGACTTAGCCGAAGAAATAATTAATTTGCACGGTTATGAAAAACTGCCTTCGGAAGCGCCGCACATGCGTCTTATTCCTGCCGAAAACGAAGAACGCGTTCTTTTAAAAGATAAAATTCGTCGTCTTATGATGGGTTTTGGCTTTAATGAGATGTACAATTACTCTTTTGTTTCCCGCAAAGAATTAATGAAAGCGGCGGATACCAAGTTTTGGGGCGCCATTTCTTTGAAAAATCCAATTAGCGATGAATTCGCTTACCTGCGGCCTAGCTTGAGTTTGGGGTTGGTAAAAAACAGTAAAGACAACCTAAGATTTTCTGATGAATTTCGCGGTTTTGAGCTTGGACACACTTTTATCAAGCGAGAGCACGGCATCATTGAAGACCCGATGATCGGTATGATTCTCACTTTTAAAAAAGGTGGTTCTACTGGGCTCACCACGGGTAATCCCGCTTTGGAGTTAAAGGGCATAGTTGACGGCTTGCTACAAGGACTTGGCCTTAAAGAATATTTTTTCCGTGACTTGGGAATGGACCTCCGATTTTTAGATAGCGAGCATAGTTTGCGGATTGAGGCTAGTAATCATCAGGTTATCGGTTATCTCGGCCTTGCTAGTCCTGCTATCGGTTCCAACATCGCCATTTGCGAACTTTATATGGATAAACTGATCCGTTTAGCGGTAGAGGAGAAGGAATACGAACCTCTTTCTAAATTTCCGTCAGTGATGCGCGACATTTCTTTATTAATAGATGAAGGGATTCGTGTGGGGGAGCTTATGGAAACCATTGAAAATGCCACCACTACCTTACTTGATGATGTGGACCTTATTGATTTTTATCAGGACGAAAAGCTGGGAGACGGGAAAAAGAGCCTTACTTTCAGAATTATTTTTCAAGCTGGCGATCACACCTTAACTGACGAAGAAGTTGGCCAAGAAATGGAGAAAATTATTGCCGCCCTTCAGCAAAAATTTGACTTGGAGATTCGGTAGTTTATTTTAGTTCGTTTTGGACAATTTTTGTATTTTAGCTTTTTATTGGCTCTGCGGGATATCTTATTTACTCATTCTCGTTCGTCCAGCGACTCACTGCGAGGTTTCGACCTTTTCGGTCCGATGGACATCGGACACCATGCCGAAAAGGCCTCAAAATCCGCTCATAAGA
>CAYHXN010000037.1:0-2619 GCA_964360605.1 uncultured Candidatus Saccharibacteria bacterium | reverse complement strand
TCAAGAATTTCCCACGCAGCAAGGAGAAAATTTTTTAAATTTCCGTTCACCATAGTCGAATATATCATATTTTACTATAATTAGTGGGAAGTTTCAACCCTATGAAAATCCGCGCCATTATCGGCCTCGGGAACCCCGAAGCAAGCTACCGAAACACCTACCACAACGTGGGGCAGCAGTTCGTACGATTCTTTGAAGAAAAAGCGGGAAAGGAATCGCGCCACGACCTTACGCTCCTCTCCTCCCCCACCCACATGAATACCTCGGGGAAGTACGTCGCAAACACCCTCCGCGAACTAGGGGCTCCCCCTGAAGAACTCCTCATCGTCCACGATGACAGCGATCTAGCGCTGGGAACTTATAAACTCCAATTCGGCCGCGGGTCCGCCGGACATCATGGCGTGGAAAGCGTGCAAACGACTTTAAAAACCAAGGATTTTTGGCGTTTGCGAATCGGCATCCGACCATTGCCCACCGGAGCTTTGGTGAAGGAGGGCCGCAAAAAAGCCGGCGAATTCGTCCTTAAAAAAATAACCGCAACGGATAAAAAAATCCTAGAAAAAGTTTTTGAAGAAATTTTACAAATATTATCCAGCTCAACCCCAAAAAATTAGGTTGGTTTTTGTATTACGGAATGTCTCGGAGGTATTTTGGCTAGGTCCGATCGTTGTCATATTCTACGATCGGCAAAATACCGAGAGATAAGGCGAGCCGATCCGCTGGAGATCGGCTACGCCGGTTCCGAAAGACAAAAACCAACCTATGGCCCAAAACTCTTAATTTGGAAATTCAGCGTAAAGGCGGCTTTTTTGTCGGCGCCGGTAATGATGCTGGAAAGCGGCAAATTGACGTTAGCGATATTTTTTTCGGAAAGCAGGCGATTTTTAAAATCAATAATGGCGATTTCGTTATCCCCTCGCCCGATAATAATGCCGTTATAGTTTATTTCTTCCGGAGAAACCTTATCGGCAGACAGGGAAAGCTTATCAAAAATAATTTTGGCTCCCGATAGATTATTCAACTTCAATAAAAGCGGCGACCAGCTAACCGATTGCTCTTCTAAAATTTTCGCTTGTTCCGCCAGTTGGTTAAAATACCTAGCCCGTTCTTCCAAAACTTTTAATTCTTCCACTTCCACGCGGCTGGCAGTTGTTTTGATACGAGCATCTAAATTTCGTTCCGTTCCAAGTAAAATATTGTCAAAAATAACGAATAAAACCAAAGCCGCTCCCAAGACCGCGAGAGCGATGTTCCGCCATTTGGAAATAAAATGGCTGATAAAACTGGAGAAGTATTGCTCCTCCGTGCCTACAGACAACAAGCTTACCAACCCATCCTTAGATCTGGGCATCACTCCGCGCAAATGCGCGCCCAAAGCCGGAAACCAATCGGTTTTTAATTCCGGCAAAAATTTTAATCCCAATTTTTTAATATGAAATTTGAAATGTTCCTGAATAGCAAGAAGAAGGTCGGTAGTAATGTTTGGCGTAACAATAAGCGATTTAACTTCTCCCCCAAAACGGCTGGAGTAAAAAGCGGTAGCTTGTTTTAACTCGCGAATGACTGCTTGCCAAGCGTCGTCTTTTTCTTCGGCAATAGTCTGCCAGAAAACAATTCGGCTGTAATATAAATTACCATTATTCAAAAGTAATGTGGAAAATCCTTCTTCGGAAAGATGTAAAGCGATATAGGGCTTGCTGAAATCCAATCCCGTTCCCCACTCTCTCGCAAGGCGAGAAAAAGAAAGAGCCGGAAACTCCACCGCCACCGGATTAAAATCGACTTCTTCCAAAACTGAAATTAAAGCATCCACCGAAGCCATGGGAGCGAAAGCTCCAAGAAAATCCAGCTGGCCGGAAGCAGTACCGCTGTCCAACCGTTGAGCGTCAGAATAAGTCTCGGCCGGGTCCCACGGCGACAACATTTGTAAATTAACTTGAATTGATTCTGATAAGCTTTTTTCTTCTATAAAAGCCGGGATACTGAAAACCTGGCTTAAAATTTGTCCAGAAAGTGCGGTTAAAATTACCGGAACTGGTTCGCTAATGTGGGGAATTTGAGCATGCAAAGAACGCAAACTACGCACTAGCTGGTTCTTGTCACGGACTAAACCGTTTTCTAAAACACCCGCCGGGAGATAAACACCCGCGTGTATAAAACGACTTCCCGTAAAACTAGCGTAACGAATAATACTGTCAGAAACGTAAAGACCGCCGATTGTCATTCTACAATCAGTATAGCAAAAAGAAGCTTACTTTTAGAATTCTTTGTAGTTACCCCAACCTTCAATAGTGGCACAACGTTTATGCCGCTATCTACAATCGTGACTTTCGGCTCCACGATTAACACCGTAAAAAATCGACGCTAAGATTAAAACAAAGTTTTAATCTTTAAGTTGAAATGTTCCACGAGCAGCTTCCGCTACCCGTGCCTTGTTACGACTTAGCCCATGTCACCGAGCTTACCCTTACCCAGCCCCAGTTTTACAACCAGCGTCTTTCAACAAAGAAAGACAGGTTATGCCTTACCGTCACATTTGTGAAACACAACGTGAGCAGTAAAACTGGGGCTGGGCTTTAGGTACTCCCGGCTCCCTTGGCTTGACGGGCGATTATCTTC
>CAYHXN010000036.1:0-2928 GCA_964360605.1 uncultured Candidatus Saccharibacteria bacterium | reverse complement strand
AGAAAAATTTTTGCTCTCTTTTTTTGCTTTAAGCGCCGGCAACTTCAGCGCGGGCGCGCGTTTTCCTATAATTGCCGAAGCGACAATCGCCATTCCGTAGTGCGATGCCGCATCCGAATAACGATTAGCCGGTATGGAAATTTCTAACGTGTCGTCAACCGAATCAACCGCTTCAAAAGCGTGAAGGTTTAGTTTTTCAACTAACTTGTCTTTAGCGGGAATTTTATTGCCGAGTTTTTTAATTAATGAGTAGCTGAATTTCATAATAATTTTACGAAAGTGCCCGGCCTCGACTCAGATTTCCGGCGAGGCTGTGTATTTTCGCATGTATATTTAGAATTGTTTTGTAAATCTTAAATCGCCCTCGTAAAACATGCGGATATCGGGAATTTTGTACTTAATCATCGCTAAACGCTCCAAACCAAGACCAAAAGCAAAACCCTTGATGAATTTAGGATTATACTTCGCCGCTTCAAAAACTTTTGGATGAACCATACCGGCGCCCATTACCTCCAGCCAAGTCGCGGATTCACGCTGACCGTCCCCTAAACTGGGAATTTTAATATCTGCTTCCAGGCCAGGCTCCACGAATGGGAAATAACTTGGCCGAAAGCGCACTTCTACGCTGGCGCCAAAAAACCGTTTGAAAAATTCGGTCATAATGTATTTAAAATTGGCTAAACTAACATTTGGCCCAACCATTAAACCCTCTACTTGATGGAAGTTAATTTCATGAGAAGCGTCGGTGGCCTCAAAACGAAAAACTCTGCCGGGCACAATAATTTGAAAAGGCGGCTGATGCTTTTCCATATAACGAATTTGCATGGGACTGGTGTGGGTTCTCATAAGAAATTGGCCGCGTCCCTCCTGCTTGTTGTCGGATAAGCCTGTCTGTTCGGCAGGGTCCGCTTGCCCAACGGACGGAGATCCGTTTTCCGCTTCAGCTCTAGAAAGCCAAAAAGTGTCCCACATGTCACGCGCCGGATGATTCGCCGGAATGTTTAAAGCGTCGAAATTATAGTATTCGGTTTCCAATTCTGGCCCTTCTACTACGGAAAATCCCAAACTCCGAAAAATCTCCCGAATTTTATTTTCTATAATTGTTAAAGGATGTAAACTGCCGACCGGCACTTTCTTGCCGGGCATAGTGATATCCAGTTGGGAATTGGAAGTTGAGGATTGGGAATTAAGCTCAGATAATTTTTGATTGAAAGCGGATTCCAGTTTTTGACGCAAAGCATTGGCTCCTGGCCCTATTTTGCGCTTCTGGACATCAGACATCTTGGCTAACGAACGAAGCACGGCAGTCAATTCGCCGTCCTGGCGGCCTAAATACTTGGCACGCACGGTTTCTAAAGATTTGACGTCTTTAATTTTCGTAATATCTTGTAATGCTGATTTATCTATTTGGGATAAGGTTTTTTTAGGCATTACTAAAATTTTAGCACGATTGGGGAAAAATGACAAAAAATCCGCCTTTTAAGGCGGATTTGAGGCAAATTAGTTATTTTTAGACCGCTTCCCACAACATCTGGTATAGGGCGTTGAAGAGCCACAGAAAACACAGCCGGCTTTACGCGCTAAATTAGGGTGGGAAGAGAATGCCTCTTCTATCTTGGTTTCTACTTCGCTAATCTGTTGAGCATAATTTTCTATAAGCTTGTCCATCACCGGCAACAATTCTTCAACGGTCTTCCTGGCAAGAATGTAATTGAGTTGGCCATTAGAAAACAGTATGTGTCCGGGCATTCTTTTGTAATCTTTGGCCTCGAAAAGAATTCTCCTGAGAACCGGCAAATGCCTGGCATAAGCGCGAAACCGAATCCCATTAGTGGATTCAAAATCAATAATTGGCTCCTCCATATGAATTGAACCGCCAAGATCTAAAAACAATGATTTCATATTTTCTACTTTATATTGAATGTTTCGTTCTTTGAGCATTTCCCTCAACCGATGAATGGAGGGTTCATCAGTTAAAATTACGGCATTCATGGGTGCTCCAGTAGAAATTCTGGTGGGCATTTTCCACAATCAAAATACTGTGAGTAGTTTAATCCGTTGCTGTTACGAAATCAACGCTCCTCTTTTTAAAACAATCAAGGCGCCGCTTAAGAAGAACGGTGTTTCCAAAATTCAACAATTGCCGGAATAAGAGAAACGATAATAATCGCTAAAATTACCAAGGAAAAGTTTTTTTCCACGAATGGAATGTTGCCGAAAAAATATCCCCCAAAGACGAATAGGCCAACCCAAAGAAATCCTCCAACTATGTTGTAAAAAACGAATTCCTTGTAAGGCATGCGGCTGACTCCGGCGACAAAGGGGGCGAAGGTTCGGATAATCGGAATAAAACGCGCGAAAATAATGGTTTTTTTACCGTGCTTGAGATAAAAATTTTCTGTTCGCTTTAGATAATCTTCGCTGATTAGTGGCCGGTCACGCTCAAAAATCTTCTTTCCAACCCTTCGCCCAACCCAGTAATTCACGGCATCTCCTAAGATAGCCGCGACCGACAATAGTAGAAAAAGGGATATAGGGTTTAAAAATCCCTTGGAAGAAAAACTGCCTGCCGCGAACAAAAGAGAGTCTCCGGGAAGAAACGGAGTAATAATAAATCCGGTTTCTAAAAAAATAATAAAAAAAATCAGACCGTACGTCCAAGCCCCGTAGTTTTGAATAATAACGCCCAGTTTTTCATCTAAATGAATAAAGAAATCTATAATATTCATTTGGTGCGTAAAATCTTGGCGGCTTCGTCAGGATCCACGGAATTAATCTCTACCCCCGTGCTTAATTCAAAACCGGCCCGAATTGACGCTTTGGGTAAAATTTCTAAATGCCAGTGATAATGCTGATAATCTTTTTTATTTTTAACGGGTGCCGTGTGAATGAAAAAATTATAATCCGGGTCTTTAAGTTTCTTTTCCA
>CAYHXN010000035.1:2208-3655 GCA_964360605.1 uncultured Candidatus Saccharibacteria bacterium | reverse complement strand
TCCACGAATAACCAAATTCAAGCCGGCCTTTCCTATTTTTCGGAACCCACCGTGGTTACTCCATCGGTTTCTGAAGAGGCGGCGGCGGTTGTTTCTGGCGGCGGTCCGATTCATCCGGTTTTTCGAAGGATCTTTGACTTATTAGTCAGGCCCTGTTCCTCAGGCGACCTGAATTGCGACGGCCGAATCAGTATGGAAGATTTAAGTATTCTTTTTTATTGGTGGGGCAAGCCGATTAGCCGACCAGGTTTTGCTAATGTTTTAGCTAATTTAATCGGCTTGGGCCGATTCTCTCCGGATATGAATAAAGATGAGCGCGTGGATATTTTTGATTTAAGTATTTTATTAAGCAGGTGGAACGGAAACGGCATGGGTTTGTTATAATTAGTTAAGACGGGCATATAACAGTTTTTTATGAAATTTTCCTCAAAACTTAGGCTTTTATTATTAGGAACCGTCTTTTTTAGTTTAATCATCGGGCTTTCTCAAGTTTCTAAATCGGTTATAGCCCAAGGCGGCGGCGCTTCTTTATTTCTTTCTCCCGGAAGCGGAGCTTTTACGGTAGGAAGCACGTTTACGGTTTCCGTTGTTTTAAATACCAACAGCCAATTTATAAACGCCGTCCAGGCGGATATTAGTTTTTCCGCGGATAAGCTGCAGGTTGTTTCGCCATCTTTAGGAACTTCGGTTTTAAGCGTTTGGACTAATCAGCCGCAATTTGATAATCAGGGCGGTTTCTTGCGTTTTCAGGGGGGTATTCCCGATCCGGGCATAAATACTAGCCGTGGCGTTATTTCCACAATTACTTTTAGAGTTAAATCGGTCGGCCGTGCTGTTATTAAATTCCTGGATACTTCCAAAATTTTACTAAATGACGGCTTGGGCACCGATATTTTAACTAATACCACTAACGGAATTTATGATTTGGTATTGCCTCCACCGGCCGGACCGATAGTAGTTTCCGAAACCCACCCCGATCAATCACAATGGCATAAAAGTCCCACTATTTCTCTTCGTTGGACTAATAACTATCCTGTGGAGGGCTACAGTTATGTTTTAAATTCCGAACCGATTGATGTGCCGGATAATATTTTAGAAGGACCAAAAACCGACGTGCTTTATAAAAATATAGCCGATGGCGTTCATTTCTTTCATATTAAAGCGTTGCGCGATGGCGTTTGGGGAGAAACTAGCCATTTTGCGATAAAAATAGACGCTACGCCGCCGGCTAATTTTCCGATTGAAATCTCCCCATCAGCCCGCACTTCAGAGAGGCGGCCGCTTATAAACTTTTTTACCACCGACGCGCTTTCCGGAATTGACCACTATGAATTAAAAATTGTTCCGCGAAAAATCGTAGAGATTACGAATACCGCTGAAGCGTTACGGCCATTTTTTATTGAGGCCAGTACTCCTTATTCAACAGAGCTTAGTTTGGGAACTTATG
>CAYHXN010000035.1:0-2108 GCA_964360605.1 uncultured Candidatus Saccharibacteria bacterium | reverse complement strand
TTTTTTATTGAGGCCAGTACTCCTTATTCAACAGAGCTTAGTTTGGGAACTTATGAAATCATTGTCCGCGCTTATGATCAAAGCGGCAATTTTCGCGAAGTTACAAAAAAACTTTCCATAGTTACCCCGATTTTTAAAATTTTAGGAGCGTCTCCATTGCCGCGCTGGCTAACTATTATTAGCGGACTAATTATTTTAACTGCGCTGGCGTTTTTCGCTCGTTGGGCCTGGCTTCAGCATCGCCGAGTTCATCTTAAGTATATTGCCGGAGCGATAAAAGACCCGGCAGTGGCAGAAAAATTAAAACAATTACAGAAAAAGCGGTCCCAATATATGAAACATTGGTTGGTAATTGTTGCCGCTCTGCTGATTTTTGGCGGCTGGTTTAGTGTTGGCAGTGCGCAAACGACTGTTTTAGCTCCGCCGATTATCACAACTATTTCCCAAGACGTTTCCAATGAAGAAATCTTTTATATCGGCGGTAAAGCGGTAATTCCGGAAAGCGATGTTATTATTTATTTGCAAAGTTTACATGACGGGCAAACAATAAGCGAAGCCGTTCGTGTGGACGCCAAGGGTGATTGGTTCTACAGCTATCCAAAATTCTTATCGCCCGGCAGTTACCTAGTTTGGGCTCAATTGAAAGTTGGTCAGGAAACTAGTGCTCCGAGCGCGCAGTCGGAAGTGCGTGTGGCGCAAACGGCCATTCAATTAGGCGCGTCGCGGTTGAGCTTAGAAACACTTTACCTGGTATTTGTTTTCGTACTTCTTCTGGCGCTTCTGGGAATTGGAGGATTTATCATTTATCACGGATACCACGCTCGCCGAAAACAGGGAAAATTAATTAAAGAAGTGCGAGAGGTTGAAGAAGTTGTTAAAAGAGGATTCCTTCTTTTGCGACGCGATTTACAAGCGGAACTCGCGGTTATCAATAAAAACGAAATAAATTCCAAGCTTTCCATGGAAGATCAGGAAAAAGCACAGAGATTAGCAAAAGATCTTGAAGAAATTGATAAAATTATTGAAAAAGAAATCCGCGACGTTGAGCGAATTTTGAATTTATAGTAAAGGAATGAGCTATGAATAACACGAATTTTTTAGGTGAGGAGTCCGGGGAGTATTTTAAAGAGTTGAAAGCCCGTTCCAATAAATCCCGAGTTTATCGTTCTTACCAAGCGTTGGGTTTGACTTTAGCTTCAATGCTGGGTGACTTGAAACATAAAGCTTTGTACATTAAATTAGCAAAGCAGATGAACGGCGCACGTTTAATGGCTTTGGCTAAAAGTATAGCCGAGAAGAAAGATGTTATTAATCGTGGCGCTTATTTCATGAAAGTGCTTAAAATAGAGGGCTTTTGGAACAATGGATCTAGTAACAATAGAAAGCAAAAAAAATGAAAAATTTCTTCGGACTCCAACGGTGTCTTTTGATTTTTCCAAATACAGTAAAAAAGAAATTCGCGAACTGGTGAAAGCAATGAGGCAGATGATGAAGGCCAACGACGGAATTGGATTAAGCGCTAATCAAGTCGGCCTCAATACTAAAGTTTTCGTCGCTCAAGTCGGAAATAAATTTTACTCGGTTTTTAATCCGGAAATTATACAGACATCTAAGGAGAAGGTGAGTATGGACGAAGGGTGTTTAAGCATTCCAACTAAATTTGGAGCGGTGAAAAGGCCAGAAAAAATATCTTTAGCGGGTTATGACGCGAGCGGCAAAAAGATTCGGATTAAGGCCTGGGGGCTTTTAGCCAGAGTTTTCCAGCACGAAGTGGATCATCTCAACGGAAAACTTTTCACGGATTATCTATAAAAAGTCTTCCGTAAATTTAAAAATTCAAATGCGATACATTTTTTTCGGTTCGCCGGAGTTCGCGGCGATTATTTTAAAAAAATTGATTAACGCCGGCATATCGCCGATGGCGGTAGTTTGTAATCCCGACCGGCCTGTCGGACGAAAAAAAATCATCACTGCGTCGCCAGTTAAGGCAGTTATGAGAAATGAGAAATTAGAAATGAGGGTTCTTCAGCCGGAAACCTTGGATGAAAATTTCAAGATTTCCCGCCACCGATTCAATAATTTTTCAGAAGGCGGGATCCCGCCAGCGG
>CAYHXN010000034.1:0-3774 GCA_964360605.1 uncultured Candidatus Saccharibacteria bacterium | reverse complement strand
CCGACATCAGTGATAATGCCATATTGGTAAGAATCCAATTTGCGGCTGGCGGTAATTTTCGGGTCCAGCTGGCGCACCGTTCCCGCCGCGAGATTCCTCGGATTAGCATAAGTTTTCACGCCCTTTTTTTCTAATTCTTTGTTAATTCTTTCAAATTCTTTTCTAGTCAAAAAAACCTCCCCCCGTACAACCAGCCGTTTAGGAATTTTCAATTTTAAATTTTCAATTTTAAATTTCAAAGGTATTGCTTCTACCGTCTTAAGATTGGTTGTGATATCTTCTCCAAAAATTCCGTCACCGCGGGTTGATCCTTGAACAAAAACTCCGTTTTCATAAACCAGTTCAATCGCCAGCCCGTCAATCTTATGTTCGCAGTAAAGCTCCTCTTTGACGCTCCGCCCCAGATAATTTTCCAACCGTTTCAGCCAATCCCTCGTGTCTTCTTCGGAAAAAGCGTCGTTGAGGGAAATCATCGGTTTTTCGTGCCGGACTTTTTTAAACTCCTTCAACGGCTGACCCGCCACTCTCTGCGTTGGCGAATCCGGCGTAATTAGTTCTGGGAATTGCTGTTCCAAATCAAAAAGCTCCTTTTTAAGGGCGTCTAGCGCTTCGTCGGAAATCAGCGACTTATTCTCCACGTGGTAGGCGTAACGATATTTATCTATCGCTTTTTTAAGCTTTTCTACGCGTTCTTTAGCGGCTTGTTTAGTTAACCCTTCTAATGCCATGAGAGTAATTATAATTCCTAACTGGCTCGCGGGAAAGCTCATAAAGAAATTTAAAAGCGCCTATTTAGGCGCTAGTTTCTCTACTAGGATTTTCACTATTTCGTCAGCCAACTTGTCCGCGACTTTGTGGATTTCTTCTTCACCGCGCCCATAAACTCTTTCCCTACTTGTGATTTCAAATATTTGGTTTTCATTCTGGCTTACTAAAATCCGAGAATGAATCCAATGAATAATCAGAAGTTCTGAAGTGTGAGCCGCTTGAATATCTAAACGATAAGAAGCCTCAGATTCATTGACGCTGTCCATCGTTATCAAACCGTTCGCTTTCAGCTTTTCTTGAAGAGAATCCTTAACTATTTTCTTGATTCGCTCGCTATCTTTTGAATTAGAAACCTCCTCGGAAAAATTTTCGTCTTCATAAAAACGAATGGAGTTAATAAAAAATCTTTTCCCTTTTCCCAAAACTGGATTATTTTCTTTCACGATTGTTTCTCCACCAACGCAAGCGGATAAAAAAACCAGTCCCACTAGCCAGACCCTCATTGGCAACCATTAAAAATCTACGCTGATTGTACTAAAAAAAGTTAGATTGCGCTAGAATCGCTCCAATCGCCAAAAATGGGCCGAAGGGAATCGCGTCTTTTCTTCCTTTCTGTTTAGTTATTAATAGAATTACTCCAAAAATCGCCCCAAGAATAAATGCGGATACTAACGCGTAAAAAATCCCCGGCAAACCAAGCCATAAACCCAGCGCCGCTCCAAGCTTGACGTCACCCCAACCCATTCCGGAGTTTTTAGTCATAATTTGAGTCCCAATTATTATTAAAACGAAAAACAAAGCGCTTAAAATTGACGCGGATAAATTATCCACTAATCTGCCAATACCGCCAGTTAAAACTCCTTCTATCACGCCCCAACCAGCTAAAATAATTATTAAGCTATCGGGAATAATTTTTAACCTAAAATCTATAAGAGAAGTAAGGAGTAAAATATAAGCCGGTATCCACCAACCCAGCGGTAGAAAAATCGCGATTAGACCGCCCAGTATTTCCGCTATCGGATACTGCCAAGACAATTTTTTCCCGCAGGAACGGCATCGTCCGCTTTGAAACAAAAAACTCAAAAGCGGTACTAATTCGTACCAACTCAAAAACTGACCG
Organism: uncultured Candidatus Saccharibacteria bacterium; assembly: GCA_964360605.1. GTDB lineage: Bacteria > Patescibacteriota > Minisyncoccia > UBA6257 > WO2-44-18 > CAYHXN01. Next base: position 1,886 of record CAYHXN010000034.1, on the reverse strand, counting down.
CAATATGGACAACGGGAACGCCCGCGAACATTCCAACCGGCTCGCCCCGAGCCCGTAGAAGAGTATCGTAAAGCCGCGACATTTAAAAAACTGCCGATGGCCGAACCAATGGCAAATTTAAAAACTATTAACGCAGTAATTATAACTTGGACGATCATCGCAGTTGATTTTATAAATTATACCGTCAATATCGTTTTTAAGTTTAGGGTTGGAACCGTCTTCTAACATGGCCGATAAAATGTAATTTTGACCGTTCTCATCCACGGCATAGGCATAATTTCTTTTTGGCGATAATGGATCTTCCGGTACGACGCGCACTCCCACGCCAACCGAAATCAATTCAGAAAGTTCTTTGGGATAGTTATGAAACTTTAAATAATAAGTTTTCAAAGTAGCTGCGATTTCATTTAAATCCGCGATTCTTTGATCATCGCGCGCTCCCGATCGGAATGCTGAAAGTCCGATAAACAAAATAACAGCCAGCGCGATGCCAGTCCCCACGGCAAAATAATGTGCTTTTAAGAATTGAAGCGCGCTCATCTAGGTTAGTTCTGTATTATAAGCGGTAAAACTACTTTCACAAACAAAAATCCGGACATTAGAAAAACTGCCAATTCCACGAACCTGCTCAAATATAAGGCCCAACGGTCATTTTTCGCAAACCGCAGCTTTACCACCCGAAGGCCATAACTGGAAAGCTGTTGAACGGCGGCGGGCTTAGTCATAGCTTCAATGGCGCCAGTTTGTCTTTGGCCTTTCTGATTATATGCTTCGTAATTAAAATTCTTCATTAATAATGTTTGAAAACTTCGCTGGGATCCACCGCGACCTTCGGCAATAAAGCGGCGGATTTCAGAATTTCTCCTTGATCGGAAATTTTTTCCGGCTTATTAAAAATAAATTCATTAAAAATAGCGGCGGCAAGCAGTAATAGCAGAAAAATTGTGGCGGTTAGAAATCTGGGCATGTTTTCCGCTATTTTTGAAAATATGTCGCGATTACGGCCTTAGCTTGCTCGGGATGATGGAAATCAACACTGATAACATTCATTACTTTTGAGCTTTTTTCAATAGAGTTAATAAAATCCTTAACCGCGGCGTAGCCGGCTTCTAACTCCAGAGTTATTTTCCAGTATCCCATTGCCCCGTTGCCGGAAACAGACTCGGCTTCCGCTGATTTAACTTTTGCCCCAACGGAAACAGCCGCCGATTTTAAATCTTCCAAAGCCGGGGCGGAACCGTATAAATCCGGCAAAGAAATGTTGATTGCTTGGGCAAGCTGAGGCGCGCTCCGATACTTGGACAAAAGCAGCTTAACTTCGTTTTCCACCGATTGATATTGGGAAATGGCGGAAGCGCTTCCGGAAAGCTCCGAACGTAAATCAGAAATCAACGCCAGCTCGGGAGAAATCAAATTTTCATAAACCAAAACCGACAAGCCGACAAGGCTAACGCTGATAATCAATAAAAAGAGTTCGGCTTTCATGTTTAAAAATTCTTTAAAAATTGGGGCTGGAAATAAAGCGCGAGATTGAAAGTGACCTTATCTCTCTTATTTTCTGACTTCACTAATTCTACTCGTTCTACCGAATCAGTCGTCTTAAAAATCGCGAGTTGTTCCGTAAGGGCCCGCTCATTAACAGCCGTTCCATTGATAGCCAAACGCCGTTCCGCCAAAGAAAAATCAAAGCCGTTATAAATAACATTCTGGTGAACCGTATTTTCCAAAAAAGGGAAAATTTTCGCGGTGTCCGTATCGCTTTCCAACAATGACTTAAGATTGGCTACTTTCTGGTAAAAATTTGCCACTGTCCGAGGGTCGGCTCCCAACTGCCCTAATAATTCTCCTGTTTTTTGGTTTGTTTGGAAAATTTGGTTTCCTAAAAA
>CAYHXN010000033.1:0-3914 GCA_964360605.1 uncultured Candidatus Saccharibacteria bacterium | reverse complement strand
GTGGTTCGCGATATGGGCCATACCGCCGTTGAACTTCATTCCAACCGCTCGCTCAGCCAGCGGAGAGACGCGCTGGAGGGTTTTAAATTCGGACGGTATCGCGTCTTAATCGCGACCGACATCGCTTCGCGCGGAATTGACGTGGTGGGAATCGCTCTGGTTATTAATTTTGATTTACCGATGAGTTCGGAAGATTATGTGCACCGCATTGGCCGAACCGCCCGGGCTGGCGCAGGCGGCCACGCCATTTCTTTGGTTACTCCGGACCAGCGCCGCGAGCTTCGCGATATTGAAAGACTGGTTAAAAAAACTTTGCCGATTTCCAAAGTGCCGGAGCTTCCTCCTGCTCGTGTTCCAAAGTTCGTTCCGCACGATCATCAAGCCGGTCAGCATACCGCCGGTGGTCCGCCTCGTCCCTATCAACATCGTGGCGGAGGATACGGCCGTGAACGCAGGCCTTTTCGCGGCGGCCGTCCGGGAAGATTTGGGGGAAGATAAATGCTTTAATAAGTTGGTTTGTTTTACTCCCTAGAAGTCGCTACAATAACGGCGTTATGAATCCTGCCGTAATAGAGAAGATTAAATCCGCTCCCAAAAGGCCCGGTGTATACCTTTTTTATCGTAATAAAACTTTACTATATATAGGAAAAGCGGCGAATTTGCGCGCGCGGCTGAAATCGTACCTGAAAATTATTGATGTAAAAACCCAATCGCTTCACGAGGAAGCAACTCGGCTAGAATATATCCCCATGCGTTCGGAAATTGAAGCGCTGATTGAAGAATCCCGCCTAATTCAAAAATTAAAGCCGAAATATAATATCGTTTGGCAAGACGACAAGTCATATTTATACGTCTACTTTACCAAAGAGCCGTTTCCCAAAATTTTTATCGGCCACGATTCAAGATTCACGCTTTCCCGCCACCATCTCAATAATTTTTCAGAAGGCGGGATCCCGCCAACGGCGGGACAAGATTCAAGTCGTATCGGCCCCTTCACCGACGGAAACGCTCTTAGAACCGTAATGAAGCTCCTGCGCCGTTATTTCCCATATTGCACCTGCTTGCGTCCGCACCTGCGGGATTGTCTGAACGCGCAGATTGATAAATGTCTCGGCTACTGCTGTAAAAAAAGCGGTCTCGTCATTGCGAGTAAGGCGAAGCAATCCTACAATAGCGCTAGTGTAAGATCGCCACGCTCCGAAAACGGAGCTCGCGATGACGACGGGAAAATTTACATGAAAAATATAAAAATGATTAAAAAAATCCTTTCTGGACGGAAAACTCTAAAAAATATAACTGAAGAAAAAGAACGCCGAGCGTTAGAAAAAATTTTTGAACACCGGGAATTTCTCCATGACGAAAATACGAAAACATACGAAAGTACAAAAACGGGTGGCGCAATATTTCGTAATTTCGTAGATTTTCGTACTTTCGTAAGAGTCGAATGCTACGACAATTCCCACCTCGCCAGCAAAGAAGCGGTCGGAGCGATGACCGTGTTAGTAAAAAGTGAAATGGATAATGCGACATGGCAACCTGATAAAAACGGGTTTCGAAAATTTAAAATAAAAAGCCTGCCTGCCGGCAGGCAGGCGCGCCAAGGTATAGACGACCCGCGCGCGATTGCTGAAATTCTGGAACGCCGCCTCAACCACCCAGAATGGCCATATCCGGATTTAATAATTATTGACGGTGGCCTTACTCAATTTCGCGCCGCCAAAAAAATTTCGTCTCAATTCCTAATTCCTGATTCCCAATTCCCAAAACTTATTTCCTTCGCTAAACCTCAAAAATTGGTCTACGGCCTTAAACCAAACGATGAACCCACTCCGCTCTCCGAACTACCGGAAGAATTCCAAAAACTGATTGGGCAGGCAATTTATCAAACCCATAACTTCGTAATACGCTATCATCGTTCGGTAAGAAACCGGGAATTCTTGCTATAATCCTGTTATAATAAAATTAATGCTTAGAATAATTCTTTCTCTCATTTCCAACGCCATCGCGATCATAGCTACTGAATATCTAGTGGTCGGCTTTGAAGCAACCGACGATTATGTCAGCTTTGCGATAGTGGTCATTCTTTTTGCCATTGCTAATTCTTTCTTGCTCCCGATGCTCCGCTTTATCTTTAAGCCTCTGTCCTGGCTTACGCTGGGAATATTTCCAGTGCTTCTGAACGGCTTGATGATTTATGCCGTTGATTTCTTTTCCGATGGCATAACTATCAGCGGCTTAATGCCCCTCTTGTGGGCGACGCTGATTATTGGTATGATAAACGCTACTTTCGCCCACGGCGCGAAAGCATTTAAAAATTAGCGAATGAATATCTTAACTCTCGCTCAAATAATCGTTTCTCTCCTCGTTATCGTATTAGTCTTGGTTCAAGAACGCGGCGGCGGCATCGGCGGTATTTTTGGCGCAGCCGGCGGCGGATTTTATCAAACCCGCAGGGGTCTGGAACAATTCATTTTTGTTTTGACCATTATTTCAATTGTCGTCTTCGCGGTCTTGGCTCTCCTTAATCTAGTTCTTTAAAATCGCCAAAACTGGCGGTTTTGTCATAATTATTAAATAAAATTTTCCTAGATTATTTCCTCCAAGGATTGTGTTCTCTTAACTATGCTAAAAATTCTAAAGTCTCTCACTAAAACAGAATCAAAGCTTTTAATAAGTGTTTCGCTTATCTTCGCTGTTTCCTTCCTCTTCTGGGTTACCCGAGGCTATTTTAGAAACACCGTCCCCGAACCCGCCGCGGGGGGCGTCTTCGTTGACGGGTTAATCGGCCAACCAGCGCTGGTAAATCCGGTGATCGCGGCCACTGACGCGGACCGAGACATCGCCGAATTGATTTTCGCGAACCTGCCCGACTTATTAGAGAAACAAGAGGTCAGCGATGACCAAAAAACCTGGTCTTTCACTGTCAAAGAAAATCTGGTTTGGAGCGATGGCGAACCCATTACTTCTGATGACTTTATTTTTACCCTGGAATTAATAAAGGACGCGGATACCCGCTCCCCGCTTTTTGCCGGCTGGCAAGGAGTTATAGGGGAACGATTAAGCGAACGGCAATTTCGTTTCTCTTTAAAAACTCCCTACGCTTTTTTTGCCGACAACTTAAAATCTTTCAAGCCGATTCCGCGGCACATTTTTGAAAACATTCCCCCAATCAATATCCGTCTTTCTGAATATAATTTAGAACCGATTGCCAGCGGCCCATTCGTTTATGAATCGTTTGAAAAACGTAAAGACGGCTTTATTTCTAAATATATATTGGTTCGTAATGAAAGATACGCGGGTAAAAAGCCATTACTAGATGGTTTTCAGTTTGAGTTTTTCGCGAATAAAGATGGTTTAATTTCCGCTTTTAACCAAAAGGAGGTGTTGGGTTTCGGCGGCTTAGAATTCAAAGATTTAGAAAGCCTACTAGTTGATCGCCGTCTCTATAAAATTTCTATCCCAAGCTATTACGCGGTTTTTCTTAACCAAGCGCTCAACGCTCAACTCAAAGATAAGAATATCCGCCAAGCGTTGGGGTTGGGGGTGGACAAACAAAAAATCGTCTCGGAAGTTTTTGATAACCACGCTATGGTAATCCACGGACCCATTACTCCGAGCGTCGCCGGCTACGAACCGTCAATCTATAAGGATGAGCATTTTGACCCCGATACGGCTTCCGCTTTATTGGAAAACAACGGTTGGAAACGCGAAGAAGATGGAATTCGGGCAAAAATCATCAATCGGCAAAAGGTTAGGTTAGAATTTGAAATTGTCGTCCCTCAAGCCGAATTTCTTATTAAAACCGTGGAAATTTTGAAGGGTGGCTGGGAAAAAATCGGTATCCGTTTGAATCCGGTAGTCCTTCGTCCTTCAGAAGTTAGCAATGATATTATTAAAACCAGAAATTACCAAAT
>CAYHXN010000032.1:0-4041 GCA_964360605.1 uncultured Candidatus Saccharibacteria bacterium | reverse complement strand
TTGGCTATTGGCAAACCGATGTTGTTTCAGAAGACTCCCGGATATTTTGGCAGCTTTATCTCCATTACAATAGCGACTGGCGAGTGATTCCGCTTTTTTATCCGATTTCCATGGACGCCAATGTCGCCCCCAAGTTCTGGCAAACATTAAAAAATCTTTATAAACAACAAAGACGCTGGGCCTATGGAGCGGAAAATATCCCCTACCTTTTTACAAACTTTATAAAAAATAAAGCCGTCCCTTTAAAATCAAAACTGTTTTGGTCTTGGCAAATTTTTGAAAGTTTTTATTCTTGGGCAACTTATTCTATTCTTATTTTCGCGCTTGGGTGGCTGCCGCTGATTTTGGGTGGCCAAGTATTTAATACCACCTTACTTTCTTTTAATCTGCCGCAAATCACTAGCCGAATAATGCTTTTAACCAGTCTGGGAATTGTAAGTTCAGCGATTCTAAGCATTGCCCTTCTTCCTCCAAGGCCCAAAGGAATCCGGCTACGGCATTATATTTTCTACCTTTTCCAATGGGCATTGCTGCCGATCACTTTGATTATTTTCGGATGCTTTCCGGCTATTGAAGCGCAAACTCGCCTAATGTTTGGCGGAAAATTTAGATTAGGATTTTGGGTAACACCAAAGAATCGGTGACTTTAAGCTACTCTAAATGCAGCGTTTTTTTAAACTGCGCCAAGCGTTGTCGTAAACCCGGGTAGTGAGAAAACTCGGAGTCTTCTTTGATAATCTCTTCGGCCGCGTCACGCGCCGCTTTTACTAAAATCATATTTGTTAGAGATCGCATAGCAAGATCGGGAATACCGGTTTGCTTATCGCCCAAAAATTGTCCGGGGCCGCGGATTTGAAGGTCTTTTTCCGCCAATTCAAAACCGTTCCTGGCTTTTATAAGAGCTTCCAAACGCTGGGCGGTAGATTGGCTATCGGAATCAGTAAACAAAAGACAGTAGGACTGGTGTTCTCCACGCCCAACCCGTCCTCGGAATTGGTACAGTTGAGATAGGCCGAAACGATCCGCGCCCTCAATCATCATGATTGAGGCATTAGGCACATCCACGCCAACTTCCACCACAGAGGTGGAAACCAAGACATCAATTTCTCCGCCGGAGAACTTGGTCATGATTTCGTCTTTTTCTTTAGACTTAAGTTTGCCATGAAGCATGGCGACTCGAAGATCAGGAAAAATCTTTTTAGAAAGTTTTTCGTATTCCTGCTTGACCGCCTTTACATCCCAAAGCACTGTTTGTTTTTGACTAATTAACGAAACGGGGTCAGGGTCGTCTTTTTTGGGTTCCATTGACTCAATTCTCGGACAGATTACAAAAGCCTGGCGGCCATTTTTAATTTGTTCACGAACAAAATCATACGCTTTTTGACGGTTTGCCGGAGCAACTAATTTAGTAATAACCGGTTTCCTGCCAATAGGCATTTCGTCAATAATAGAAAGATCTAAGTCGCCAAAAATCGTTAAAGAAAGTGTGCGGGGAATCGGTGTCGCGCTCATAGACAAAAAGTGAGGAAGTCTAGACTCACGAGCAACCAATTCGGCTCGTTGCTGAACTCCGAAACGATGCTGTTCGTCCACAACCACCGTCGCTAAATCGTGAAACTTCGCGTTCTTTTGTATCAAGGCGTGCGTGCCAACGATTATTTTAATCTCCCCGCTATTAATCTCTTTAAGAAGTTGAGCTTTACTCTTTTTTCCTTCCAACCCTTCGCCGTAGAAAGCCCGAGCTTCATTGCTAGTTAAAAATCCGATTGGGAAATAAGGAAAAAACTTCGTCAATGTGCGGTAATGCTGACGAGATAAAACTTCTGTCGGTGCCATAAAGGCAGTTTGTTTACCGTGACTGGCGGTAACCATCGCGATAATAGCCGCGATAACGGTTTTTCCCGAACCAACATCTCCTTGGAGTAATCTATTCATTGGCTGAGTATGGCTTAAATCGGAGAGCGCTTCTTCTAAACTTCTCTGCTGGGCTCCTGTTAAAGAAAAAGGTAGTTTGTTAATGTATTCCGCTACTTTAGAACTGTTAGATGGCAGAGGAATAGTTACGATTTTAGAAATCTGGTGTTTAATTTTTAAATTGTTTAGTTGAAGTAAAAAAAGGTCTTCGAAGGCAAAACGTTGCTTGGCTATCTCCGCCTGATCTATAGTTCTTGGAAAATGAATCGTGCGAAGCGCGGTATTTATATCGGGAAGATTATTTTTTTCCAAAATTTTCTTTGGAATGAAATCTTCTAAAGGTTCTAAAATTCTCAAAATCGGTTTAACCAAAAAACGCAAACCTTTAGAGGTAAGCCGCTTGGTTTCCGGATAAATTGGAATTAAACCGGCGGTATGTTTAGTTTCCGAACTACTTCGCACAGTCTCGTGAGCTGGGTTAGAGAGATAAACGCCGTCTTCACCATCGGAAACCTTGCCGGAAAAATTCGCTTGAATTCCCACCCTCAAGGCTTGGGCAATATACGGCTGATTGAACCAAATAGCTTTAATGCCGCCGGTTTCATCGGTAATCAGGGCTTCCACGATAGTCATTCGTTTTTTCCAAGTCTGGCGAGTGGCAACTTTCTGGACCAAACCGCGAATAGTCACGGCTTGATTCGGCTCTAATTCGGCTATTTTATAAACTTTTGAATAATCCTCGTAACGAAAAGGGAAGTGCCATAGAAGATCACGAACGGTTTTGATTTCTAGTTTAGTCAGACGAATTAAAAATTTTTCGCCAATGCCTTTGATATTGGCAAGTTCAGTGTCTAGCTTCAACATATAAGTGATTCAAATTTCACATATATTATATCACATAGTTTGAAAAAGCAACTGTTAATAAAAACCCGTCCACGATGTTACTCGGAACGGGTAAGAGAGAGCATTGTATTTAAGCAGCCGGACGAGCGCGCGTGACTTCTTCTTTTTGGATCCAGCGGTCCGCGTCATCTTGCGCGACTCGTTTTTCCCTTTTGAAGTTCTGTAGACCACGAAACTCGTGGTTGCGTTTCTTGAGTTCTTCTCGGAAGAGCTCATCTTGGTTTGCGTGCTGCTGGATGGAGGATTCGGAACTTTGACCCATAGAACACCTTGTTTTCAAAAACACTTTGTTTTCCGGCCAGTTATTTTCCGATAACCGCACCGAATTACCCGCTAATTATAGCGTACTTAAAAGCAAATGTCAACCCCCCCCGTAATGGAAAATAAAACACCCTCCGATATTCATCGAAGGGTGTTGGCAACTGTTTGCCACGAATCCGGTCACCGCGTTGGCTATTTTTGCCGTAAATAGCTCGCTACGGAATCATTTTATTTGGTGTCCGTACATGTTCGTTTCTTAAATGAACTTCCCCTCCCGCCCGGTCAGGGCTGAATTCACTTTAGTTGGGATGGATTGCCCCCGCTCCGGATTTCCGGAGCGGGGGTTGTTTCCGAGAATCAGCGGAAGTATGCCGCCGAATAGATAGACGAAACTCGTCCGTCCACCAGAGCGCGGCCGCCGTTGAGGGTGGAGACAAGTGCCTCCAAGAGATCGCGGTCGGTGGTGTAATCCGCCGACGGGGGAAGACAGAACGCTTCCAAGCGTTCTGTCACCCAAGCGCGGTTTTTCGCGGCCTGAACTTCTTCACGCCTCTCCTCTTCACTACAGGCGAACTCAAAGGGATCGCCCGCAGCGGACGGACCTGTCATGGCGTCGATCGCCGCCGGGTCCATCGGGCCCGGGCGAACGAGCGTCGCCCTTGACGTGCGCCTGCCTTTCTGAAAAAGAACGATGGGAGATTGGCGCTTGGGCCTTTCGCCCAACTCGTTGTAGGCGTCCTGCGCCTCCCGCCGGATGACTCCAAGATTCGGCATAATTTCTCCTAATTTAAAAGTGCTGTTTATCCCAATTTACGGCTTATTCTTAAAACCGCCTAATTCAGGATTGTTACAATTGTAGCACATCTATATAATTTGTCAATAGCATGTACCAGTGGGCCAGGATGGAGTCGAACCATCGATCCCCGTCTTATAAGGGCGGTGCTTTAACCACTAAGCTACTGG
>CAYHXN010000031.1:0-4387 GCA_964360605.1 uncultured Candidatus Saccharibacteria bacterium | reverse complement strand
GGTAGATGTGATACCTACCGGCTCTTTTTCATTAGACCTAGCATTGGGCGTCGGTGGTTTGCCTAGGGGCCGAATCGTAGAAATTTATGGTCCGGAATCTTCCGGTAAAACGACTTTGGCCCTTAACGTAGTGGCTCAAGCCCAAAAAGGGGGCGGGAGGGCCGCGTTTATTGACGCCGAACACGCCTTAGACCCGGAATACGCCGCCCGCTTGGGAGTAAAGGTAAAAGAGCTGATTATCTCCCAACCCGACACCGGCGAGGAAGCGTTAAATATTTTGGAAAGTTTAGTCCGCTCGGCGATTATTGATGTTATTGTCGTAGACTCCGTGGCCGCTCTCACTCCTAAAGCGGAAATTGAAGGAGAGATGGGCGCGCAATTCATCGGATTGCAGGCCAGAATGATGTCTCAAGCTCTTCGGAAACTTACCGCCATCGCCGCGAAATCCAATACTCTCATTATTTTTATCAATCAACTTCGGGAAAAAATCGGAATTATGTTCGGTAATCCGGAAACTACTCCCGGGGGCCGAGCGCTAAAATTTTATTGCTCTGTCCGAATTGACGTTCGACGGGACGCTCAAATAAAAAAGGATGATGTTGTTGTTGGTAATCGCGTTCGCGTTAAAGTAGTAAAGAATAAAGTAGCCGCGCCCTTCCGGCTCGCCGAATTTGATATTTACTACAATGAAGGCATCTCTTACGAAGCGGATGTGATTAACGCCGCTTTAAAATACGGCGTCATTACCAAAAACGGCGCCAGTTACAGTTTCGGCACCGAGAAACTCGGTGTAGGGATTGATAACATCCGAATTAAAATGATTGAGGATAAGAAAACTTTAAAAGAAATAGAAAAGGGGGTTCGTGAGGTTGCTAAGTAAGCATCTTTATTACTTCTGCCAACTTTTCCGGATCATGGCGGATTAATCCGTAATTACGGATTAAACTAGCCGTAACTGGAGTAGCGCCTTTAGGAAAATTATCCGTATCCGGTTCTACGAATTCGGATTGTTCTAAAACGTAGGGCCGGAACCTCATGGCGGCTGGTTTAGTATTATTGACCACCGCGAAATTTATTATTCCCTTGCCGATGTATTTTTCCAATTCCGATACGAATTGCGAAGCCCGAAACCCGTGAGTTTCCCCGAATTTTGTCATTAAATTAACAAAATAAATTACTTTTGCTTTAGAACTTTTAATTGCCTCTTTCACGCCCTTAACCAAAAGATTAGGTATTAAACTCGTATAGAGATCTCCGGGTCCGATGATAACGGCGTCCGCTTCTAAAATAGCTTTTTTCGCCGCCGGATTGATTTTTACCGCCGGCTCCAGCCAAACTTCTTTTATTTTGCGGTTCCCGTCGTTTTTTGGAATATCAATATTGGTTTCTCCTTTAATTATTTCGCCGTCGTCAAATTCCGCGGATAATCGGGTTTTCTGAAGAGTGACCGGAAGAACTTTCCCTTGAACGGCGAGAATTTTAGACGCTTCGCTAATGGCTTTATCAAAACTGCCGGTAATCCGTTCCAAAGCGGTAATCATTAAATTTCCAAAACTATGTCCGGACAGGCCGCTTCCCTCTTTGAATCGGTAATTAAACAACTCCGATAAGATTTTATTATCAGATGCCGACAGGGCAATAATGGCGCGCCGTATGTCGCCCGGCGGTAAAATACCGAATTCTTCTCGTAAAATTCCGGCTGAACCGCCGTCATCCGCCATCGTTACAATCGCGGTTAAATCGCTGAAATAGTCCTTTAATCCAGAAAGGACGGTGAAAACACCAGTCCCGCCGCCAATGACGACAATCTTCTTATTAGCTTTCGTCATGCTCCAAGTTTAGTATTCTTATTTCCAAAAGGCAATCAAAAATCCCCGCCAACCGGCGGGGATTTTTAAACTTGTTTAATTTTACAAGCTTTGAAGGTCGGCGTTCACATCAGAAAATTCTTTTTCCAAATCTCCCAAATCTAGTCCGGTTATTTCGGACTCTAATTGCTCTTCTTCGCTCAAGCTAGCCGGAACTGGAGCTTGGTTCCTTTGCAAGAAGTACCATCCCAAAACCGCTATCGCGATAACGCCGACAACAGTCCAGATTAAGTTTTTACTCATTTTCATTTTCTTCTGGTTCTTCGGCCTTTTCCGGTTTAGAAACCGCTTTTAACTCGCGTAGAGCTTGTAAGACTGCCTCGTGAGCGGCGCGAATCTTTTCCTTAACTAATTTCAAATCATTATTCAACGCCTCGCGAACCGCGGAGACAACTTTCCCAAGAGTCGTTTCGTCAGTGATATTGAGAGGATAAGTTTTAGCGAGTTGGGCAGTGATAGCCGCTCTAGCTTCTTCAATTTTCTTTTTCGCCTCATCAATAGCTAAACGTACGGCAGCAACGTCAGCTCCCTCAGCCGCCAATTTTTCAGTTCTCTCAATAATCTTATCTAAGTAATTAGAGAAACGATCTAGCATTCCACTCCAATGCTTAGTTAATTTCTCATTAATTTCATCAAAGCGTTTGTCTAATTTTTCTACTATCTGAGCCTTTCTTTCGTCTTTAATTTTAACTAGACGTTCTTTCAACTCTTCCCGCTTTTTCTCCACCTTATCTTTCATTTCTTCCCTGGCAGTTTCCACACGGGTCTTGAACTGTTCTTGAGCGGCCTTAATCGCTTCCCGTTTTTCCTGCGCGGCTTTTTCAATTTCTACCTTTCTTACTTCATAGTCCGCTTTTAAAGCGGCTCGCTTTTCTTCGCTGACGGTTTTCGTAGCCTCTCTCTTTTCCGTGACGGCTTTCTCTGCGGATTCTTTCCGTTCTTCCACCGCGACCTTAACCGCCTCTCTCTTTTCTTCCGCCGCTTTTCTTATAGCTTCGGTTTTCTCCTGAACCGCGCCCCTGACCGTTGTCGGCTCCGCAGTTCCCGTTTGAGCCAACACAGATAAGCCATTACTCAAAACCATTCCGGAAACCAACAAAATGTTAATTGTTTTTGAAATGTTTTTCATTTGTTTTTTTATTTTCGTCCGACTTATTTAATTTATTTAATTATAACTGACCAGCAAAATTTGGGCAACAATGCCGCTAATTATATTAAGACGGCACCTTTTTCATCGGATAAAGATGGGCGGCGATATTTATAGCCGCGGCGATAATAACCAAATTTTTGATTATATATTGCCCTTCAAGTGTAGGCACTAAAAAGGCGCTCCAGGTAACTTGCGGCAAAAAGAAAAGCGGAAGGATGGTCGTAACCATATGCGCGAATAGTAAAGGAATAACCACTCTTTCCATTCCTTTTATAAGAAATAAAAACCCTATCAGACATTCTAATAAACCAAAAAAGACTATGAAGCTGTGAAAACTAATTACCGGAATCGTGCGCTCAAAAAGCATTCTGACCAGCTCATTGGCGGGACTGACACCGACCACTTTCAAAAAACCGAACCACACAAAAATTACAAATAAACCAACTCTGGCGCTCGGCGCCGATATTTTTTTAAAAAAATTTATAAGCCTTTCGTCAATATTCCTAAGCATTTTAAAAACCTCTTTACTTTCAGTATATCAGAATCCTGCCTGCCAGCGACGGAATAATACTATATTATCGGGTGCCTAACGGGAATTCCCTCACTTCGCTCAGTCGAACACCGCCACCACCCCGACCCCCATCTCGGACACCTTCGGTTTCCGATAGCCTTCCTGATCGGGGTGGTGGCATGGTTCGATTCCTAAAAACAAAAAGACGCTACTTAGCATAAGTAGCGTCTTTTTGTTTGGGTGCCTAACGGGAATCGAACCCGTGTCACCGCTGCCACAGAGCGGAGTTTTGCCATTAAACTATAGGCACCATATAAACTAAAATCCGAATAACAAAATCCAAAATTCAAATTATTAGATACTGGCTATCGGATTTCCACCTATACAATATATGCTAATTTCAGTTTTGTAAATTATAAATAAAAGTGCCCCTGACGGCGATCCCGTCAGGGGCAAAGGAGTGGGGGGACTCTCCTCTCCGGCGGCGAACCGCCGGAGAGGAAGGTAGCGAAGCCCGGTCTCTACCCGAGACCGAAGATTTTTCGGACGAACCCGACGATTCGTCCGAAAAGAGACTTTCGCCAAGGCGCCACCGCTTCGTCGCCGTTGACGGCGCCGAAGCCCGCGGCTTCGGGAATTTCCCGCCTTTCGTAGGCGAAGGCCATCATCTGCGGAGACGCCCTCCGAAGCCGACGGGTCCCTTTCTCAAAGTGGTGCCGGGCGTGGGAATTCTTGTAGATTTGGGAAATTTCTCTTCCCCTACAGAAATTGCAGGTATTGGACTTGAGCCACTTCGCCATTAGCGTCCTTTCAAAAACACTCTATTTTAGAGCTACGCCAAGGATAGCATACTACTGC
>CAYHXN010000030.1:0-4671 GCA_964360605.1 uncultured Candidatus Saccharibacteria bacterium | reverse complement strand
CAGCTGGTTCGGCGACGCCGTCGGGGTCTACGGTTCCGCTTCGGCCTTCGTCTCGCAGTAATCGACCCTTGAGGTCTTGAATCCTTGGATCTTTTGACTCCTTGTCATTTGATCCTTGAATTCCGCGGCTTGTCCAAAATGGACAAGCCGCTTTTTATTTCTTATTTTCTTCGTCCTTGCTTTTTTGGTTTTCTTAGGAGCTTCGGCGGCTTTGGCGCACTTGCCCGCCGAAGCCTTGAAGAAGGAGAGGTGTGCTACAAATTACTTTTTCTTGATGCGGACCTTTTTTGATTTCTTAGGCTGTACTTTGGCTCTTCTTGCTTTAAATTTCTCTACTTTACCGGCGGTGTCAATAAGATTTTCTTTACCGGTGTAAAAAGGATGGCAGTGATAGCAAATTTCAATTTCAATTTCGGGTTTGGTAGCCCCGATTGTGAATTTATGTCCGCAGGCGCAGGAAACCTTAGCCGCGGGAAAATACTTAGGGTGAATATCAGTTTTCATTGGTTATGGATAAGATTATACTTCAGTTTGATTTTTAAGACAAGGGGGATTGATTTTTTATGGAATTTATATTATCCTATACCTAGTTTTTTAGAGGGTAACAAATGCAACGAGTACCTCTGTTGCTGGCTCTACTTTGCATGGGTTGCGTGATAACGAACAAGACGGTCGTGAAAACTGGACTTTTTGACGACGATCTCAAAAAGCTCTCCGATGCCTATGAAGTTGTAGATAAGATGGAATTAGGAAAATCGACATTTGAACAGGTTGAAGGAGTTCTTGGTAAGAACTTCAATAGAGCAAAGAACGTGGAACTTGTTCCCGGCGCGGCAGTTTTCCGAAAAGTTTTTGGCGATAATGTTTTTCATGGCGCTGGCGTTGACGAGCAAAAGAGAAATGAACTGACGAAGGAGATGAAGCAGTACAGGGCCTTTCTTATTCCCTATAAAGATATTACGACTCATATAGACCGCTGGTATTTTTCTAATAAAGAAACCATTAAACAGGGCGACGACTTGCTGATTCTCGTCATGTTTAAAAAAGACAAGCTATTCTATTCTGACTTTAAGTACGTGAAAATAGATTCTAAGGAATCTACCCGTGCGTTCGCCCAAGGACTGATAGATATTATAAAAGAATTTCTTGGCCCGACCGACGCTGTTTACGATCTTGTGGATCGTCTCAAGGGAGAATTTGAAAAGAAATAAGTTTTTTACCCCCCCGATGTCCATCGGGGGATTTGATTTTAGTTTAAAAATAAGGTATAATAACCCTTAGATTTTTGATAGTAGGAGGAAGCTTGATAAAAGCATTTCTCGTCTTATTGTTGCTGGCTTTGTTTGTTGGATGCACAAGCACGGATTTCAGTGTTTTAGAAACCGGAATGTTTGAAAATAATCCGGAAAAAATAATTCAAGCTTACGAAAAAGTTGGACAATTAGACGGAGATTCTAAAGCGGTGCCTTTGAAAAAGGCAGATTTAGAATTGATGGGCTTTAGGTTTTCGGCTCCGAACGTGGAAGAAATGCCCGGTCCAGAAGCTTTTCAGGTGATTTTTGGTTCGGAGGTTCTTCAGAACGGTTCTGATTCTAAACGCGGTTCGGTAAAGGAATTGGAAACCTACAGAGGTTTTTACCTGCCATACCGGAATATATCAACAACCACCGATAGGATTTATTTTTCTCATCAAGAAACTTTTCAGATAGGCGCAGTCGCGAACATCCTTTTTATTTTCAAAGGCGACGAACTTTGTTACCACGAGTTACGGGCAATTAAAATTGAGGCGTATCAATCGCACTATGCGGCTGGAGAAACTCTTATCAGAGTTCTGAAGGCGCCCGGAGAAGCATCCTTCGCGATTTTAGAAGCCATGCAGGTGTTCCAATACCCTGGAATGGAAATTCTCACCAAATTTCCGATTATACCAATCATACCTTAATAATTATATAAAGCGCCGCGAGGCGCTTTTGATTTTAAAAAATAAATGTTTTAACATTACACAAATGCCGCACCTATCAAAAGTCTTTTCAGCGGAACTAGAGGGAATAGAAGCCCGCTTGATTGAAGTGGAAACGGACATTAATGTCGGCTTGCACTCTTTTAACATTATTGGTCTGGCCGACAAGGCGCTTTCTGAAGCGAAAGAAAGAGTTAATTCAGCTTTAAAAAATTTGGGCGTTAAAGCACCAAACAGGGAAAACCGGAAAATTGTTGTCAATTTGGCGCCAGCCGATGTTAAAAAAACCGGATCGCAATATGATTTGGCGATTGCCATTGGATATTTGTTGGCCACTGACCAGATTAAATCGTTTGAAACGGATAATAAAATAATTGTTGGCGAACTAGCATTAGATGGCCGACTCCGGCCGATCAGCGGCGCTTTAAACATCGCTCGTTTTGCCGTTAAAGAAGGATTTAAGTTTGTGCTTCTTCCAAAAGAGAACGCTGAAGAAGCGGCCATGGTGCCGAACATAAAAATCATTCCGTTGGAAAATCTTACCGAGGCAGTAGAGTTTTTGGAAGAAAAAAATTTTATTGGGCCGCAGCCGCTTACAGAATTGAGGATTGAAAATTTAGGACAGAGGAGCGGAGTGGATATTTCCGAAATCAAAGGACAGGAAAATGCCAAGCGGGCGTTAATGATTGCCGCCGCCGGCGGGCACAACATTTTAATGACCGGATCGCCGGGAACGGGAAAAACAATGCTGGCTCAAGCATTAAATTCCATTTTACCTCCGCTTGCTTTGGAGGAAATTATTGAGATCACCCAGATTTACAGCGCCGCCGGATTATTAAAAGATCAATCTTTTATCGCTAATCGGCCGTTTCGCGCGCCGCACCAGACTGCTTCGCCGGTGGCAATCATCGGCGGCGGTACTAACCCGCGGCCGGGAGAAATCAGTTTGGCGCATCGTGGCGTTTTATTTCTGGACGAACTGCCGGAATTTCGCCGCGATCTTTTAGAAGCGCTTCGTCAGCCGATTGAAAGCGGAAAAGTTTTGATTTCCCGAGCTAAGGGTAATTTAGTTTTTCCGGCAAACTTTACCCTAGCGGCGGCAATGAATCCCTGCCCTTGCGGATATCATCAGGATGCCGAAAAAGAGTGCCGATGTTCTCCTAATGAAGTTTTTCGCTATCAGAAAAAAATTTCCGGGCCGCTGTTGGATCGGATTGATATTCAAATTGATGTGCCACGAGTGAAAATTGAACAATTAAGCAAGAAAGATTTGGATTACGGACAAGGCGAGACGATTCGCCAAAAAGTTTTAAAAGCTCGCGAACTTCAAAAAGAACGATTAACCGAATACGGTTTGTTAACTAATTCAGAAATGTCCTCCAAATTATGCGATAAATTACTCCAGTTAGATTCGGAGGCCGAGAAATTTGTTAAAACTTTATTTGAAAAAGCGTTGGTTTCTGCCCGCGGATATTACCGTGTTTTGAAAGTTGCTCGTACTATCGCCGATCTGG
This sequence comes from uncultured Candidatus Saccharibacteria bacterium, assembly GCA_964360605.1. Lineage (GTDB taxonomy): Bacteria > Patescibacteriota > Minisyncoccia > UBA6257 > WO2-44-18 > CAYHXN01. The sequence continues at coordinate 1,197 of CAYHXN010000030.1, read as the reverse complement.
AGAATTCCGAAAAAGTTTTACAAAAACACCTCACCGAATCATTTAGTTATAGATTAAAAGAAAATGCGGGAGGAATCTAAAATAATTTCCGAAATTACAAAAAGCGAATCGCGTTTGCTTTATTATTTACCGGAAGAAATTGAACGGGCATTTGCCGAAGGCCGTGGAGTAGTCATTCGCGATGGCGAAAAATTAGTTGGATTCGGATTGTGGGATTTCTATAGAGATTGGACAGAGCTTCATACGTTGTATATAGCTCCCGAATATCGAGGCCGCGGATATTTAAAAAAGATTGTCGCGGAAGCTGCGGAAAAATTAAAAAATCAAGGGCGAACCAATAAATTATTTTTGTTTACGCTGGCTCCGCGGGTTGCTAGCGTGGCGGCCGCTCACCGTTTTAAAAACGCTTCTTATTTTTCTCTACCATTAAAAACTTGGCTGGCTATTGGAAAAGCACGCGCCAATCCCAAGAAACTTTTCGCGTATTTTAAACACGGTTTTCATATTGTTGACGCAATTCGCGCCCAACTTTGGGTATTGGATAATAGTGCTATATAAATAGAGCCGACACAGCTTCGCAGCACGGCTCACATCTAAATTTAAATACAAAAGCGTAGGAAACTCGTTTTTTCGGAACGTATCGGAATAACTCAAGCGAGCGAACATAGATTCATAGCGCGGCTCGCAGGCCGAGCGAGCAGGGTCTCCGACCCAATGGGTCGGAGGAGCGAGGCCGGAGTGCCAGCGAAACCGCTCGCTGGGCGGTTGAGCGGTAGCGAGAATCTATGTTTGCGAGCCCCTTGACGAGTTTTTGCTAATTGCTCTATACTACACAGTACGAATGAAAATTTTAGTAAATACTAAGCGGCTTGGTGTCTGACCATTTTTTCCGTGTTTTTCCGGAGCCGCTAGAGAAGCGGTTTTTTTCTAAGAAAGATTGCCGTTTGATAAAAATTCTGTTTTTTAAAAACAGAATAAAATGGCGATCCCGTATGAGTAATACGGGAGGAGAAAAATAATAAGGTAAATGTTTTCTATTTTAGTAATAGGAAGCATTATCGCAATCTCACGCATAAAATTTATGTATGGGATAAAGAAGTTTCGCGTGTTTTAGCATTCCAGAAAATGCGCGAAATAAAAAGTGTAAGTAAAAAATTTAGTGCTTTTAGTGCAAAAGGTGCAATTAAGGGCGTATGG
>CAYHXN010000029.1:0-4846 GCA_964360605.1 uncultured Candidatus Saccharibacteria bacterium | reverse complement strand
TGAGGAGAGTCGATCCTAGTAAAAAATTGCTACTTCACGAAGTAATTCGTGATGACAATTCGGCTAATAACGGTGGAATCTTTAAAATTTCTGTTCTGTTGATAACTTTATTTGCAATCGGTCTAGCAAACAAAGCACAATTTACTTGAGGACCAGAAATAATAAAGACAATACCGTGGGAAGTCAATCTAAAATTAATTTGGCTTACATCGCTGGTTTTTTAGACGGCGATGGAAGCTTAATGCTTCAAATTAAGAAGCGTAAAGATGGAAAATTAAAGCGGCGTTTTATGTGCACTATCTGTTTTTATCAGGATAGCCGGCACGAAAAACCGCTTTACTGGATTAGAAATATTATTGGTATAGGTTATTTATCACGTCGCAATGACGGAATGAGTGAATTAAGAATAAATGGCTTCAAACGGGTTCGAGATATCATCAAAAACCTATTCCCGTTCATTCGATTCAAAAAAGAACAAGCGAAATCAATACTTAAAGCGGCCGATCTTTTAATAAGAAAGAGCGGTAATTTAAGTAAAAATGACCTACTTAAGATAATAAACTGCATAATTACTATTCAAAACAGCAATTATGCGACTAAAAGAAAGAAATCCAGAAAAGATTTACTAAAAATTTTAGATTTGACCCCGTAACGACTTGTGTCCCGCTTAGCGGGACCGGAGTTGAAATATGTGATGTTATTATATTTCAGCTAATACGCCGATCTCCTAATCAGTCAGTTGACTGATGGAGAAAGATATAGTCTACACACGTAGTGATACGTGATTATGTGACGAGAGGACCGGGTTGAACGCACCTCTGGTCTACCGGCTTTGGTACCAACTGAAGCGCCGGGTAGCTATGTGTGGAACGGATAAGTGCTGAAAGCATCTAAGCACGAAGCCAACTCCGAGATTAGGTGTTGTCCGCAAGGACGCGGTTCGTGGAAGACTACCACGTTGATAGGCTCTAGGTGTAAGCATCGTAAGGTGTTTAGCCGAGGAGTACTAATAAACCGTCTGCACCTTTTGCACCAAAAGCATTAATTTACTTACCATATTCGTAATTAGTAGACAGAAACCGGGTATGTGATTTGCCGGTGTTTTATCCAAACGTGACTCACCCGTTCCCATTCCGAACACGGAAGTGCAAGCGTTTGGATCCGATGATACTAGCTGCTTCGGCGGCGGGGAAAGTAGGATACGCCGGTATATCACATACTCGGTTTTTGTTTTGTGAAATCTAGGAATACGCTTATAATTTAAAAGAACTCTAGTTTCTACTTATGTCTAACCGATTGATTAAGCAAATAATTTATGGCGGGTTTTATTTAGTATTTTTTGCCCTTATTTTAACCGGAGGGGTTTTTTGGATTCTACCCGAACCGACTTGTTTTGATAATCGTCGAAATCAAGGTGAAACCGACGTAGATTGCGGGGGTTCTTGCATAGATTGCGCGCTTAAAAATATCCAGCCAATCTCTCTTTTCGGAACAGTGGAAATTACGCCGATTGACCAAGCGTCCGTGGGTTTATTTTTTCAGCTTCAAAATCCAAACTTGGGTTATGGAGCGGAAAAGTTTAATTATACTGTTCATTTTTACGATTCCAATGATCGAGAAATTCAGTCTTTAAGCAGGGAAAGTTTTATTTATCCCTCCCAGATTAAAACCGTTATTGAACCGATTGTAAAAGTCAGTTCTAAAAACGTTGCCCGTATTGAAGTAGAAATAACCAATCCTTCGTGGATTTCTTCCCAGCAATGGTCTCGTCCAATACTTCAAAGCCGAGCAGTGCGAATAGAGATTCTCGGTAGTCAGGGGAAGATTAGCGGTTTGGTCTTAAACAATACAAGCGGTCTTTTGTCGTCAGTGGACGTTTTCGCGGTACTTTACGGTAATGACAATTCTTTAGCGGCGGTTTCTAAAACTGTTATTAATGACCTCAAACCGTTTGAAGAACGCGCTTTCACTATTTTTGTTCCCATATCAGGAAAAACTGTTAATACTCGAGCTACCCAAGTATTCGTAGATGCAAAACGATAGTCTCAAGTTATAAACTTTATGAACTTTTTTAAGCACCAAGACTGGTATCTTAATGGCGCCGTTTTGTTTTTAGCAGTCGCGAGCTTAGCAATGCTTTTTAGCATTAACGAAACATTTTTTTGGCGTCAAATAAGTTGGTGGGCGGCAGCTTTAATTATTTTAATATTTTTTTCTAAAATTGATTGGCGGCCGGCCATTAATTATAAATGGATCACCTTTTCTTTTTATGCTTTAACGATTTTACTTTTAGTTATCACGCTATTAATCGCCCCGACCATTCGTAATGCTAAAAGTTGGATTGTTATAGGTCCAATGCAATTTCAAGCTTCAGAAATTGCTAAAGCCGCTTTGATTATTGTCCTTGCTTATTTTCTAGCAAAACGGCATATTGGCATCGCGCATTGGCAGGTATTGCTGTCCACTTTTATTTATTTCCTAATGCCGGTAATTTTAGTTTTAGCTCAACCGGATTTAGGAACTGCTCTTATTTTGTTTAGTATCTGGGGCGGATTTTTGTTGGTTAGCGGTGTTCGCTGGCGCCACCTTCTAATTGGTTTTTTAATTTTAATTTTAGTAGCGGCGGCAGGATGGCAATTCTTTTTGCGTGATTACCAGAAAACCAGGATTACCGCCCTTTTCAATCCTGAAGCCGATCCTTTGGGGGTAAATTACAGCGTGATTCAATCAAAAATAGCCATTGGGTCAGCGGGTTTTTGGGGCAAGGGATTTAATCAGGGAACGCAGGTTCAGTTGGGATTTTTACCGGAAGCTCACGGGGATTTTATTTTGGCTGCTTTTATAGAAGAGTGGGGATTGATTGGCGGTATCGCAGTAATCGGCGCTTTTATTTTAATTTTATTTCGTATTATCAAAGTAGGATTAGTTAGTGAAGATAATTTTACTAAATTGCTTTGTTTAGGAACCGTGATTATGTTTTTAACGCAATTTATTTTGAACGTCGGTTCCAATCTTGGTTTTTTGCCGGTAGTTGGAGTTTCTTTTCCGTTTTTCAGTTATGGCGGTTCTAATCTTTTAACGAATATGGTGTTAGTGGGCATAATTCAAAGCGCTGCCGCAAGGCAAAAATAAAAATATGAAAAAGAATAAGATATTGGTTATTTATTTCTCTACTATCGCGTTAAGTATTTTATTAGCCTACGCGCTTTTCTTAGTGAGTCCCACAAACGTTGAAAATCAATCAGCCCAGACGATTGTTGTGGAGCCGGGTCAGGGTTTCAGATCGGTTGTAGAAGAACTAAGAAGCGCGGGAGTGATCCGTTCGCGAAAAGCGTTTCTGGTTTACGCGGCTCTTTCCGGGTCTGCTCATCGCTTTAAAGCGGGTGAATATCTAATAAAGCCGTCGTTAAGCACGCCGGAAATTTTGAGGCTCTTAGTAAGCGGGCCACCGCCGGTTCTCGCGACTATTGTGGAGGGGGCAACATTGAAAGAAATTGATGAATTATTAAGCCGTTTAGAAGTCTTACCGACGGGAAGTTTAATAAAACTAAAGCCGTCGCAATTTGTTGCCGAATATCCATTTCTGAAAAATGCGAGATCGCTGGAGGGTTTTTTATTTCCAGACACTTATCACTTTACAAGAAAATCCGAACCGATTGCTGTGGCCAAAAAATTCTTAGACAACTTTAATAAAAAGGCGCAGCAGTTACTGTCAACAAAAAACCAATTACCAATTACCAATTACCAGTTACTAATTTTGGCTTCTCTAATTGAAAAAGAAGTTTCTTCTCATAACGACCGGCTTTTAGTTTCCGGAGTTCTTTATAACCGTTTGCGGATCAGCATGCCGTTACAGGTGGACGTTGAACTGTGGACTTACCAAAACTACGGTTTGCCGCCAGAACCTATTGCCAACCCCGGTTTAAGCGCGATTCAGGCCGCCCTAAATCCGGCATCGACAAAATATTTATACTATCTCTCCGATCCAAAAACCCAAAAAACAATTTTTAGCGAAACCCTAGATGAGCATAATGAAAATAAGTGGCAATATCTAAAAAAATAAAAATCATATGGATAAGTTAAACCAAAAACGTTGCGTGCCGTGCGAGGGAGGGGAGTTGCCTTTGCCAAAAGAAAAAATTCAGGAATATTTAAAAAAAGTTCCCGAATGGCGTTTGACGAACAGCAAAACTCTTAAAGGCAAAGAGCATCCGTTAATTTACCGAGATTTCCAATTCACGGATTTCGTGGGAACAATGAAGTTTGTTAATAAAGTAGCCGATTTAGCGGAATCCGAGGGCCATCATCCGGATGTTTACATTCATCAATGGAATAAACTGCGTTTGGAGCTTTGGACCCACGCCACCGGTGGTCTTCACGAAAACGATTTCATAATGGCAGCAAAGATTGACCAGATAAAATAGGGTGTTGACACATTTTTTTTGCCGACTATACTTACTATTGGCAATAAAATACCAGTACAGTTTAATAATTTGTTAATTCATCCGGCCGGTAATTTGTTGATGACAACGAATTACGGGCCGGATGTGTTATTTCCAGAAAACGATTGTCTGAATGCACATAGAAAATTAAATAGTAGTTAGCATTCATTCGTTCCAAGAATGCTGACGATGAGTCCAATAATAAATTAGAATTTTTTGTAGTTATCCCAATATCTTATGTGTCATGTATCACGTGTCAGGTTTCAGGATTTTTTCTGATACTTGCAACTTGATACCGGACATTTTTTATTGAGGATTTGATCCTGGTCCAGGATGAACGCTGGCGGCGTGGATAAGGCATGCAAGTCGAACGGCCCGCAAGGGCAGTGGCAGACGAGGTAGTA
>CAYHXN010000028.1:0-4895 GCA_964360605.1 uncultured Candidatus Saccharibacteria bacterium | reverse complement strand
ACGAGCTTGCCTTGTTGTCGTACGGCGTGTATCGGCGCGCCGCCGGATTGGTGGCCCGACATCCGTCGGGACCGGCGGAGCGAGATAAAAGGCGCGTCCCGCCGTCCCGGCCGAAGGCCGAGGATCCACGATGCGAAGCATCGGGACTGGAGCGGGACGACGCCGTCTCCGGTAGACAATAAGGCGAGCTCTTATAAAAACATAGGTTGCCAAAAATAATGAAAGAACTAAAATCAAATCTATGTTTTCTAAGATATTCAAAGCGCTCCTAGATATACTCTTCCCAAAGTCAGACGCGGGCCAGATCCAAACCTTCAATACCCTCTTCTGTCCCGTCTGCCGCGCCCGCCAAGCCCGCGGTGTAAAAATTTGCCACAAAGATATTCCTTATAAACTCGCGGCAGCGGCTCGCTATGACGGCCAAGTTAAAGAGTGGATTCACACACTCAAATATCGCAAACGCCGAGGCGCCATCCAGCCGATTGCCGATCTTTTGGCAAATTATCTGTCCCAGCTGGATTTCAATTTTAAAAATTATTCGGTCGTCCCGATCCCGATGTTTCCAAGAAAAGAACGTGAGCGGGGTTTTAATCAAGCTAGGCTTATCGCGGAGAAGGCGGCAAGGCTCTTAAATCTGCCTGTCTTGGATAACGCGCTGATAAAAGTCCGTGACACTAAAGCCCAAGCGGAACTGGAAAATTACAAACACCGTTCGGAAAACGTCGCGGGTTGTTTCGCTGTTTCTAATACCGAAATGGTGAAAAATAAAAACATCATCTTAGTAGACGATGTTTACACTTCCGGCGCAACAATGAATGAGGCGGTTAAAACGCTTCGCGCGGCTGGTATTAAAAGAACAATTGTATTGGTCGTTGCTAAAGCCGGGTAATAAAAAACAGAGGGTATCACTTTAATTTTTCCGCCTGCGATTGACTGAATCCTTTAGTGAAACCTGTTTACTGAAAGCAGTCGTGGTTAAAACTACCGCCATACCCAATAAACAATTAATCAGGAGTGATCCGATAAGAGCTGTATAGAAAGAAAGTCCCAGCCACAATAGAATGCCGCCTATTAAAGTATCTAAAATAATCAATGCCAGCAAAATACGAAGCATTATTAAGAACCAAAAAGAACTTAAGAAAGGATAGTATAAATTATTATACTTATCAAATTTTAACCGCCATTCATCTTCAAGCGCCGAAGCGCGAATTTTCCCAGCTCAATAGCGGCGATATTGAAAATACCGACTGCCGCTACTCCAACAAGCCAAATCGGCGGCAATGGAATCGTGCCAAAAATATCTTGGAAAAGCGGTAAGTAAAGCGTGGCGGCAACAGAACCAAGACCAAAGACCACGGTAATTAAAAGCTGGGGGTTTGAGAACGGATTTATGGTAAAAACCGGCTTCCGCAAACTTCTAACCGCGAAAATCGTAAATAAAGTATAGGTACTAAAAGCCGCGAAAATGAACGTGCGTACTAAAACCGGATCCAGACCATAAGTTAAAAGCGTCCAATAAAGAACAAAAAATAAAATCGTGGTCGGCACGCCAATGACCAGCATTAAAAACAGCATTTCTTTATCAAACAGATTAGTGGCAATCCGCCGCCTTTTTTCTAAAAGATAATCGGTGTGATTTTCAAAGGCGAGTCCAATAGCTGGAAAACTGTCGGTGATAAAGTTAATAAACAAAATCTGGAGAGCATTGATTGGCAAGACCAGACCAGTTAAAAGCGAAGCGCTGATTAAAATTAATTCGCCAAAAACCGAGGAACTTAAATAAATAATAACTTTGCGGATATTTTCTAGAATTCGTCTCCCCTCCTCCACTGCCGCGACAATGGTAGAAAAGTTGTCATCCAGTAACACTAAATCAGAAACATCTTTCGCGACATCGCTTCCCGACCCCATTGCTATTCCGATATCCGCTTCTTTAAGAGAAGGCGCGTCGTTAAGCCCATCACCGGTCATCGCTACGGTTTCACCGAGATCTTTAAAAGTTTTGGCAATCCGCACCTTACCGTCCGGGCTGACACGAGAAATAATTTTCAGATTTTGAATGCAACCTCTTAATTGTTCGTCGGTTAAATTATCTAACTCTTCTCCGTTAATAACCTGGTCTTGGCTGAATTCTAATCCGGCTTCCCTAGCCACCGCCATCGCCGTTCCCAAATGATCCCCAGTAACAATCGCCACCTTTATTCCTGCTTGCTGAACTCGCGCCAGCGCTTCTTTCACTCCATAACGAACTGGGTCACGAAAAGAAATTGTGCCCCAAAAATTCATTCCGGACAATGACTGTTTTTGCCGAATCACCGCGTCTTCCGCGGATTTTAACTCTTTAGTCGCCACGCCAAGCACCCGCTCGCCGCTATGCGCCATCTCATCTATCGCTTTATGAACATTTTTTTTCTCCAAATCGCTGAAATCGGAGTGCTTTAATAAAATCTCTGGCGCTCCAAAAACACCAATAAAAATCTTTCCCTTGTAATCCAACACGGTCGCGGAATATTTGCTAGCGGAACTAAAAGGCAAAAAGTCTAAAACTTTTATTTCTTTTCGGATTTTAGGCAACAAAACCCCTTGTTCGGCAGCGGCCCGGACAATGGCAATTTCCAGCGGCCGGCCGATGATGCGCCAATCCTCTGGCTTGTCTTTCGGGTTTTCAATTACCACATCGCAAGAAAGAGCGGCGACTTTTAAAATAAAGTCGTGGTGGTCGGGAATTTTTTCGGAGAAGGAGGTGATTTTGGAAAGGGACATTTTCGCTTGGGTAAGCGTTCCGGTTTTGTCAGTTAAAATTACGGAGGTGCTTCCCAAAGTTTCCGCCGCTAAAAGTTTCCTAACCACGACGTTTTTTTTGGCTAATCGATGGAAGCCGATTGCTAAATTCACCGTCAACGCCACCGGTAATCCTTCCGGCACGGCGGCTACCGCGATCGCCACCGAGATTAAAAACATTTCCAACGGAGACTTTCCAACCGCCAAACCAACGAAAAATAATATAACGGTAAGAGCGATTAAGATGACGCTGACTTTTAAACTAAAACGGGTGATTGCTTTTTGAAGCGGCGTCCTTTCCCTTTCGGAAGCAGAAACATAGCTCGCGATCTTTCCCAATTCCGTCTGCGCGCCAGTGCGGCAAACGACGGCGTTGGCAAACCCCTGAACGACGAAAGTTCCGCTAAAAACCATAGGGCGTTGGTCGGCAATTGTCGCTTTAAAACTGGCGGGTTCCGTATTTTTAGGTACGGGCAACGATTCTCCGGTTAAAATAGATTCGTCCACGAGAAGATCATTCACGTAAATCAGCCGGCAATCTGCCGGCACGCGGTCTCCCTGGGAAACATGGATAATATCCCCGGGCACCAATTCCGAAGAGTCTATTTCCTGTTCCTGGCTGTTGCGCAAAATTTTCGCTTTTTCTTTAACATAAGTTTTTAAGTCCGCCAGCGCGCGTTCGGCCTTGTTCTCTTGGTAAAAACCTAAAAGAACATTGGCCGCGACCGCGATAGCGATAAAACTAGAATCTTTAAAATCACCCAGCAACGCCGTTACCACCGCCGTCACTAAAAGAAGCAGTAAAAGCGGGCTTTCAAACTGCCGCAATAAAATAGAAGCTTTGTTTAGTGGTTTTTTGTGGGGTAAGACATTTTTTTTAAAAATTGTTTGACGTTCGTTTACTTCTTCTTCGTTTAAACCGTCGGAAGAGGTTTCAAATATATCCAAAACTTCCCCCTTTGGAAGAGCCCAAAATGAACGGCTAATAACCTCTTTTGTAAGCATTAAAATAATTATACCACTCAAGTAAAAATCCCCTACAGAGGCCGTTATAAGGAGATTTTTCGTAAAACATCCGCCGCTATTCTACAATCCTCCAAAGCATTGTGGAGTCCTCTAGGTTTGGCGCCAAACTCTTTAAATATCTCTTCAGAACGTATTCCGCCGGTGTAGCCATTCTTAAGTAGGTATATGTAAGCGGCCGGCCAAATATCCAAAATATGGTAATCATACTGGCGTCGTTCTATTTTCGCCGCTTCCATAATTTTTTTAAAATGCTCCATATCCAAATTAGCCACCCAAGAAGCAATGAGAATGTCGGTTCCAAATTTTTCGAAAAACATTTTACCGGCTTCCGCTTGGCTGGGCGCGCCCTTCAAGTCTTCTTGGGTAATTCCCGAAACTTTTCCGATTTTTCCCTTTAAATCGGCCCAGATATAAGTGCAAAAATTATCTTTCTCCTCTAGAGAATCTTTATCCAAAAGCACCGCTCCAAGCTGAGTGGGTTCGGCAAAACCCTCAAAATCAATTACTAAAATATCTTTTGGAAATTTCATTTTCTCGGGCCTTTATTTTATTTCCGCCACTCCGAAGCCAACGCTGAAAGCGCGGCACCAGACCCACACCGAATCGTATTCCGAAATATCCAATTCCGCCGAAATTTCGTAATTTTGGGAACCAATATTGCCTTTCAGACGGCCAAGATTAGCGGTTGAATCATATTGTCCATTCTTGCCAAGATACACAAAAAGATCCGGCCCGTTGGTTACTTTAAAATTTTCTTCAAACCGAATATATTTTTTACCTGCGATATCTAATATTTCCGCCGTACCCTCGGCATTGTGCCCCTTAACTCCCATAAATTCGCCTCGCGATAAAATTGCCGGTTTACTTAGTTCTGAAATAACCGCTGAAGGCATCTCTTCGCTAACACGCACGTTTATAAAAAGCGGTGAAATCGTCCAGTAACCAAAAACCGCCGCCCCAATAGCTAAAATCGTAATCAAACTAATAATCACCTTTTTCTTCATTGTTTTATTATAACAGTTGCGGAAGCGGGAGCCCCGCCGTTGGCGGGATTGCTGTTTGTATCTAATCGCTTCGCTCTTAGACAA
>CAYHXN010000027.1:0-5289 GCA_964360605.1 uncultured Candidatus Saccharibacteria bacterium | reverse complement strand
TAATTCAAAACCAGCCCGAATTGATGCTTTAGGTAAAATTTCTAAGTGCCAGTGATAATGCTGATAATCTTTTTTGTTTTTAACGGGCGCCGTGTGAATGAAAAAATTATAATCCGGGTCTTTAAGTTTCTTTTCTAAAGAACGCAAAGTTTTCTGCAAGGCCTCCACTACCCATTCAATTTGCTGGTCATAACTATTTTCAAAAAATGGCTGGTGTAATTTAGGAAAGATTCTTATTTCAAAAGGACTGCGAGAAACAAAAGGGGCAAAAGCGATCGCGCCCTCATTTTCAAAAATAATCCGCTTTTTTTCTTTATGCTCCCACTTAATCATGGCGCAATGAACGCAAGTTTTGTGCTCTTTAAAATAGCGAAGGGAGCCGTTAAAAGAATGTTGCACGTCCGGCGGCGTCACTGGAAGGGCAAGTATTTGATAATGAGGGTGATAAATGCTGGCACCGGCCGCCGACCCCCAATTGTGAAAAATGGAAATGTAATTTAAACAATCATCGTTATAAAGCATTAGATAGCGGTCATGAAAGGCCTGAAAAACCATAATCGCTTCTTCAAACGACAGGTGAGTAAAATTTTTATCATGATCTCTGGTAATTACAATATCGTGATAGCCGATTGAAGGAAAAATGGAATACGGCCCACTTTTACCTAAAACACCGCAAACATTTTTGTGCTGAACAGCGGGATAACGATTTTCAATTACCTGCAAGCGCCATTTTTTGGCATTCGGGTAAATTAAAATCGGTTCCCGATTACCATTTGTCTGGGGGTTTTCAAAAGGACACTTCTTTATGGGAGATTGTTTTCTTTTAAGCCTCTGGTTGAATATTTCGTGAGGCCTTTCAGCCCGTCCGGGAGCTAAGATTATCCAATCACCGGAAACAATGTCCTGACGTAGTTCTGAGTTCATAAAAATTGAAACTTAAATCTTGAATCTTGAAACTTGAAACTTGAATCTTGAAACTTGTCCCGCCTTCTGAAAAATTATTGAATCGGTGGCGGGAAATCTTGAAACGTAAAAGGTTTTTTTGCTTCACGCTTTACGGTTTATGTTTCATTATTCTATTGTAATAATACCATTCCAAAACATCTTTCGCGATTGGAACCGCATTCAAACTGCCTTCGCGGGCATTTTCAATCAAAACTAAAATAGCAATTTCCGGTTCTTCGGCAGGCGCGTAGCCAACGAAAAAGGCGTTAGTCCGCGTGTTATTGGTTGTTTGAGCGCTTCCGGTTTTGCCAGCGGCGGAAATCGGCAAAGAACTAAGTAAATTCGCCGTACCATACCACTTACTCACTGCGTCTTGAAGGCCAATTCGCACTTCTTTAATTTCTTCTGACCAATCGGAAAAATCCATTAATTTTTCTGGCTGGTAACGGAACACCTCTTCGTTACTCTGATTTAAAATTTTCTGTACTATCTTTGGCCTGTACATTATCCCGCCGTCAGCCAAAGAACTAATGAAATTAACTAATTGAATCGGGGTAATTAGGAGATCGCCTTGACCGATACTGACGTTATAGGTATCGCCCACTCTCCAAATTTGGCCGGTACGAATTTCCTTTTCTTCCGCGTCCGGTAAAAAACCGGAGTTTTCCGCCGGCAGATCAATGCCGGTTTTGGTGTTTAATAAGAACTTCTGCCAATAAGAATTGAGCTTAGCAATGCCTAATCCTTGAATGCCGGCCCCTCCGTCCGTAAGCTCTGCTTCGCTTTTAGGGAAACCGCCGCCTAAGGCATAAAAATAAACGTTGCTGGAACGGGCTAAGGCGGAATGAATATCCACCCAACCGTGGGGTTTCCAATCAACAAAACGACTAGGTTTATCTGGATCGTAGGGATTAGGCACCTCAATAAATCCTTTAGAAAAAATAGTGAATTCTGGAGTCACAATTTTTTCCCGCAAAGCCGCGATGGCCACTAAAGGCTTAATTGTAGATCCGGGATTGTACAAACCAGAAACGGCTCGGTTAAAAAGCGGCTTCGCCGAAGAATTCAAAATACGAACTTTTTCTTCACGAAATTTGGTGGTCGTAAAAAGATTATTGTTAAAACTTGGCAAATTAATCAGAGCAAGAACCTCACCGTTTTTAGGATTCATCGCTATTCCCACGCCAGTGTCCCTACCCAATGCCCACAGTCCCGAAGAGAGCCGATTATAAAAATACTTTTGAAGACCGGCGTCAATGGTAGTAATCAACTGATAGCCATCGGAAGGAATACTGACAACCTTAGTATCTAATTTTTCTCCCTTAGCGTTTTCAAAAACAATAGAAACGCCATCGCGTCCAGCTAAAATATGGTCGTAAACGCTTTCTAATCCCGCTTGAACTTGGCCATCGTAGCCCAAAATATGTGCGAAAACTGGCCCGTCAATATATTCCCGTTGGTAATCTTCCTTTACTATGACGCCTGACAAGCCAAGACTATTTAAAGCGACAACATCTTCTGGACCGATTCCCTTAGCGACAGATAAAATACTTTGGTTTTCTAAATTAATCTTGCTGATTTTTTGGCGCAAAAGATCGGGTTCCAAGAAAAATAGATTGGCTAATGTTTGCACCACTGTTTCCGCTTTTTCGGAATCGTTTTTCAAAAGTTCGGAAACGTTCAAAAAAACGCTAAAGGTGGAAACATTTTTAACTAAAGGTTCGCCAAAACGGTCGGTAATAATGCCGCGATAAGCGGGAATAATCACCTCTTCGTTAAAATTAGCGTCAGCGCGATTTTGATAGCGCGCTCCCTCGGCAATATTCAAAAATCCCGCCCATAAGATCGCCACAGATCCTACGATTGAAGCGACAACGCCCACCAACAAAAAAGTTTGGCGGGAAAGCGGCATTTCCAGATAACCATGATAGCCCTTAGCAAAACTATCTAAAATCGCTTCTTCAACATTGAGTTCTTTTTTAACATTAAACATTACGTTTTAAGGTGTAGTACAAAATAAATCCGGCAACTAAATTATAACCCGCTTCAATGACGCTGGTTAGCCATTCGCTGTAAAGAAAATTCGGGTCAATTAAGCCGTAAAAAATAATCGTGGAAAAAATAATAGCGATTGCCAAATTTAAACTGTCGCGGCCGGGCATAATTTGTTTTACAAACCAACTCCCAATTCCCACCAAGCCAAGCGAGACTAAGGACAAATCCCAACCCGGCCGCGAACGCATCATTACAAGAGTTAAAAGAATTAAAACGGCGTAACTCGCGAAATCAGTAACCAAAAAAGAAAAAACGATTAAAGCAACAAGGATAAGATTAGGTTTAACGCCGAAAATTAAAAAATTGTTACTCTGTAAAAAAGCGATGGCTACCAATAAAATTCCGAAAAATAAAATCCGACTCCAACGAAATCTATTATTATCGTACATTAGATTGATAATCCGTTAATATGACCGCCTCCCGCAACTCGGATAAGGCATAAGGAATTTCTAGAGCCGCCTCTCTCCAAACGCCAGCTTGAGAGTCTTTGATGTTTCCCACCTTACCCACTAATAGTCCGTAAGGAAATCCGGGCGCGGCAACATAAATGCTCGCTAGCATCGGCAAAGACTTCTGTTTATCCAGTAAAGAAAGTTTTGGATCTTGCCCCCCAACTAACAAAGATTCAGCCCGGCCGTCGCCGATTCTTACCGCTAGTTTCCAGTCTTGGTCAAAAATCGTCCGCGCGACACTGTAATTCGCGAAAACTTCCTTGATTTGCCCCAAAAGAACACTACCGCCAACCGTGACTGGCATACCGACAGCTATCCCCTCGTTAGTACCGGCCGCTAGAACAATTTCGTGGCGATTACTGAAAGGGTAAGAAGAATAAATTTTGGCTGAAACTTGTTTCTTAGAAAATTGGCGGTCCGGAATGTCGGCACGCAAGGCTTCGTTTTCCGCCCGTAATTCCAAGACTTCTTGTTGCAAAGAAGATTTAAAAAAATAAACTTTGGGAACAATAACTGAACCGCTGATGGCGGAAACTAATAATAAAATTCCTATAATAACCGCTCGCCAAGCCATTGCTAGAGTCGAATATCTTTAGGACTTAATGGGTTATGGAAAATCTCCTGATACTTGTCCAAATTTTCCAATAAAATGCCGGTGCCGCGAACGACGCAAGTCAGCGGATCATCCACTAAGGCAACGGCCACGTTTAATTCTTTGGAAATCAATTTATCAATGCCCTTTAGTAAACTGCCGCCGCCGCAAAGATAAATGCCGGTTTTGAGAATATCTCCGGCCAGTTCCGGCGGCGTGCTTTCTAAAACTTCTTTAATGGCGTCAACAATGATTCGTAATGATTTTGCGATGGCGGTGCGAATTTGAGTATCGCGAACAATGATTTCTTTAGGAAGACCGGTGGTTAAATCACGGCCGCGAACGGTCATTTCTGCTTTTTGCTCCGCGGGAATAGCGGAACCGATATTGACTTTCAAGTCTTCAGCGGTCGGTTCGCCAATCGCCAACTTAAATTCTTCGCGGACAAAGCGAATGATATCCTCATTTAATCTTTCGCCGGCTACTTTCAAACTCTTGGAACGGACAATACCACCCATAGAAATTACCGCTATTTCCGCGGTCCCGCCGCCAATGTCCACAATCATATTGGCGGTTGGCTGGTCAATAGGCAAACGGGCGCCTAGAGCGGCAGCGATGGATTCTTCCACCACGTAGGCTCTGGAAACACCGGCGCCGATGATGGCATCCTCCACGGACTTTCTTTCCACTTCTGTCAGATTGCTGGGCACCCCCACCACGGCTCGCTTGATACCGGTTAGCATTTTCGCGCCGCTAACTTTTTTTAAGAGATAGCGAAGCACTTCTTGGGTCATTTCAAAATCAGAAATTACCCCGTTGATAAGAGGACGAATGATACTAATGTTGGCGGGGGTCCGGCCAAGCATTTTTCTCGCCTCGTCGCCAATGGCCAGTACTTGGCCGGTTTTATTATTAACTGCCGCTATAGTCGGTTCCTGAATGGCAATCCCCCGCCCCTCCAAATAAACCAAAGAGTTGGCAGTGCCAAGATCAATGCCGACATTTTTATTGAGAATACTAAAGGGGAGTTTCATAAAAGATGAATTATAAATTAAGAATTATTACTAATATATTATATAGTTTTTTGATTTTTTACAAATCAATAAAAAGCCCGTCATTTCCTAGAATTACCTTGGGTGTACGTATTACTTAATCTTAATCAATAGCTCGTCTAAAGAGACAAGTTTTACCACTTCGGAATCCCGCGCCTTGAGCTCAATCTGGTCACCGGTTTTCTCGCTTACT
>CAYHXN010000026.1:0-5394 GCA_964360605.1 uncultured Candidatus Saccharibacteria bacterium | reverse complement strand
AGATAAAAGAGTCCTTTTTGTCGCTGGACAAAAAGAGCTCTGGTGATGCGAAAAGATTGCCCGAGGATACTAAAATAAACCTCTCAACTACATCATTCCGTCCATCCCCATCCCAGGATTCGGAGCCGCCGGAATTTCTTTCTTGGGAATTTCTGTTACTGCCGCGCCAATTGTTAAGTAATTGGAAGCGACTGACAAGGCATTCACAAAAGCAACTTTTGTCACTTTCAGAGGATCTATAATTCCGGCTTTCTTTAAATCAACCACTGCCTGCTTATTAGAATCAAATCCCTTCCACGGCTCTTTCTCGGAAAGTTCGCTTAAAATCTGTTTCGCAGAAGATCCGCTGTTAGCAATAATCGCCCGAATTGGAGCTTCTGTAGCCGCGCCTAAAATCTTTCCTGCGACATCTTTAGCGCTTCGAAATTCCGCGCTGGCGTGATACAAAGCCACTCCGCCGCCCGGAATAATCCCCTCTTCCATAGCCGCGCGAGTAGCCGATACTGCGTCTTCCACGCGCTGTTTCAATTCTTTTTGAGCAGACTCTGTCGGAGCGCCTACTTTAATAACGGCAACACCCCCAGAAAGTTTGCCCAACCGCTCTTGTAATTTTTCTTTATCAAAACCGGAATCGGTTTTTTTTAATTGGGCTTTAATTTGCGCCACGCGATTCGCAATTTCTTCTTTTTTACCTTTGCCGCCGACAATCGTAGTGTTGTCTTTATTAGATACAACCCGATGGGCCGTTCCAAGATCGTTAACGCTGACAGCATCTAGTTTTTTTCCTAAATCTTCAGAAATAAACTCCGCGCCGGTAACGACCGCGATGTCCTGAAGCATTTCTTTGCGCCGATCGCCAAACCCCGGAGCTTTTAACGCTAAAACTGTAAAAATTCCACGGAGTTTGTTCACTACCAAAGTGGCGAGGGCTTCGCCATCCACGTCGTCGGCGATAATCACCATTTCTTTTTTGCCTCCCTGAACCACTTTTTCCAATAACGGAAGAATTTCTTGAATAGAAGAAATCTTTTTATCGGTTACTAAAATGTGAGGCTCTTCTAAAACCGCCTCCATTTTTTCGGAATTGGTAACCATATACGGAGAAATATAGCCGCGGTCAAATTGCATACCCTCAACAATTTCATGTGAATTGCTAATGGTGTTGGAATCTTCAATGGTAACCACGCCCTCTTTGCCGACTTTAGAAATTACTTCGGCGATGAGTTTTCCAATACTCTGATCTTTAGCGGAAAGAGCGGCGACTTCTTCAATTTTTTTAGAATCGTTGATAAGCTCCCGCTGGCTTTCCAGATTTTTTATAATTTTATCCGCTCCCTGCTTTAAATCCTCGGAGAGTTGGATAACATTGATGTGCGGATTTTCTCGCAGAGTTTTTTCGCTTTCATTTATAATCGCGTGAGCAAGTATAATAGAAGTCGTAGTGCCGTCGCCAACGTTGTCATTGGTTTTGTCGGCTGCCTGTTTAATAAGTTCGGCGCCGAGATTTTCATATTTATCCTCCAGTTCAATTTCTTTAGCGACTGTCACTCCGTCAAAAGTTACCTGCGGAGAACCGTATCCTTTTTCAATCACAACCGCGCGGCCGCGCGGCCCCAGTGTCACTGTTACCGCTTGAGCCAATTTATCTATTCCCTTTTTGAGCGCCTCGCGCGCTTTTTCGTTAAATAATAATTGTTTTGCCATAATTTAGTTCATAGATACTATTTTTTTCATTACCCATGTCGCATTTTACTTTTTACTAGTCAATAATTGCTAATATATCGTCCTCCGTCCCGACCAATAATTTTTTGCCGTCAATTTCAATCTCGTCAGGACCGTATTTTTTAAATAACACCGTGTCGCCGACTTTTACCGACATCGGCAAGCGTTCCCCTTTTTCATTCATTTTACCGGAACCAATTGCTATGACCCTGCCTTTAATCGGCTTCTCTTTTTCAGCCGAATCCGGAAGAACGATACCAGACTTCGTGGTTTTGTTTTCCGCAACCGGTTCTATGAATAAATGATTAGATAGTGGTTTAAGATTCATGTTAGCAGTCTAATGCATTGAGTGCTAAAGTGTCAACCCTAATTAAAAACCCCGCCGTTGGCGGGATCATTTCTTTAGTTTATGGATTTTTATATTGTTTGTATTCGTGACAAGTGTACTGGATCATTTCCTCGGTGATAGCTTTAATTTCTCTAATAATATTATCCAGACACTCACTCAGCGACTCTTCGGATGAATCTTTTGGTTGAGCAACAAATAGCATTGCCTTTACACCGGGATGTTTTTTTTGATGAACAGCCGCCTTTCTTGCCATTCTTTTAGAAACTTTCCGCGTTAACCGCGCCGGTGAATTCTCAAAGTCAATATAGCCGTCTTTTAGGAGAACTCCGACTGTTTCTCTTCCAGCTTTGACTTGTAAAAGCACTCCTAAGCCGGTGTTTAGCGGTAATACAAAATCAAGTCCACCGGCATCCATATCCCCGTTGGGAATTGCATGGTAATACTGTTGCGCTAGAAGCGGGATATCGCTTCTTGTTAATGCAAGTTGGAGCGCTTTATCTACATACTGTTCATGAATATCCGGCTCTCGCGGAACTCCCACTCGCCACTCGTTTTAAAGAACTTCTTATTTAATTTTTAATCTTCGGAGGTCAGCTGTCAAATGCATAAACTTCTAAACAATGTTGCAACTTCGTTTCAACTTCCATTATACCAGCTATAGCTGGTATAATGGGTAAATTAAATATTAAGTCTAAAGATTATGCCAAGGGGGTTAGTAAAAAGAGATAATACTACAAAAGAAATTTTATTAGCTTTACTGAAAGCGGGTTGTTTTATTATTGCTGCAACATCTCCATATTTCCTCAGTGGTTTCCTAAGAAAATGGTTTAAAGATAAGGTCAAAAAGACCGCTTGGAAACGCGCCGAAAGGTTACGCGAACTTCAAAAACGTAAAATAGTCTCTTTCACAGAACAACAAGATGGAACAGTCAAAATAGAACTTACCCACCAAGGCAAAATTTTGGTTAGGCAATACAATCTTGATGAAATAAAAATTAATAAACCCAAAATATGGGATAAAAAATGGCGGCTTATTTTGTATGATATCCCAGAACATAAAAAGAAGGCGCGTGATGCTTTTAACGTAAAATTGCGAGATTTGGGACTTTTTCGTCTCCAAAAAAGTCTTTGGGTTTCCGCCTATGATTGCTTACCACAAATAGAGTTTCTTTGCGCAGTATTTGATTTAAACCTAGACAAAAACATCTTCTACTTGGAAGTGCCGAATACACCAAAAGAAAAAGAGATTAAAGATTGGTTCGAAATGTAATTTCCGATTCTAATTTAATTTTAACTATAATTCTGGCTCCAAAAAAATCTCCCCATTATACCAGCTATAGCTGGTATAATGGGGAGATTTAATATTGGATATAAGTTGGATGTAAGCGGGTAACGTTTATTTCAAAAAATCTTCTATGCGGCGGGTGTCAGGATGAAATTCCAGTTCCTGATCGGTGTAAACGATGCGCGGTTTATAACCGGATTGTTTGGCTAACCCTGATTCTATTTTTTTAACTTGAATCCGCTTCAAAATTGATTCAAGCCAATCCCCCACTTTGCCTTCTAAAATAGCCTTGGCCACCTTAGTTAATACAGACGGCTTCCTATATATATAGCGGAGGTCGTCTTGGGACGAGCGAAAACTTCCATTATAAAAGCTATAGCTTTTATAATGGAAGTTTTCATACTTGTAGTGGAAATTTGGATCAGTAACCCATTCTAGATTAGCTTGCCAAAATTGCTGGATTTTTGCTTGTTCTCCATAAATTGGGACCAAATTCCTATAAAGCTCCTGCCAGTATTCGTTGTGGGGCTCCGCAAGCCGATAGGATTTTTCTGTTATAAAATGGTTCAAGCAAACCTTGTCCCTAACGCTTGAAACTTTTCCCGCCGCTAGCGGGATCCCGTCTTCTGAAAAATTATTGAATCGGTGGCGGGAAATCTTCAATTTTGCTTGACCGTGCCATTTTTTGCGACGCCACCCAAATAAACCAAAAGCTAAGACCGAGAAAAATCTTGCCGTAAAAATTCGGCCGGAGCGCGCGCCAATAATCACGTCAAAATCCGATTCTGACCGGACGTTCCCCATCGCCATTGACCCCGCCGCTAACGAAAAATCCACGAACGGTATAAATTTAAAAATCCAAATCCGCCGCAAAAATTTTATCCATTTTTGATCAAAAAGTACGAAGTCCATTAGGGTACTGGTTCCTCCGGCGGCGGTTCAGTTGTTGTTTCTGTAGATTGTGGCTCCGGTTGTGGTTCTGAAACCGGTTCAATCGTTGGGGATTCTTCAGCAACAGGACTTGTTCCTTCAGTAGACTCGGCTGTTGGCGGGGCGGGTTCAGGACCCGTTTCACTCGGTTCAGAATTTACCGGCGGTTGTTCGGTAATCGTAGTATCGTTTGTCTGCGTGGTCTGTTCGGTTGTTGTTGCCGTCTCTGATTCATTATTCGTAATTCCTGCTTGCCCCGTACCGAACTCGTTCTGGGAGTCATATATCTCTACAGTCCGGGTAGCTTCAGCTTTATTTCCAGCTTGATCGGTAGCTCTATATATAATAGTATGTGTGCCGATTACGGAGGTATCTATCTCTACGGAGGTTCCGAAGGGTTTCTCTTCTCCATTATCTAAGGTTATTGTGTATCCGATGTTTTGGTCTATGTTGTCCGTAACTATTACGCCTACATCTGTGTAGCGGGAGTTAACCTCAATTCTAGCTGGGTTGTTGCCTTGGATTTCTATAATAGGTGGACTTGTGTCTAAGGTAGTCCCTCCACTTTGGTCGGGAACCGCGCTATCCTCTGAGCTTGTCGCAGAGCTGTTTGCCTGCCCCGCCTTGGCGGTGGTCTCTTGTTGCTGATTTTCTATTACGCTAACGACTGGTTCGCCGCCTGGTTTTTCAAGAACGTTTATTTGAACTGGTTCTACCGGTTCGTCGCTAACTATAATCGGCGTCGCTGAAGCGGTTTGGTAACTATCTTGTTTAGCAACAACGAAATAATGAACTATTGAACTTGCGGCCGGTTCTCCGCTTGGGACTTTGGCGGCTTTAATCCTAAATCCGGTGTAATTATTTGCTTCGTCTGTAAACAGTGAAATAATTTTTGCCAGCACTAAATCCTCGCTTTCGTCTTCAACGGTAAGCTGAATACTCGGTTTGCCGGTGCCTAACGGATAATCAAACTTTATTTCTGCCAATCCTTGTTCGTTAATTTTAATACTGCCGGCAAAAGAATTATTTTTAATTCTCAAAACTCCTTTGGTCTCAATATCGCCTTTCGCGTTAATCGCAAACACCTTTTCGTCATTACTCTTTAAGA
>CAYHXN010000025.1:3194-7996 GCA_964360605.1 uncultured Candidatus Saccharibacteria bacterium | reverse complement strand
TCGCGCGGAATATGGTGAAAATCCACTTTTTTAAAATCCAATTTCAAATTCCAGATTTCCAGCCAAAGCGGCTGCAAGCCCTCATCTTCAATTTTATACTGACCCGTCAGCTGCTTCGTTAAAAGTTCACTGTCCATATAACACTCCACTTCTGTTTCTTTCGCTTTTTTCTTTCCTAAAAGAGCTTTGGCCTTTTTAAGAGCGAAGGCTAACGCTTTGTATTCGGCGACATTATTGGTCGTTTCACCAATATATTCTCCGTATTTTTTATTCCCCACTACCGCGCCGATTGCCGCCGGACCAGGATTGCCTCTGGCGCCACCGTCAGTGTAAATAGTTAATTTTGAATTTTTGAATAAAGTATCCATGAGGATAGTTAGGATTTAGGATTAAGATATTTCCACGGCAGTGGCGCATTACCCGGCAAATTAAATCCCGACGCGGCTTTATGACCGCCACCGCCGTATTTTTCAGCAAGTTTTGCCACGTCTACGGATCCATTAGATCGTAAAGAGATAATTTTTTTACCGGCTCGTTGGCTCCAAATTATCGCTATGGGAGGAAATTTTTTATAAAGAGTGTGACCAATTTCAGAAGAAAATAAACAGGAATTAATGGCATAAGTTTTATAACCCTCAAACTCAACCAATTCGGCATTTTTAGAAACAATGTTTTCCACCATTTTATCTTGATGCCATTTCAATAATTTTCCGCTCGCGATAAACTTTTTTCTGGTTTTCGCGTTTTCAAAGCCGACGGCTAGCTTGCTCCAAACCTTAAAATTGTAGTTGAACAAACCCAAGTATAAAAAAGCTTGCCAAGTATCCGAGTAACGAAATCGCCAAATATCCATGTCCTCAACCCTTAACAGCATATACGGAACCGGCTTTCCTGGATGAAAATATTTCCAAGCCAAGACAGCTCCAGAGTTTTTAACGGCATACGATGACTTGAAAGTCATTTTATTTTCTTTCTCGCGAGAAATATGGTGGTCAATAGAGGTAACCCGCCTATTGTTTTTTATTAAATTTTTAATAACTGGCGCCGTAAAAGTAAAGTCAATCATATAAATCTCTATTCCGTTTAATTTTGGTACCGGACTATGATGGTGCAACGAAAAATAATCGGCTTTGTTGCCAAATTTTTTCCAAGCCGCCCAAGCGCCGCTAAATCCGTCAGTGCATTCAGCGTGATAAATTACTGCTATATTCTTGCCTGCCTCGCCTTGGCGGTGGTTTCTTACTTGCCCCGCCTTGGCGGTGGTTTTTTGTTTCATATCTCTTATTTATTTTAACGCTTCAATTCCCGGAAGTTTCTTTCCGCTTAAAAATTCTAACATCGCTCCCCCGCCGGTGGAAAGAAAACTAAATTTTTTTTCTAAACCAAGAGAAAGAATTAATTGAGTAGTTTCTCCGCCACCAGCGACAGAAAATGCTTTGCTTTTGGCAATAGCTTTGGCAACCGCTATGGAGCTAATTGC
The DNA here is from genome assembly GCA_964360605.1 of uncultured Candidatus Saccharibacteria bacterium. Lineage (GTDB taxonomy): Bacteria > Patescibacteriota > Minisyncoccia > UBA6257 > WO2-44-18 > CAYHXN01. Next base: position 6,516 of record CAYHXN010000025.1, on the reverse strand, counting down.
AAATTTTCTGTTTTCAAAAAAACCCAGCGGCCCATTCCAAATAATAGTCTTGGCTTTCGCGATAATTTTTACATATTCCGTTACTGTTAGAGGCCCGGCGTCTAGTATTTTTTTATTTTCCGATACCCAATCCGTGGGTCGGTGAACTTTTGTAGAATTAAGTACGGAGTGCTCAAAACCGACGGCAGTGGATCCTAAAAGTATTACGCTAGCTTTAGCTAAAAGATTTTCAATAACCGGAATTTTGTCTTGAAGTTTCGCTCCGCCAAAAATTAAAACCAGCGGTTTTTTGGGCTTTAGCATGACTTTTGATAAATTTTTTACTTCTTCGCTTAAAAGCAACCCGGCGTAAGCAGGTAAAAGTTTCGGCAAGTACGTAACCGAAGCATTTGCCCGATGTGAAACAGCGAACGCGTCATTAACGTAAAGGTCTCCGAGCGCGGCCAATTTTTCCGCGAATTCTTGTTCGTTGGCATCTTCTCCATGCCAGAATCTAAGGTTTTCTAACAAAAAAACTTTTCCAGCTGGAAGTTTTGAAGGAATGTTTTCTAAAAAAATAATTTTTTGTCCCAACTCACCTCCTAAAAACTGCGCCAACGGTTTTAAAGAAAATCTTCCCTTGTCGCTCAAATCCGGCCTCCCTTTATGACTTAATATCACTATGCGCGTGTTATTTTTTAACAAAAATTTTATTGTTGGCAAGGAACGCTCTAAACGCAAAGAGTCGCTGACGCTTTGGACATTAAAATCAGTTCGCAGTAAGCAAACTTTTCCCACCAAAGATTTTCTATTTAATTTCCTTAAAAATTTCATTTCCTAAATTATATCATAAGTAGCGAAGGCTGGGCTTTTTTTCGCTATTGTGAGGACGAAATTATAGATACCCGAGCGAAATGCAGAATTTTCCGGTAACACAAAAGGTGGTCGGAAAATCCCGAAGGGAGGAACGGGAACCGCCTTGTTGTATCTATTGGAGTCCGGAACATGGCGAAAAAAAGCCTAGCCGAGCCGGTCGTTTTTAATGAAAATCCACAACCCCTTAAACCAAATCTTGATTGCTTTCCAAAACGGAAAAATAGAAAGTAAATAATAAAACTCCACTAATCCCTTGGCTACCCATCCAAAAAATCCGGAAATAACTAACTTGCCGATTTTCGCCACCGCGTATTTTCCGCCAACCGGTATGATGTAAGGATAATTCCACGGAAGGTATTCTTTATGAAGCCGAATTTCTTTGATATCGCAATCAATATTATAAGCGGCAATCCCGGCTTGCTCAATCGCGGCGCGGGCTGTTCCGGGAACTGGTTTTCCGGTTTTTGAATCATACCTGCAAACCATATCTCCAATCGCGTAAACTTTTCCGTAAAGGCGTAAATCCGGGTTTTGGGGCAGACACTCCATCTTCCCCGCTACCTCCACGCGGCCCATTGATTCTAACTTTAAAGGCAAATTAGCAATCATTGAAGGCGCTTTTACCCCGCCAGTCCAAATCAATAAATCACACTCCAACTCCCGACCGTTTTTAAGAAAAAGTTTCCCGGGACCTACTTTGTCTATAGGCGATCCGGTTAATAAAGTAATTTGAAGATTATTTAACCGCCGACGTATTTTGGATACTACTCCTTCCGAAAAACCCGGAAGAATCTCTGAAGCAGCCTCAACTAAACCAATGCTTAATTTATCGCCAAGCCAAACCTTTAGTTCTCCGGCCAATTCTACTCCGGTTGAACCGCCGCCGCCGATAATTATCCGAACCCGCTCTCTTCCCACGGTTAATTCCAAAACTTTTTCACGAATCTTAAGAGCATCTATAAAGGTTTTTAAAGGTAATGAATTTTCCGCGAGACCCGGAATGCCAAAATAATTTACTTCCGAACCCAAGGCTAAAATTAAATAATCAAACTTTAATTTCACGCCATTGGCGCAATGCACGTCACCGTTGATTAAATCCAATTGCCTAACTTCGCTGTGAATAAAATTAATAGATTGAAATTCAACTAACTCTTCAATTGAATAGGCCACCAAATCCTTAATCTCCTGATAATTCGCTGTTTCTTTAAAAGTAGTAGCCGCTTCATATAAAAGCGGCGTGTATGTGTGATAAGCGCGCTGGTCAACCAAAGTCACGCGATAATTTTTTGCCAGTAATTTAGCGGCACGCAATCCTCCAAAACCGGCGCCGATGACAACAATAGACCTGTAGAAAGACATATCTTTATTATAGCTAATAACTGGTCTAATAAATGGGTGTTGTATTAATTTTTGGTTCTGTTTTAGACTTAAAAAGGACTCTTTGAAAAACGGTGTATTGTGAATCGTTTGATCTTTGTGACGATTCTTGGTCTTTTTATTTTAAACATAGGAACTTTTAAAGACAGTTCTCAATCCGAAACAAAAGTTGATCCGCAATTATCTCAAGCATCATCTCGGGTTTCACAAGACGAATCTGGTATCCGAATTTACAATCAATTTAAAAACTGCGTTGTAATGGTGGAAACTATTATAAAAACCGATTCCGGCGCTCAATACAAAGCAAAGGGTAGCGGCTTTTTTGTGGATAAGTCTGGACATATCCGTACTAACTCCCACGTAGTTAAAATTCCTGGCGACGAAATCGTTATTCGGGATTTTTTCGGCGAAGCTAGGATGAAAGTGGTTTCCTATACATATTGGGTAACTCTAACCGACAAAAAGAAGAAATATAGCGCTGAATTAAAAAGAAATAATGCTCTTTCTGATCTCGCCCTTCTAAGGGCCGTGGACGCCGATCCTCAAGACTACACGGTGGCAAAATTTGGCAATCCTAACGAGGTTCAAATCGGAGAAACAGTCTTTGCTATAGGAACGCCTTATGGATTTCCTGGATCTATTAAGGTTGGAATCGTAAGCGGCTTGCACAGAATCATAAACATGAATTACTTGGAGGATTTTATAGAAACTAGCGCGCCGATAAATTTCGGAAATTCTGGTGGCCCATTAGTAAATAGTCGGGGAGAAGTAATCGGAATAAACAGCGCCAAAATTCGGGACTCTGACGGTATGGGGTTCGCGATATCAATAAGGTTGGTTAATCTGGAAGAATCACAAAACGGAGAACTGAAACTCCCGTGGTTTGGCCTAGAAGCATTACTCGAAAATTTCCCGCGTACGGGTAATTATGAAAATCCCGGATTCCAAGACATTAACTACATTAATGACCAAACAGATATTGACGATGTTCCTTCTCTTCTATTACTGGCAAGGTTAAGTAAAGATAACTGCGCGATAGTAAACCAAATTGATGAAATTAAGGACGCGGAAGGAAAGCCGTCTCCGGCAA
>CAYHXN010000025.1:0-3184 GCA_964360605.1 uncultured Candidatus Saccharibacteria bacterium | reverse complement strand
TTTCGGCGGTAAATTGTTTCAATATCTTTTCCGCCGTCTCCGGCAAAAAAGGCTGGTTTAAAACGCGGAGATCTAATAACTAAAATCAACGATAAACCGGTGAAAAATGGCATGGATGTCCGGTTCATACTTTCAGAATTCTCAACTGGGCAAAGTTTTGAAATAGAATTTATCCGCACCGACAAGGGCATAGAACAAAAAATTAAGGTCAAGGTTGTCTTAACCGAAAAAAAGGAAAAGAAATAACTCCCCTACTGGGAGTTTTTTTCTATAATGATTTGCGCTGGCGCTTCTTCTTGAGCAATAAGATAGCCGATAGCGAAACTAAGAGTAGCGATAAGAATTATGATCGCGTTTATTCGGATTTTTTCTTGGTTAGAAACGCACCAATTTTTGATTTTCACGATAGTTGACTTTAGATTATTCATTGGTTTATAATAGTATAATAAAATTCTGACATTAGCTATAAGTGTGGCACTCCGCCGATGGCGGAATGCTCATGTTTGTAGCTAAGTTTTCAGAGAAAATTTAGATAAACATGGCACATACTAAATCGGGCGGTTCAACAAGTTTGGGCCGCGACTCTCGATCCAAACGACTGGGAGTAAAAGTAAATGACGGACAAGCAGTGAAAGCGGGCGAGATTATTATCCGCCAGCGCGGCACTCATTACCTAGTAGGACGCAATGTTGTTCGTGCTGGTGATGATACTTTATACGCTTTAAAAAACGGCGTGGTTAACTTCGTCCAAGTTAAGAAAACCCGCTTTGACGGTTCTCGGCGATTCGCAAAAAAAGTATCGGTAACTGCTGCTCCCAGTAAAAAATAGCTTGAGCTTGTCCTGAGCTTGTCGAAGGATTATTTTTTTGGTTTCACTATGATTTTCATTTCTACTTTAATCCCCCCAGGGAAACGTACTTTTAAAACATGGTCGCCGACGGAGCGGATGGGTTTCTCTAAAACCACCTCATAATCAGCGTATCCTTTAGCGCCAAGCCGCTCGGAAACCATTTCCTTATTCACCGATTCAAAAACCTCTCCCCGCTCTCCAGCCTTCACTAAAAATTCCATTCGCTCGTTTTTTAAACGCTCGGCCATTTCTGCGTAATACTTAGAGGCTTGCTGAACTTTCTTAATCATCTCCTCGCGCAATTTCAGATTTTTCTCATCGGCCGGAACCGCTAATTTTCCGGCAATCAGAAAATTGCGGGCATAGCCGTCGGAAACTTCTTTTAATTCATATCTCTTCCCAACTCCCCTTACGTCTTGTAAAAGCAAAATTCTCATTAATATTGACTCGCTTCCTTTAATTATTCGATAACATCTTTTTCAAAACTTCTACTGCCTTCGCCACTTGCGGGTCTTTCTCGGCTTTAATATCCTCTTCAGTCAATTTAACTTCCACGTCCGGAGTAAGGCCAATTTTATCAATAATCTGCCCCTTGGGTAAAACCCAATTGGCTACAGTAATTTTTAATTTAGAACCATCTTTGAGGGGCTGTAGTTCCTGCACAGAGCCCTTGCCAAAGCTTTTTTCACCTATTAACTTAGTACCCAATTGATCGCGCAAAGCGCCAGCTAAAATCTCTGAAGCGGAAGCCGATCCACCGTTAATTAATACCACTAACGGGAAGTCCTTAAGAGCGCCCGTACCCCGAGTACGGAAAACAATTTCATCACCGGACCGAAAACGCTCTGTAGCCACTACGGAATCCTTGTCTAAAAACCAACCGGCTAAATCAACCGCGATTTCCAAATATCCGCCTGGATTGTTGCGAAGATCTAAAATTAACCCTTGTGCCTGTTTTTCATTAACTGCTTCAATTAAAGCGTTGAAAACTGCCCGGGGAGCGTTCTCGTTGAAAGCAAACAAACGAACTTGAGCAATTTCCGGACTTGGCATTTTCACATCCACGGTGGGAACTCTAATAACATCCCGAATGATAGAAAATTCTTTAACACTTTCCCAGCCATTCCGTAAAATTGAAAGCTTAACAGTGGTACCGATTTCTCCACGTATGTTCTTAACTCCTTCATTCACGTCCCAGCCAACGGTAGACTCGCCATCCACCTGTACAATTTTATCTAGAGCCAATAAACCGATTTTTTCCGCTGGCGAATCCTTTAATGGCGCGATAACCACTAATTGATCGTTGCGAATGCCGATTTCCGCGCCAATTCCTCCGAAATTTCCGCGCACATCTTCCTCAAACTTCTTTGAATCTTCCGGCGGGAAAAACATCGTATGAGGATCTTTAAGGGCATCCACCATTCCGGAAATGGAACCGTAAACCAAATCAAGGTCTTTGGCTTTTTCGCCGTCTATATGCTCTGTTTTAATTTTATCCCAGGCTTGCCAAAAAATTCCGAAGTCGGCCTTCACTAATTCGGGATTATTCAAATCTTGAACCCCGCTAATAACAATATTCTGCGGATTTTGAGAACCTAAATAATAACCGAAATAAAATAAGCCCCCAGCTAAAAGAACGGCTCCAACCGCTAACGGTACAAACTTTTTAACCAAATTAACCATAGTAATTAGTTTACACCTCTTTCGGCTTCTTTCCAGCTTCTTGAACCATTCTTAATTTTAGTTTCCCGTCAACAATTTCTGCTTTTAATATCTTGATTCTTTTACCGTTTTTTAATGTCCAAGTCCCCGGCTCGGGGTCAAAAGCCCTGATTTTTCTTTCCATAATAACCGGTTCATCTTTCTCTAAATCTACGAAGGCGTCCGCGGTAGTAAATTTTTTCGTATAAGTTGCTTCGGTTTCATTCTGCTGTCGCGGTTTTATTTTTCCATCAACAAATTCCGCTAGCGTCTTTATTAATAAATCCCCCGCTAATTCTGCTGACTTACGCATTAAAGTTTTATAAGTATCCGTCCCTGATACTTGATGCTTGATACTGGATAATATCGGCCCATGATCTATTTTTTCATCAACTAAAAACAAAGTAACGCCGGTTTCTTGCTCGCCGTTCAAAATAGCGCTCTGAATCGGCGTCGCGCCTCGGTATTTCGGCAACAGAGAGGGATGAACTCCGATAGTTCCTAAACGCGGGATCGCGATAATTTCCTTCGGCAAAATTTTTGAATAAGCGGCGACAATAAAAAAATCAAATTGGGAATTAGAAATTAGGAATTTGGAATTTGCCAAAGTTTCTGGCTGAAAAACTGTTATTC
>CAYHXN010000024.1:1243-8110 GCA_964360605.1 uncultured Candidatus Saccharibacteria bacterium | reverse complement strand
GCGTTAATAGCTAAAAAACGGGAAAATTGCGGCCAATCAATAAATTTTCCGGTAGTCGTCACGGAGTCATCTTTAGAAAAAGACCAAAAACGGTTCAAAAGATAACTATTAAAAACGGCGACGCTGATTGAGGCAACATTAAAAATTGCCAACCAAAACCCTGAATAGATTTTGAATATTAAACTCAAAAAATTAATGATTCCGAGATCTAATAACGCATTAGAAGAACCCACGGCGCCAAACTTAGTAAAATTCCAAATCGCCGGAATTTTAAAACCGATTATTCCCCCAACCCAAAGCGCGATGTTGGAGAAAATCATAAACCCGAGCGGTAAAATTACCGCTCGCAAAACATCAAGCCGCCATTGCGGCGGCTTGATGTTTTCCAGTACGGGAATCAAAAGCAATCCAAAAGCCAATCCGATAATAGAGACAATTAAAAAATCCTTTTTATTAGCAACAGTTCTCATTTCTTAATTTCTTCCGCCATCGGCGGGATAATTCCTAACGGATTTCGTAGACAACGTTCACGTTAACAGTAACTTCTTGAGTGCCCGGTTCTATTGAAGGCGCAACTGAAACTGCGACATCCCCTCCCTTGCCAAAAGATTCCAAAAACGGAACCGGCCTAGGAAAACCGCCATAGCCCTCGGAGAAAGTCACCACCCGGCCCAAACGAGTTTTATTTTGCTTAGCCATTTCTACCGCCTTTGTCCTTGCTTTGTCAAAAGCCTCCTTCCGCGCTTCAGCGAGATACTTGTCCGGATCATCAATATCAAAGCTTAAAGAGCTAATGTCATTTACACCCTGCATCGGAAGACCACCGATAATTTTACCGATTTTGGCAAAATCACGAATCTTTAAATAAACAGGTTGGGTCAGCGTGTAACCGCTGATAAAGCTAGTGCGGCGTTTTTCATCATACTCGTATCTAGGAGAAAGATTGTAATTAGTTGTTTTAATATCCTTCGCTTCTACTCCCTGGGTTTTTACAAAATCAATCGCTTTATTCATCTTAGCGGTATTTTCAGCGACTAATTTTTCCGGGTCCGCTCCCTCCGAAACAACCGAAAAAGAAAGATTAGCAATGTCTGGAGAAACCACAGTTTTGCCATCCGCCGAAACGGAAATCGTCCGCGCTGGCTGAAAAGCCGCCGATTGGCGATACAAATATTTCGCCCAAACCAAACCTAGTAAAACCGCGACCACAAGAACGACGTTTAATAAAATTGAAAATATTGTTTTAGAATCCCATTTATTAGCCATATTTTTTACTAATTTCTACTATTTTTTTAATTTCCTCGCCTTTTAAACTGGCGCCCCCGACTAAAGCGCCGTCAATTTCCGAATGCTTTAAAAAACTTTCTGCATTGCTGGCATTTACAGAACCTCCATAAATTATCTTAATTCCTAATTCTAAATTCCTCCCGCCACCTTTCTGATAATATTTTGGAAGGCGGGATCCCGCCAACGGCGGGATAATTCCCAATTCTTCTTTTATCAATTTTACCATACTTATCATATTCTCCGGAGTATCTGGCTTACCGGTTCCAATCGCCCACATTGGTTCATAAGCAATAATAACTGACAACTGATGGCTACCGACTAACGACAAACCCTTTTCTAATTGCCGTTTCACGACAGCTTCCGTTTGGCCGGAATCGTGTTCGGCGCGGGTTTCGCCAACGCATAAAATCGGCGTAAGGCCGGATTTAATAACTGCGGCCATTTTTCTTGCCACCATCTCGTCCGTTTCTCCCAACAATTGACGGCGTTCGGAGTGACCAATAATTATATACTCAACGCACAGATCCTTTAATTCATCTACCGAAATTTCTCCCGTATAAGCGCCGAACTCTTCCCAAAAAACGTCCTGCGCGCCTAACTTCGCCCGCGAAATCATCCGGCTGACATCATCTAAAAAAACAAACGGCGGGCAGATAATTAATCCTTCGGCATCGCTTTCTTGGGATAACTTTTCCGCTTCCCGCCTCGTCCGCGGATGCATCTTCCAGTTAGCAATAACCAGCTTATTCATAAATTAATTATAGCATCGGTAAATCTAAACTAAGATTCCCTTGTGCCGGCGGCAGGGATCGAACCTGCGACCTAACGCTTATGAAACGCTCGCTCTGCCACTGAGCTACGCCGGCATCAAACGTGTTGCGGGTGAAGGAGTTGCACCTTCCCCTTATGGTTATGAGCCATACATGCACACTGGTACACTAACCCGCGTTGAAATTATATCATAATTTAGTTATATTTCAACCAGCACTTTTTGGTGTCTAATGTTTGCCGAAATAGTTGAACGGGCTCTCCAAAAGTACATTCAATACCACCAGCACCCCACAAACGAAAAGGTTCATTTGGTTGGTATACCGCTAATCATTATTGGAATCGCGATTCTCCTTACTAATTTGTTGGCTTTTTGGGTTTTCTTTTTAATAATAGCGATTTATTGCTTGCTGTCGTGGCGTGAAGGACTTGTTCTCGCGTGTTGGTTTTGGCTTTTTGCTTTTCTAGGAATGATTTGCCCTTGGTATGTTGGGCTCATACTTATCGGGGTGAGTTTCGGAGTCCAAACCATTACTCATAAAATATATGAGGGTGGTTATCCCGCGATTTTCAGCCACCCCGAACATGTTTGGGCAGCTCCAATTTGGTGGGCTCAGAAGATGTTTGCTTTCGGAATAGGAGGTCACCCAATTAAGATACCGGAAGAATGGATAAAAATCGCTGATGAATACGGCGATATGCCAACGATAGGAAGAACTTGTAGTTATTGCCGCAAGGGCGTACCAGAAGGTTGGGAAAAACATAGAAAAATATGTCCAAAGACTAAAAATCCGCCTAAATAAGGCGGATTTATGTTATAATATAACCGCTTACTAATATGGATAAAATCGCAATTCTAGGTTTCGGACGCGAAGGAAAATCTTTACTTAAATTTTTAAAAGAGACGCCTAAATACCGTGACGCCGAAATTGAAATTTTAGATCAGAAACAAGGCAAGGATTATCTTAAAAATCTTTCTGATTTTGATTTAGTCTTCCGTTCTCCCGGTGTTCCCTACAATCTTTCAGAAATCCAACGGGCTATTAAAAATGGTGTAAAATTTTCCAGCGCGACTAAACTCTTTTTTGATCTTTGCACGGCAAAGATTATTGGCATCACCGGCACGAAAGGCAAGGGTACAACCTCAACAATTCTTTATCAAATTTTAAAAAAGTGTGGACGTGACGTTTATTTGGCTGGCAACATCGGCAAACCCGCTACTGATATTCTTCCAAAACTCCGGAAAAACTCTTTGGTGATTTTAGAGCTATCCAGTTTTCAATTACAGGATTTACAAAAATCTCCTCCCATTGCGGTAGTTGTGGATACTTTCCCCGATCATTTGGACGCTCATAAAAATATGAATGAATATGTTAATGCCAAATCAAACATAGCGCGTTATCAAAAAAGAACAGGTGTTATATTTTATTTTAAAGACAACTTGCTATCCCGCGGGATAGCACAAAAGAGCCTTGGCGCGAAAATCGGAATTGCTGGAAATCCCTTCGGTCTTCGCAAAAATAAAACCATGGCCGCCGCCGTCGCTTCTTATCTTGGCTGTCCACCGGAAAAAATCGCCTCCGTAATCAAAAATTTTAAAGGCATGCCCCACCGAATGCAGCTAATCCGCACCATCAAACCAAAAATCTATTCTAGTGTTCTTAAGAACACTAGAATAGATTTTTACGATGATTCGGCCAGCACCAATCCCCAAACCGCGGCCGCGGCTATTCATTCACTGTCTAATGTAAAATGTAAAATGCGACATGAACAATCTAAAAACAAAATCTCCTTGTCGCTTGCTTGCCCCGCCATGGCGGCGGTCGCTTGTCCTATGTCGCTAATACTGATTGCCGGCGGCAAAGACAAAAACCTTGATTATGCTCCTCTCGCCGATGCCATCCGTGAATCCAATCAAGTTAAGGCAGTAATTCTTTTTGGAGAAAACAAAAATAAAATTGCCAAAACAATTTCATCAGGAACCATGAAATTGAAAATAGGAATTAGAAAAACGAAGGATTTAAAATCAGCTGTGGAATTAGCTTATAAATCCGCTCGTTCCATGATTCAGGATTCCATACCTATCGGTAGGCAGGCAAGATTTATGATTCACGTTTTATTCTCTCCTGCATCGGCAAGCTTTGATATGTTTAAGGATTATGCCGACCGCGGGGAGCAGTTTAAAAAGATTGTAAAATCTCTTAAAATTAGATAAGATAAAAATCGTTGCGGTGGTAGCTTAGTTGGCCAAAGCGCCTCCCTGTCACGGAGGAGATCGCGGGTTCGAGTCCCGTCCACCGCGCAAAAATAAAAAATGCCCGCTGAGTGGCATTTTTTATTTTTTGACATTATAATGTTTCTTAGCTCGTTTAAGGAAACTTTATGGGACTTAAGGACCGAGAAATACCTATTAAATCGACACTTGGTATTAGTAGAATAATCGCCTTAGACAAAAATTATTTTGTAATAAGATGGATGAATCAAAAAGGCCGGACAGTCAATATTATAACGGTTCCAGAGTTATCACAGAAAAAATTGAAAAACTATAAAAGTATGGGTACGGCTGGAGGAATGAATGTTTATCATTGTATATTTTTAGCCACTAAGTATGCCAAAAACTTTTGGAATAGAGTCGCCGGTTATGTTATAAACCCAAAAGATCTTAAAAAAAATCCACGCTTTTCTTACCAAGTAACGTTTTACGAAAAGAAATAGCCCTGAAAAACAGGGCCTTTTTATTTAAAAATCTTCGCCAGCCAAAATATCCATTTCCGTAATTTATTATACTTTTCTTCGCTATAAGGATACTGCCAAAACCGCGGCATCGGCCAGCGTTCAGTGATTATCGTTTTGGGACGAGTAAATTCCAGCAAACTTTCTTCGCCGTGCATAAATCCCACACCGCAAGAGGCACTGCCAAACGGAGCTTCCACCATCGCGAATTCCGTCAACGCGTCGTTGTGATTGACTATTCCTACATCAGACAAAACTGAAATAATTTCAAAGAAAATTTTATTCTTAGTAAAAACACTGGTACCTAAATTGAATTGAGAAGCTTCAGTTTTAAGAATTTTCATTAAGGCGCCTAAATCCATATCGCGAACATCGCTTTCACATCCTTGGAAATCTACTCTGCAGATTGCCAATATCGGCCCGAAAACTTCTTCTTTCCAAAGCGGATTATCAGCATTCACTTCCATAACCGTTGGCGTAAACCAAATGGAGTTACTAATAATCGGAGCCTGATAAAGAGTCCTCGCGCCGGAATAAATAGCTCGTGAAAGCTGGCTTTGCAAAATAAGATGCTGATTAACATCCAAAACTTGCGGTATTTCAACCTCCGGCAATAATTTCTGTAATTCACTAACTATCGCGGAAACCAATTGATTAAAGATACTGGCCTCCGCAATAACTCGTTTTATGGCGTTACAACTCTGTCCGGCATTAGAAAACCTTCCCCAAACAATGGATTTTGCCGCTTTTAATATGTCCGCGTCGGAGCAAACAATGGCCGCGTTAGAGCCGCCAAGCTCCAAAACCGGCGGAGTAAAACGATGTTCTATGTTCTTCTTATATACTTCCCGTCCCGTTTCTACCGAACCAGTAAAGCAAATTTTGTCCATAATCGGGTCAGCAATCATTTCCGTAACAACGGAGTGGTCCCCGATTCTTAATTCAAAAGCGTCATCAAGACCGCTTTCCTCAATTAAGTCAGCGATCAGCTCACCAGTTTTCTGGGTCTTCTGAGACGGCCGAAACACGACGCCGTTTCCAGTGACCAAAGCCGGTAAAATCGCTCCCATTGCCAAAGAAAACGGGTAATTCCATGGAGAAATTACGCCTACCATTCCAAGCGGTTCGCGATGAACTACTATTTTTTTATTCGCCCAGAAAAACGATTTTACCTTTTTGGGTTTTAAAACCCTGGGCGCGGTTTTTAAATAGAAATTTATAAGCTGGTATACCGTCATCACTTCTCCTAACAACGCCTCGGTTTTAGGTTTTTTAGTTTCAGCGCAAACTGTTTCCACAATTTCGTCCGCTCTCCTTTCAATATTGTTTTTCAGCTCTTTGAAACAACGAAGGCGATGTTTTATTTTTTTGGCTCGCCAAAAAAGCAGACCCAACGCGTCCATTATTCAACTCTAAAAGAACGGTTTTAGTATAGCCTATGAGAGCTATTAGTCCAATAATCCTAGTTCTTTAAAAGATTTTTCGTAAACCCGCAAAACCTGGGCGGTTTCATCTTGAGTTAAAGCAAAATCCGCTTCTTGACGCACGCGATCGCGGACTTTATGAGCGGCAATTAAATCGTCGTAATTAGATAATGCCTCACGAGGCAGTTGAGCGAATCTTTCTACTACAGTTTTACCGCGATGGCCGGCCATTTTTATAATCTCATCCATTACTTGATCTGACTGTAAAACAGCTTGCTTCCACAGAGTCGGGTTGCTGGACTGAGCCGCTTTTAAAATTTTTCTCCAGGCCCGTAATTGCCTTTTTTTACCCACATCTCCGATTAAAAATAAATCCATATACTCCTCTATTCTCTTGGGTAACCAACCACTGCCAGAAATGGAATAAAAAATTCCCCATAAAAATAGAGCGGATATAACTACGCCAATCAGCATTAACCACGGCAAAGTAGGACCAAAAAGCTCCAAAAAGGCGTCGCGGCCACCAAGAAATGATTTCAGCGCGTTATCTATAAATTGCTCCATTGTTTAAATATAAAGAATAAAGGGGTTAGGTTGCCGTTTGGTTTTAATTTTTCATTTTCAATTTTGAATTTTCTCATAGTACATCCCTAAT
>CAYHXN010000024.1:0-1233 GCA_964360605.1 uncultured Candidatus Saccharibacteria bacterium | reverse complement strand
ATCTTGTTCTCGCCAATGCTTGCCAATTAGCTGGAAGCCGACCGGTAAATTAGCTTTGAGCTTTGAGCTTTGAGCTTTTAGATGAATGGGTATTGATATGGCTGGCAGACCAGCTAAATTCACGGGAATCGTAAAAATATCCGACAAATACATGGCAAGCGGATCGCTGGTTTTTTCACCTAACTTAAATGGAGGAGTTGGAGAAACCGGCGTTAAAATTACATCCACCTCTTTAAACGCTTCGTCAAAATCTTTTTTAATCAGCGCGCGAACTTTCTGGGCTTTGGTATAATAAGCGTCATAATAACCGGACGACAAAACAAAAGTTCCTAAAATTATACGTCGTTTTGTTTCTGCACCAAATCCTTCACTTTTACTTTTTTTGTAAACATCAAGCAGATTTTTTCCTTTTTCATGTAATCCATAACGCACTCCATCAAACCTCGCCAAATTAGAACTCACTTCCGCCGGCATAATAATGTAATAGCAAGAAAGAGCGTATTTTGTATGAGGCAAACTGATTTCTTTTACTTCAACTCCCAAACTTTTTATCGCCGAGATAGCGGATTCCACCGACGCCTTTACTTCCGGATCCAAGCCTTCAATAAAATATTCTTTTGGCAAACCAATTCTTAATTTTTTAATGTCTTCTAATTTTGGATTTAATAATTCATCTCCATATATGACATCAGCGCTAGTCGCGTCCTGTGGATCTTTACCGGCAATGGATTTAAAAACAATCGCCGCGTCTTCAACTGTCTTCGTAAAGGGGCCGATCTGGTCCAAACTGGAGGCCATCGCAATTAAACCGTACCGCGAGACCGTTCCGTAGGTCGGTTTTAATCCGACAACTCCGCAAAATCCCGCCGGCTGGCGGATTGAGCCGCCGGTGTCGGAACCCAAAGCCGCCACCGCCATGTGGTCGGCAACCGCCGCCGCCGAGCCGCCGGAAGAACCGCCCGGGACTCTTTCAAGGTCATGCGGATTTCTTGTTGGTCCGAAAGCAGAATTTTCCGTGGAAGAGCCCATCGCGAATTCATCCAGATTGGTTTTCCCCAAAAATACCGCTCCGGCTTCCCTAAGTTTTTTAATAACCGTGGCATCGTAAACTCCGCGATAATTTTCCAAAATTTTGGACCCCGCGGTGGCGGGAGCGCCTTCAATCAACATATTATCTTTAATCGCCATCGGCACTCCGGTCATTAAATTAACCGCTTCGCCGCTCGCAATTCG
>CAYHXN010000023.1:0-8766 GCA_964360605.1 uncultured Candidatus Saccharibacteria bacterium | reverse complement strand
CGGACTATTTTTGAAGCATTTGGCGACGCGAAAAATACCGGTCTTATAGAAATTTTGGAAAAACTTTACGGTAAGAAAAATATCCGAGTTTTTTATTTAAAAGTGAGTCCTAAAAGTTCGGTTTTCCGAAACAGCAATAGAAAGCTTTGTTCTGTTTGCGGAACGGGATTAATGTACACCGATGTAACTCATAAGCATACCCATTGCCCGATTTGCGACGGAAAACTGCGCACCCGAACTTTAGATAAGCCGGAGGTGATAAAAGTTCGCTTAAAAGAATTTAAGGAAAGAACTTTTCCTATTCTGGCTGGTCTTAAAAAGAGGGGATATGAAATTAAGGAGATCAACGGAGAACCAGAACCGTACAAGGTTTATCAGAATATTTTGCGACACTTATAAAATAATGATCAAGAATCAGGAGGAAATTAAAAAAATGCGTATTGCCGGAAAGATTCTTGTTTCGGTGGCCAAGGAAGTAGTCGCGGCGGCAAAAGACGGAACGCGGTTAAAGGATTTAGATATTCTAGCGCGCGACCTAATCAGAAAAGCCGGCGGCGAGCCGGCCTTTTTGGGTTATCGGCCGTATGGGGCAAAAAAAGCATACCCTTCTTCTATTTGCGCTTCCATTAATGATGTAATTGTCCATGGCATTCCGGGTCAATATAAATTAAAATCCAGTGATATTTTGAAACTGGATTTCGGTGTTCGCTATGAAGGATACTACGCCGATGCCGCTTGGACGGTTCCGATAGGTAAAATTTCAGCAGAAGCCGTGAAACTTATAGAAACAACCCGCAACGCCTTAAAATTAGCTGTTAAACAGTGTAAAACAGGTAAAACATTGGGAGATATAGGATTCGCTATCCAGGACTACGTAAAGAAGCATGGATTCAAGGTTGTTCAGGGTTTGACGGGCCATGGGATTGGTAAAGAACTTCACGAAGATCCCAGCGTTTATAATGATGGCCAAAAAGGAAAAGGCCTTAAATTGGAGCCAGGAATGGTTTTAGCGATTGAACCTATGGTTAGCGTCGGTTCACCGCAAATTGTTCAATTAAAAGACGACAGCTATGCAACTGTTGATGGAAGTTTGTCCGCGCATTTTGAACATACGGTTGCGATTACTGAAAACGGGCCGGAAGTTTTAACAGAGTAGTGCCGGTTTTTGGTTTTAGGCGGGGGAGGAATATTAAATAAATAACTGTCGTAAAAGGTATATTGTGCGTCAGTATATTAAATTCAAAATCCCACTTCCCTAGCATTAGAACTGTATTGCTATAGTTTTGATATACTTGATTTAAATGCGGAATATAGTTCACTTTATCGGTATTGGCGGAATTGGTATGAGCGCTTTGGCGCGGTATTTTTTGTCCGAGGGGTGGCAAGTATCCGGTTCGGATATATCCCCTTCCGAGATTACTAACGCCCTTAAAAAAGAAGGGGTCAAAATTTTTATCGGTCATCAGTATTCGCACATTCGTACGAATAGGTCTATAACAAAAATAATTTATAATCAAGCAATTACAAGAGATAATCCGGAGTTAGCAGAGGCAAAAAAATTGGGCATCCCTTGCCAATCTTACCCTGAAGCGGTTGGCGAACTCACAAAAAAATATAAAACTGTTGCGATCGCCGGAGCGCACGGGAAAAGCACAACGACAGGCATGGTTGCGCTAACTCTTATAGCAGCCGGTTTTGATCCGACGGTAATTATTGGCACAAAATTGCCACAATTTAAAAATAAGAATTTCCGGAAAGGAAATTCTGAATGGCTTGTCTTAGAAGCCGATGAATTTGGCGGGGCGTTTTGGCATTACTTCCCTGCCGTCGCGGTAATTACTAATATTGATAAAGAGCATTTAGATTTTTATAAAAATTTCACGAATGTTAAAAAATCTTTCACCCGTTTTAAAAAACAATGTGGCGTCGTGGTATCAGCGGTAAAAGATAAAAAAATCCTTGCCAACATTAAAAATGTTTTAAAAGTTCCCGGAGACCATAATTTACATAATGCTTCATGCGCCTATGCCATCGCGAAACATTTAGGGATCCCTCACCCCACGATCCTCCGAGGCTTATCTAAATACACCGGCGCCTGGCGAAGGATGGAATATCGCGGAATTTTAATGTCAAAATCCAAAGGCCAAATGTCAAAAATTGTGGTTTATGACGATTACGCCCACCATCCGACTGAAATTAAGGCAACATTGGCCGCTTTTAGGCAAAAATGGCCTAAAAACGCCCTTATTTGCGTCTTTCAGCCTCATCAAGAGGAAAGGCTTAAACGGCTTTTTAAAGAGTTTATAGGGGCATTTAAAGCGGCGGATAAGGTCCTTATATTGCCTACTTATAAGGTGGCAGGACGGGAACGAGGAATTAGGAATCAGGAATTAGGAATTAAGGACGGTCTGGCTAAAAAATTAGCAGAAAAAATTGACGCCGTTTATTTACAAAACCCGAAAAATTTAAAAAAGATTATTATTAAAACTATTCATGATTCAAGATTCATGCTTCATGACTCTATAACAGTAATGATGGGCGCGGGAAACATTGTTGATTATACAGACCAACTGTTATCATAATCTCCTATGTCTTTCTATGATTTTAAATCGGAAGAACAATTCAAAGAAGAAAATGGGTATACTATTAATGGTTTTTGGTATCCGCGGGTAACAAAAATTATTGGGATAAAGGCCAAGCCCGCTCTTTATCGCTATTATGCCGAAGCGGCGAGTTTTGCCGCGGCAACAGAACAGACCAAAAAATCCGCCGAGGAAGGAACGAAGATTCACGAAGCAGTGGAAAAGCTGATGATTGGCCAAAATCCGGAGATTGATCCCCAAATTGCTCCAGCCGTCAGCGCTTTTGTGGACTTTGTTGAGCACAATAATATGCAAGTTGACCCAGAGCACGTGGAGCGGCGGATTTTAAATTTAGACCATGGCTATGCCGGAACGATTGATACGATGGCACTTTTTCAAGGAAAATTTGGCGTAATGGATATTAAAACCTCGCTGGATTTTTATCGGGATTATAATTTACAGACTTCGGCATATATGGACGCCTTAATTAAAGATCCCGCGGTCCCCGACCCTCAAACCCGCTGGATTTTAAGAATTGATCAGATTAAAACCTGTTTGCTTTGCAGTTCTACTTTGCGGGAAAAAGGCGGGCGCAAAAAAATTCGCAAACCTTATCCAAAACGCGCTGCTGTTTCAATTTGCCCGGAATCCGAGCACGAATGGGGCGAGTTAAAAGGGGTAGTGGCAACGAAAGAAGAGCCGTACTGGAAAGAAGACTTTGAAGGGTTTTTAGCGGCGAAAAAATTGTGGGAATGGGAAAATTCTTATTGGCTCAGAAGAATAGGTTATCTTAAGTAGAAACAATAATTTAGAAAGTTGCTTGCCCTGAGCTTGCCGAAGGGTGGGAATGGGAGAATAATTATTGGTTACGAAAATAGGATTTTTGTAGAATTGTTTAGCGCGTGGCGTATTCTATTCACTCATTCTCGCTCACCCAGCGGTTCGCTCCGAGGTTTCGGCCTTTTCGGTCCCGAAGTACTTCGGGACACCATGCCGAAAAGGCCTCAAAATCCGTTCATAGAATACTCCACGCGCAACCACTTTTTCGTTTTGGTGTGAAGTTGAGGATGATGTAGAATAGGAATAGGTATTTGAGAGGCGAAAATGACTCATCCGGAAAATCCGGACAATAAAGGACCAAAACTGATTAAGAAGGATAGGGTTATAATAATCACCACGCCAGTTTTAGGAATTAAAAAGGGAGAGGATTATGATTTTGAGTTTGGTGAAACAGCTCTTTTTCCGATTTCTGCCGATCAGCTTAATGAATTAATTGAAGAAATTTATACGGCCCAATCAGGCGACACCTTAACTTTTACCTTAAGGAAGGTATGAAGAAGAATACAGTTATTGTTTTTACTACCAGTGATGGCTATAAACAGATTGAAGAAACATTGCAAAGTTTAGTTGGGAATAATCCGAATTTAAAAATTACTTTTGCACAGCTGTCGTCCGAAGACGCTCTTCAATTATTACTTAAAATCGTGGATGAGTCTTTCAAACGCAATAAACGGCGCGATAACTAGCGCCGTTTTTTAATTTTAGGATATAATAAATGTTTGGACTTAATAATATGATCTGGTTATTATTCGCTCTCATTGGACAAAGTATCATCGCCGTTTCGGCAGTTTTTGATAAGGTACTTTTAAAACGCACCATCCCCTCTCCTCTGCAATATGCTTTTGGTATTGGTATTATCAGTTTCCTGCCGGTTGTTTTGGTTCCGTTTGGTTTTAACATCCCTTCTTTAGAAATTAGCTTGGTGGCCGCGTTGGGCGGTTTCACGTTTTTTTGGGCCCTTTATTTTGGTTTTAGGGCATTGAAACAAGCTGAAGCGACGGAAGCACTTCTGGCGATTGGCGGTTTTTCGCCGGTTTTTACTTTACTTTTTACTTTACTTTTGATTGGCGGTCATTTATCTACTGGAGAAATTATTGCTTTTATATCACTCGTGGCAGGCGGGTTGGTTTTTTCTTGGCGTTTTGTGGGTCTCGCGGGAATTGCCGGAGCGTTGTTTGGTTTAACTAATGTATTACACAAAATTCTTTTTATTAACACTAATTTTGTAACCGGATTAGTTTCCCTTCAAGTTGCCTTTTTTCTAACCGCCGCCTCCCTTTTAATTTTCAAAAATTTGCGTCCCAAGCTTCTTTCCGGACCGATAGAAAAACCGGAGAATCTTGGGTTGTTTTTACTAAATCGTGTTTTAGCGGGCGGAGGAGGTTTTTTATTCACCACCGCTTTATTTTTAGGTAACCCGGCGTTGGTGGACGCGACTTTCGGATTTCGGTTCGCGGTTATTTTTATCACTGTCCTACTATTTTCTATTTTCAACCCGAAAGTACTGAAAGAAAAATTTCAGGGCCGAATTATTTTTGAAAAAATAAGCGCAACCGCCTTGGTTTTCGGCGGTCTTATCCTGCTAGCGTTAGTTTCGCGCTAGTAAATTAATTAGATTCCTATTATCTTTGGGGATCCGAGTGGTGGTACTTCATTAAAGAAAATTGACCCGCCGAAGGCGGGCTCACTATTATCCAATAACTACCCAAAAAGCGTTTGCTAGACCACTTTTTAACTAATCTAAATTGGCTTGTTTCTAAGAAAAACGTCTCGGAGCCCTGACGGCTTGGTCTCCGATTTATCGGATCGGAGCGGCGGGGCGAGAGAAGAAGGGTCTTTTGTCGCTGGAACAAAAGAACCCTGTTTTTTCGTGAAACAAGCCAATTTTATCCTTATTCTCGCAAACGCGCTAAAATTCCTGTTTCTACTTCTTGTCGGTCGTGGCCGTAAGCTTGGCGAGATTGTTCTTTGAGTTGGCTTTTGACATTTTCGTCCCCTACTGGCGCCGGTAAAGTACGGATATTAAACGGATTAGTGGTCTTGCCGCTGATAAGGAGCTTCACATAAGCATTGAAATTATCAATGTTTACAAGATCGTTTTTATCAAAAATCGGTTCAAATTGCTTCACTAAATACTCGGCGTCGTCAGCGCCAATCCGAAAAGTAATAATAGATCCCACATTACCAAAAACCGCGTCGCGGATTTTTTCCGCAAGCTGGGCGATGAATTGATGGGCAATTACCAGATTCAGACGGTATTTGCGCGCTTCCGATAAAATAGTGGCGATAGAGTCAGTAGTGAAGTTTTGAAATTCATCAATATAAAGAGTGAAATCTCGCCGCCGTTCTTCCGATAGGTCTACGCGCGATAAAGCCGACATTAAAATTTTACCGACAATAATCATACCTAAAAGATTGGCATTGATGTCCCCTATCCGGCCCTTGGACAGATTAACCAATAGAATTTTTCCTTCATCCATAATTTTACGGAAATTAAACGAGGACTTCGGCTGTCCGATAATTGGCCGGACATAATCGTTGGCAATGAAATTATTAAACTTGGAAGTGATATAAGGCGTGATATTGGCTAAAGATGCTTCCCCGCCGGCTTTTGGCGCTTCTTTAGTCCAGAAATCAATCACTGCCGGATTGGTGCACTGGGCGATTTTGCGTTCTCTAAATTCTTTATCCGTAAAAACTCTCGGCACTTCCATTAATGTTGCCGGATGAACTATATCATCCATCAAAAGAAGCAGGGCATTTCGCATGTATTGTTCAAACATTGGGCCCATCGTTTCCGCCAGAAAGAGTTTGTTAAAAATATTTTGCATTTCATTTACGATAAAAGTTTTTTCTTCCGGACGGGTTAGGTCGTATTCCAACATGTTTAATCCTGGCGGGTGTTGAATGTCTGATGGGTCAAAAACAATAACATCGCCGCGGCGTTCTGGAGGAATAAGGCCAAGAAGATAATCAATAAGGTCTCCGTGGGGGTCAATAATCGCCAGCCCTTTTTTATCAGCGATATCGGAAGAGGCCATATTAATCAATAAATTGGATTTTCCGGTTCCGGTTTGGCCGACAACATAAATATGGCGGCGGCGATCATCGTCTCCGATTCGGATGGTTTTAGATTCGCCTCGAAAAACGCTTTCACCAATCATTACGCCGGATTTAGGAATTTCCGCCGGCGGTTGGGCTTCGCGCGCTTTTACCCAAGTAAGTCGGGGAATTTCCGTGGTGGAAGTTGGTAAATGGAAAATGCTGACCAATTCGTCCATTCCCAGCATCATTGCCTGATTATCGTCAAACTGTCGGAAAATATATTTATTAATGAAACTGCGGGAACTCTTGGCTTTGACGGCTCGAAACTCGTTTCGCGAAGGAGCGTTGAATTGTAGAAAAGAAGTTAGTACTCCATCTAAAATTTCTTGAGCGCGCAATGGCGTGGCGGCGGAAGTGATTATCCGGTAATTAACGGCGAATAATGGTTTGGTGATTTTTTGTTCGGCTAATTTTAAGTTTTCCGTATTAATCGCCGCTTTTTCAGGCTCTTTTTCGTTCGGCTTTTTGAGGTTTTTAAGATATTCGGTAAATGCCTCCTTCACTGACTTTGGCGCGGGTTTTAAAAGTACTTGAATAGCTAAACCTTCGCCGACGGACTCCAGTTTGGAAAAATCGCTTAAAATCGGCAGAAATGTGTCCACCTGCGCTTCCGCGTAAGAACGAATTGGCAAATAGTACGGCTGTTTAGTTTTTAAAAAAGCGGATTCTATCGCGCCGCCGGGATTAAAAATCGTATAGTCATCGCTAATCATTACTTGGGCGTCTGGCCAAAATCCCTGTATTTGGCGTTTTACAAACTCAATGGCGTTGGCGGGAACGGCGGCGTAAAAATGAATTTCCTCGCCGATATTATGCACCGCGATTTCCAGCGCGATGGGTATTTTAGAACCGGCAAGAATACTAAAGAGCTGGCCAGAAACATTTATTTCTTTAAACGCCTCGTCGTTTTCCACCTTCGGTTTTTTCGGGAGGCGGATGTTTAACAGTTTAAGATTTAGGGTTCTTAAAAAGACGCGGCGGACTGCCCAGCGGCGGATAAAAAACACTCCTGTTCCCGTTATAACTACTGCTAATGCTAAATAACTAATTAAAAGCGCGCTCATTTAATGATTTTCCGTTTTTTAAATTCTTCATAAAGTCTGTCCGTTAGGGCGTCATGAAAAGCATCTATTACTAAAGGAGTGGTTTTGCGAGCTTCTTTAACGGCGGTGGGAATACCTTTGTGCCAAACAATATCCAGTAGTTTTTCTACTTCTAACTTGAGTGTTTCCGGAGCAGTTTCCATATATTTAGGTAAAACCGCGATTGAATCTTCTGGTTGATCAGTTTTTTTGCTGATTGGCGTGTTTTGGTCGGATCCGCCATAGATTTTTACTTTTAACAGAGATTTTAACGCCTCTTTCTCCGCTTGTTTTTCCGTAGGCAAAGTCCTTAACTCCGCGGAGAGCGTTTCAATGTCTTTTTCCAGTTTTTCGTGGAATTTTTCAACACCTATCTCCGGTTTTTTAACTTCGGGCATAACTCAAGTATTATAACATGTTGAATTTTGCTTAGAAATTTGATATAGTAGTGATTAGTTTTTTGAGGTATTAATATGGTTAAGTTGCACCTCAAAGATGTACCGCAATTAAATTTTTCTTTGGATCCTTTGCTGGAAGTAATGCCTTTCACCCTCTTTGAATTACGCGAGGGAAATACGAAAAAGGAAGTGCTGCTTGATTTAATGGATACCGATGAAATTATTCTTAAAAAAATTAAAAATGATCTGGCGCGTGCCGTGAAGGTAAAAATTCTTGGCTGTGGCCATATTAAGTTTTTAGCAAACGAACAACGCGTTTTAGGAAATATTCACCCACCGGATTTTGATTATAGCGATGAATCATTAAAAAATATGGATAATGTAGCCAAAAACCTTAAACAAATAATCTCAAACAACAGTAGATTTTATAACTGGAACGTGAGCTTCTCTGTTTCAAAGAGCGCGCTATGGAATTCTTAGTCTCCGGCACATTCTCGCCGGAGATTTTTTATATATTCAATATAAGAAAACCACGGCTTTTAGGCTGTGAAGCTTTATCCGTGTTTTACCTCAATTACATCTCCGTCTTGGACGATATACTCTTTACCCTCTTGACGTAATAGTCCTTTTTGGCGCGCGGCTGACCAAGAGCCAACCTCTAAAAGTTTTTGCCAACTTACTGTTTCCGCGCGGATAAATTTTTTCTCAAAATCGGTATGAATGACTCCAGCGGCTTGGGGTGCCTTTGTTCCCCTCTTA
>CAYHXN010000022.1:0-10004 GCA_964360605.1 uncultured Candidatus Saccharibacteria bacterium | reverse complement strand
ACGAAAATGGGAGGATTGAACGTAATTACGGTTCACACAACTAAAAACACTGGCAAAAAAGCATTTCGTCCACATCTTTTCAAGAAAAATGAACTAAAGAGCTATTATGACGATTGGCAAATTCTTGAATACAAAGAAGCGTGGGGGCATCTTTTCCGAACTGAATTAAATAGAAAGCTAGTTAGAAAACATAGTGCGAGGTTAATCGCAAGAAAAACTTGACCATTTTATTCCCAAATCCGGAATATAAATACGTTCATTTTTATTCTGGAAAATAGTTCTAATAGTTCGGGCTTCGGCCGAGATCAGCCGAGGCGCGAGCTCACTATAAATAACCATGCCGGTAGGCAGGCTCTACGGTGTTGAGCCAAGAAGGACGAACATCAGCGAAAGCTGGTGTTTTTCCTTTTACAGCGTTTTTTACGAGTTTCAAATGTAATTTGTAGTCCAAAATTTGATAAAATAAATTTATGACTAAAAAGGGAGCGATGCATAGAGTGCCGGCGGATTTACAAAAAATTTTCACTTCTGATCCGGCGGCGCGGGAAGCGTGGGAAGATATTACGCCGCTCGCGCGGAATGAATGGATCTGCTGGGTTGAATCGGTTAAAAAACCGGAGACTAGAAGAATACATATAGAAAGAACGCGCGCGGAACTCAAAGAAGGAATGCGCCGGCCATGTTGCTGGGCCGGTTGCCCTCATCGCTAAAACCGATATAATGAACTTATGCAAAAAATCGCTACAAAAATATTTATCTATTCATCGGTCGCATTCGGTATTATGGGGATATTGAACGTATTAACCTTGCCCGAAGGAGGGGATAATAATGCTTCGCCTCTCCACATAGTAATAATGAAGCTTTTCTTTGCCACAGTGTTCATTATCTTGCCTTCATTCGCGTTAAGCATCGCCAGCAAGTACCTGAACAACAGGTCTTAATCTCGCGGGCTCGGAGTAGTTAGTTTTGATGAAAGGGAGCCAATACCAAAAATCGGCGCACTTTACGCCGAGCGATTATTCTGTTATTTTATCGCTAGCTCGTTACAGGAGGCGATAATGCGGTCTGTCACAAAAAAGCAGGAGAAACACATCACCGAAGTTATAAAAGCCGCACGCGCAGTGCAAGATTTTTTATGGGGTGCACATAATGCGCATTGGAGTATTGAAGAGTGGCGGAGGATGTTTCGTAAGCGCATCAAGATGATTGATGATATTGATCCTGCTAACCCACACGCAATAATTGAATTCCGGAAGCGGCTTTTGCAAAATACAGCGCTGTGCGTTGCATTACTTGTACGACTGGAACAGGGTATTCCTAAAGATGGTTATCCGGTTCCCTCCAATCTTTCGAAGTACCAAAATAAATCGCCTCATGCGTGAGGCGATTTTTTCTTGATTTTTAAGAGCTTCTGGCAAGGATGAGAATCCCGAATTTTAGTTCTAATATTTTTATCCACAGGGGGCTTGACATAGGGTGATAGTACGGTATTATGAATACATAAACGCCCCGTCCAGCCGCAAGGCCCGACGGGGTTTTGTGTTATAATCGCTGTTATGCAGACCATTTTATTTATAGACGGAGAAAATTTTGTTAAGAAAATCAGAGCTGTATTTGAATCGGAGAACAAACCTAAGCCAAAATTCGATACCTACAATTTTCGTGATTTGCTTGATAAGGTACTTAAAGACATTGCAATCGATAAAACTATTTTCTATTTTGCGCATCTTAAAGAGCATCCTGACACCGAAGAAAAATCAAAACAGTTAATCGAAGAGCAGAGGTTATTAAAAAATCACCTACAACAGCAAAATTTCGAGGTTGCTCTATTCGGAAGAGTGCGAGGACAAATAGAAGTAGATAGTCGTGGCAAGAAATCGTTGGTGTTCAAAGAAAAAGGTGTTGATGTAAAAATAGCCGTTGATATGGTCACAGCGGCTTGCGACGGAAAGTTAAAAGCGGCGATTATTGGCAGTTCGGATTCGGATTTACAGCCAGCAATCGCGGAATTGAAGAAAAGAAACGTTGAGCGAATTTATCTAGGTTTTGAAATGATGCCCAACAAGGGATTAACCTATACAACTAATCGCACAATTCTTATAAGAAATTCGGAGGTTCTGGAATTTGCCGGTAAATAGTGAGTAGTTCGGCGAGGTCACTATAAATAGCGGGGTGGGGTAAGTTTATGCGTTGGCGTATTCTTTTAAATCTGGTATATAAATATATTCACTTTTCCGTGCTAATATTTCCTCAATGCCAAGAGGAACAAATAACGAATGGGATGTAGTCGTTATTGGCGGCGGACCGGCGGGGATGATGGCGGCCGGAAGAGCGGCGGAGAGAGGCCGTTCGGTTTTGTTGCTTGAAAAAAATCCGGGTCTAGGTAAGAAACTGCTTATTACCGGTGGCGGGCGGTGTAATCTAACCAACAATAAACCCGAGATCCGCGCCATCGTTTCAAAATATAAAGGCAATGACCAGTTCCTTTTTTCCGCCTTTTCCCAATTCGGGGTCAAAGAAGCGCTGGAATTTTTTAACAAAAGAGATGTGGCTACGAAGGAAGAAAATGAAGGTAGAATTTTTCCGGTTTCAGATAGCGCGAAGTCTGTCTGGGATGCGTTGATTAAATATATGAAAGAGGTTGGCGTGAAAGTACAAACGGGCGTTGAGGTCGCCGGTCTTTCGGTTACGGATACGAAAAATATCATTATTAAAACAAGGGATAAAAAAGAAATTATCGCGAAATCCTGCGTGTTGGCTACTGGCGGCACGTCTCGTCCAGAAACTGGTTCAACCGGAGAGGGATTCAAGTGGCTTAAAAAACTAGGACATACGATCATAGAAAACGATTTCGCACTTGTGCCGGTCGCACTTTCAGACGCATGGGCGAAAAAACTCGGCGGTGTCACCGTCAATGACATCAAGCTCACGATTTTTCAAAATCGCCAAAAGCAGGACAGTGTGAACGGCAAGCTTCTCTTTACGCACTTTGGTATCAGCGGTCCAACGGTGTTGAATATGAGTAAAGAGATTGGCGAACTTTTAAAATATGGCGACGTGGTGATTGAGATTGATCTTTTTCCGAAGACTGATCTCGGTTTGCTTCGCAAAAAACTCCAAGAGCTTTTAGTTGGCGAGAGTAATAAAAAACTTAAAAACGTTTTGAATAAACTCATCCCCACCGCGCTGGTTTCCGCGCTTTTAGAGATTGCAGATATAAGCGGCGAGACGGTAAATCATAGTGTTAGCGCTGAGTCTCGAAAAAAATTAGTCACGTTATTAAAGGCAGTTCCCTTGAATGTCTCCGGTCTGCTCGGAGCGAATAAGGCGATCGTCTCATCCGGTGGCGTGGCGCTCGAAGAGGTTAACTTCAAGACGATGCAGTCTCGGCTGATTCCCGGACTATATTTGGTTGGTGACGTGCTCAATGTAGACCGTCCATCTGGCGGTTATTCTTTGCAGTTGTGTTGGACTACCGGCTTTGTGGCGGGAAGTAATATTTAAATTTTGCGGATTTTAAAAATATTGAAGGAGTAATCTGGAAATGGCTTTGTGCTAATCTTTAAATATATGAAGTACGAAGTTTTTTGGAAAAATCCAAATTATAAGGTTCGGCCGGAATTAAAAAAAGACATCAGATGCGATTATCTTGTTGTTGGTGGCGGTATTACTGGAGTATCCGCGGCTTACGCGCTTGCTAAAGGTGGCGCCAAGAACATTGTTCTAATTGAAAAGAATCATATTGGCAGCGGGGCAACAGGGAAAGCCGCCGGTACGTTGGTTACGCGCGGCGAGCAAGACCTTCGAGACCTTATTCAGAAATTTGGTAGGAAAAAAGCCAAACAACTTTGGCAAGAATTGCACAATGTGATCAATACACTTCGCAATATTATTGATAAAGAAAAAATTGACTGCGAAGCTGAAATGCAAGATACGCTTTATTGCGGTTTTAAGAAAAATAATCAGTATGATGTTCGTCCTGAATACGAAGCCGAAAAATCAATAGAGAGCACAACGCGATTTCTGGAAGGTGATGCTCTAAAAAAAGAAATCAATTCTGATTTCTTTGCCCACGGTATGCTTTCGCGCCATCACGGCCTTGCGTTAAACCCGCTCAAATTTATTCAGGGGTTTTCTCTGGTAATTGAAAAAGATGGCGTCAAGATTTATGAGCAAACCGCGCTTACCCGCCTTCACGATCATGTGGCGCATACGCATCACGGCGATATTACATTTAAAAAAATTATTTGGGCCGTTGATGTAGATTATCCAGAGGATGAAATTAAAAATCTCAAAACTACCATCATAGTAACCCGTCCATTAACGCCCAAAGAAATCAAGCAAATCGGTTTTGCGTATCGTAAGAAAATAGTATGGGATAATAGAAAAAAAGAAAATTACTTTAAAGTTACTCACGATAACCGGATCTTAGTAGGTTTTGGAAATATTCTTGTCCACAAAAAACACAAGAAAACCGATCCTCATTTTCCTCATCTTCAACAGCTTAAAGATTTTCTTAAAAAATTATTCCCATACCTTAAACTTGAAGCGGAATACGCTTGGTCCGGTAATTTTGGGGTTAATCGAAATCGGCTTCGCGGCCCATTAGTGAGAGTACGGGATAATGAAGCCATCATTGCAGGATGCGGATCGCAAGTGGTGTGTTTTATTGCCGCGAAGTATATCGCGGACAAGCTTTTAGGAAAAAAATCAAAGTTAAGAGACTTTTTTGTTAATTAGTTTTCCGTTCTGGTACACCTGCATCTTGCGTTTAGCTAATTCACTGAAAAACTTTTCTGTTGGTACGACTGGCCCCGGTGGATAACTTCCGTGGGCGGTAATCCGGCCATCAATAACCATTTGAGTCATGATAGAGGCGGGCATTCCGGTATCAATATTACAGCCGGCATCTTGCCAATCAGGAAGCGTATTAACGATGCATTCCATTAAAATTTTGTGATGCGCGCCGTTCTTTTTTCCCCAGACGCGTACCCACAAATTTTCTTTTTCAGTATAACCTTCCGGTATCGGATTTTTCCTTAGTACGTTTGTTAAAACACCCACCGGCGTAACTTCTTGGTCTCCAATAAATACCGACTCCTTGCTTCCCAATCCCGTGCTGATAAAAGTTTTAAAAGCATCAATGGAATGATCAGGAAATCCGGCGTAAAAACGGATATTTTTTAAACCGTCTTTTTTATTGTAAACATTGAAGGTATGCGTTTCAGGATGACGCACAAAAAAACACTTTTGCTTGCCGATTTCCCGAAACTCCCGCTCTTCAATTGTTTCCATAGGAACTTTTTTCACGTATTTTCCATTTTCTACAACGTCAGCGAGTTCGGTAAATTCTTCAATAATACTGGGAACGGAGAACGGGACAACGAATTCTTTGATATTGGAATCCCAGGCAAAGCCCGCTTCCACCGTGTCTAACGTGTCAAAAAGCTGATGGGCGTGATGAAGCATCACATTGTTAATGCCCGGCGTTGATCCGCAACCAGTAATCGCAATCAAATCCTTCTTTTTAAAATCATTGTGCATAGCGAGCTGTTTTTTGGTCATTGGAATATCCGACCCAAGATCGAGAACGTGCGTTCGGGTCTTCAGGCAGGCTTTATATACATTTAAATTCCAATCTCCTTCGGCGCAGTTCAGCACGACTGTCGGCTTCACTTTTTTAATAAGCGTCGCGGTGGCGGCTATTTTTCGTAAATCAATGAAAGCAAAATCCGTCTTGTCCGGATATTTATCCATAATCTTCTTCGCTCCTTCATCGTTTAGATCGGCGAGGAAAACAGAATAATTATTTTCTAAAAGATCGCGAGCGGCAATTTTTCCTTGCATCCCGGATCCTCCTAAAATCAGAACATCATATTTCATATACCCTCTAGTATACATAATTCTGACTTTTTAAAAAATGTTATGATAAAAATATGATTATCAAACACAGCAATCAGATCAAACCAAAAGAATATGTCTCATCACATACTTAAAACAGCTTTATTGGGAATCAGCATCTTGGTCGGAATTCTTTTGGTGGTTCTATTGCTGACGGCCATATTGCGTCTTGGTTTGTTGCGCGCGGAAGTGGCCATCACCGAGCATTATTTAAAAAAAGAAGAAGCAGTTATCATCGCTTCAAGAAATGACACGGGAGCGGCGCTGGTTCTTCCGGTCAAAGAAGCGCTTTTTGAATATGTTGAGGTTCTGGACGGCTGCGGGCCGTATTTCCAAGGGGAATGTCTGAATGCGCGGCTGGGCCCCGGCGAAGATTTTCCAGTTGCCGGCAAACTCCGCAACGGAATGGTTTTAAAAGTCGGAGGCGTAGTGGAGCGAGACGGTCGCCAATGGTACAAAATCGTTTTTGACGAATGGCTTCGCTATCCAGAGCGGGTGAAAGGGGATTTTTATGTTGTCGCCGATTATGTCCGCGTGTTATTGGATGAAGGGGTTCGTAATTTAGACAAACAAACCAAGCCGAGTACGAAGCGGGTTATCGTGGACCGCTCCGACCAAAAACTTTACGCTTATGACGGCGAAGAATTATTTATGGAAGTGTCTATTTCCACCGGTCTTGAATTAACACCCACGCCGCGAGGCACATTCACCGTATTTAAAAAAACTCCCAGCCGGTATATGCAGGGTCCGATTCAAGGGATTTCCGAAAAAGAATACGACCTCCCGGGCGTACCCTGGAATTTGTATTTCACCAATCAGGGCGCGGTCATTCACGGAACCTATTGGCATGACCGTTTTGGAAAGCCGTCTTCCAACGGTTGTGTAAACTTATTGCCTTCCGACGCGCGTAAGCTTTATACTTGGGCCGATCTGGGTACAGAGGTAATTGTTCAAGATTAAGACTCGCCAATATAGGCTCACGGCGCGGACCGCTTTAGAATGTGGGTAAGTGGGGCTTGCCAAAATATATAAAGTATGGTACAATTAAACCATGTTAGCTTATATTAATGTATTATTGAGCTTATTTGTGGCTGTTTCGGCGTCTTTTAATGGCGTACTCGCGGATATACCTATTGAGCCTGCTGTTATCGCGGATGTTCCTGTTGTTGAGACGGCTGTTGAGGTTAATCCAATTGTTGAGCCTGTCGCTTCCAATGATTATGAGGTTATTCCGGCTTCTATTCCGGAGGTTCCTTTTTATTCCCAAATTCGGAATATCAGTTCTCCGAAGTGGCAGAAATTAAGCTGTGGCATCGCGGACTTAGCGATGATTATCAATTTTTATAAACCGGGAGCCGTCGTACCAGATGTTTTATTGATGGAAGGCCTTGCCGCCGGAGCGTTTATTGACGGCGTCGGATGGAAACACCAGGGACTTGCCGATCTTGCTGCTTCTTACGGTTTGAAAGGCAAAATCTATGGATTCTCTCATCTAAATAAAACCGAGGCATTCGCCGCTCTTTTGGAATTTCTAAAAGACGGTCCGGTAATTGCTTCCGTGCACTACACTTTTGATCCGAACAGCACTATTCCTCACCTTGTGGTGATTAACGGCGTTGAGGGAGACTTTATTTACTACAATGACCCGGCGACCCGAGGCGGAAATCAGAAAATTTCCATTGCCGGATTTCTTCGCGGCTGGAAAGAGCGAATTATCGTCATTCGTCCGGAATCTTTAGCCAGGAACTAAAATAGTCCCGCTTGCATTCAGATAATTTCTAGTGTAATCTTTGATTTATGAATAAAATTAAAAAAATTATCATTGCGGGCGTAGTATTGTCGTTTGGCGCGGTAGCCGGTTTGGCCGGAGCCTCGCATTCTTGGGGCGGATATCATTGGGCGCGGACCTCAAATCCGTTTACAGTCAAACTAGGCGATAATCTTTCCACTCTTTGGGACTCTTATCTTGGCACGACTTCCTATGATTGGAGTTTATCCAATGTTTTAGACACTAGCATCGTTTCAGGAAATTCTAATCCCAAAAATTGCAAACCGGTGGCAGGCCGAGTTGAAGTTTGTAACAACAAATATGGCAGGAATGGCTGGCTGGGTATTGCCAGCGTTTGGGTTAGTGGCACGCACATCACACAAGGAGCGGTGAAGGTGAATGATACCTATTTCAGCACTGCCAAATATAACACCCCAGCTTGGCGAAACCTTGTTCTCTGTCAGGAAGTTGGACACGCTTTTGGATTAGATCATCAAGACGAGGACTTTAATAATCCACCGCTCGGCACTTGCATGGATTACTCCAGCGATCCGACTTTAAACCAACATCCCAATCAGCATGATTACGATATGCTGGAAGAAATTTACGCGCATCTGGATACCGTCACGACTTTGAGTCAAAGCTCCGCTTCTTCCGCCGGTCAAGAAATTGATCACAACAATCCCAAAGCTTGGGGTAAAGTAATCCGGACTTCTTCCGACAAACATTCTTCATTGCACGAATTAGATTTAGGCAAGAATAACAAAGTTTTCACTTTCGTAATCTGGGCTGAATAACGGAAATTTACTTGCCCCGCTTTGCGGGGAATTT
The DNA here is from genome assembly GCA_964360605.1 of uncultured Candidatus Saccharibacteria bacterium. Classification (GTDB taxonomy): domain Bacteria; phylum Patescibacteriota; class Minisyncoccia; order UBA6257; family WO2-44-18; genus CAYHXN01. The sequence goes on along the minus strand of CAYHXN010000022.1, from coordinate 1,504 downwards.
TATTTGGCAATTGACCAATAAATACGGTTTTGTTATTTTGTTTGTAACGCCAGATTTAGACGAAGGAAAGATGGTCGTAAAAACCGGCAAGAGAAAAAAGTCCATAGAGAAGCTCTATCTCATCGGTTCTTTAAAAAACAAAAAGATTCGTGAGCTGGCGAATAAAATCCGAAAAATCGGATTTGACGTATTTGATGATTGGCAAGCCGCCCATCCGGAAGCGGATGACAACTGGCGGGATTACGAAAAGGGCAGAGGCCGCCCTTACAAGGAAGCTTTGAAAGGACACGCCGCCAGACACATTTACGAATTTGATAAGAGCCATTTAGATGCTTCCGGAATCGCGGTTTTAATTTGTCCCACCGGGAAATCCGGGCATTTAGAAGCGGGCTACGTTCGTGGATTTACGGAAGGCGTTACGCATATGTTTAAAAAATACCGCGGGAAATTAATAGGAATGAAAATTGAAAAAGAGATTAAGAAAATGTATATCCTGCTGGATCCGAAGGTTGAACGATGGGACGTAATGTATCAGTTCGCGGATGATATTTTTGAAACTGAAGGACAACTGATTTGCCAGCTGAAAAAAGATTTAAAAAGGAAGAGGAAATAAAAAGACCACTGTTTTACCAGTGGTCTTTAATTTAGGAAACGGTTTTTCTATAAATTTATCTTGTCATTGAAGAGATAGCTATCTAATCATAATTGTAGTAGACTATCGGTAATGAAGGTGATGGGAAAGGTAAAAGTTGGTTTAGACAAAAAAATCCAGAAGGTATTGAAAACCCCCGCTAGTTTTGGTTTGTTTGTCGCTATTCACGATTTTATTAAATACATAGAATTAAACCCCGCGCTTTCCGCGATTGTCTTGTCTAACGCGAAAGCCAATAAAGAATTAAAAATTCCCGATAAGTACATTAATTTGAAACGGATTTATCAGGGACTGGAAGACGCCAACACTAAGTCCAATGTTGATTTAGGGCATACCAGATACGCGGTAATAGTAGAATTAAACAGAATTCGGAACAACGATGTTTCTGACACCAATTCTTTTTGGAAAAGGCGGGAATTATTTAGAGGCCTAGCGGGGGAGATTTATCAGAGGTTGAGTCCCGATTCGGTGTTGGTATAGATAAGATAATTTTATCTTTCCGGCACTCTTTCTAAAATCCCAATTTAGGGCATTCCTTTTGTGATTAACTAACTACACCACTATGGCAAACGACAATGTAATTTTAAGATTTAATAAAGTAGATTTTGACTACAGTTTTAATAAATCCATTTTAAATGAGGCTAGTTTTTCCGTTCGGCGGGGAAGCAAATTAGCGTTGATGGGCCAGAACGGGGCCGGTAAGAGCACTATTTTTAATTTAATTACCAAGACTCTTAAACCAGAAGGAGGCGCCCTTTCAACAGACCGAGAGATAAGCATCGCTGTTTCCCGGCAGGTGATTCCCCGCGATCAACTGGATTTTTCGGTACGGGAGTTTTTTGAAAGCGTTTT
>CAYHXN010000021.1:0-10740 GCA_964360605.1 uncultured Candidatus Saccharibacteria bacterium | reverse complement strand
GCGATACTTGAGCCGGTGCTAAAGTAAACGGAAAAATCGTTCCCTTAGAAAGCGAACTTCGTTCTGGAGATGTGGTAGAAATTATTACTCAGAAAAAGAAAAATCCTTCAGAGTCGTGGCTGGGTTTTGTAAAAACTTCTGCCGCCAAGAATCGCATTCGTTCAGCTTTGCGCACTTCCGCGAAAACTTTAGTTCGAAAAATTCCCGAAAAGCTGGAAATAAAAATTTCTGTAGAGGATCGTTTAGGTTTGCTTAAGGATATCTCTGAAGTTTTATCTCGTTCTCACGTCCATATTTTGGCGATTAACACCCAAAACGATGGAGCGCGGAAAAAGTTTGCTCAAATTAAAATAATTTCTCCGCCGTTGTCAAAAGAAAAGGCGGAGAAATTAATGGTAAAACTTAAAAAAATAAAGGAAGTAAGAGAGGTGGGATATAAATTGATTTAGTTGAAATATCTCCCGAGCGAATTTCGAGGTCTTTTCAGCACGGTGTCCCGCCGCCTTTGCTTACTGGGACCGGCATGGCCGACCTCCAGCGGGTCGGCCTACCTTATCTCTCGCCCCGATACCATTCGTTTATAAATATCGATAACGAATGGACCAATCTATCGGGGCTCCGAGACATCCTATACGACAAAGGCGGCGGGATCGGGACTGGACTAGCAAAAATGAGTGAGGAGTATATTCCTCAACTAATTTGCAAAAAGGATAGTTGGTTAATAGGTAAATTCTTGGGGCGGTTGTTCGGTTGGAGGATATTCTGGGGCGGTAACGGAAGCCAAGCGCGTGATTAGGGCCTGTAATTCCTCGGGCGAATAAAAGGAAATGGTGATTTTCCCCGTGGTTCCCGAACGATCCACTCTTACCGGAGCTCCTAAAGCCAGTTCCAGCTGTTGTTGAATCATTAAAGCTTCTGGATCCGCGACCTCCTGGGTAGATTCTTCCGCTGATATCGGGGCGGGGATGGTTGAGATTTTGTGTTGTTGGATTCTTTGTTTTAATTCGCGGACGCTTAAATTATTGCGCAATAAATCTTCAAAAAGAGACTGCTGGGTAGCAATTTCTTGAACGCTTAAAAGTAAGCGGCCCTGGCTTTCACTGATTTGGTTTCTAGCTATAGCATCTTGAACTACTGACGGGAGGTTGAGCAGGCGCACTGTATTAGCTACCGCTTCGCGGCTTTTCCCAAGACGGCTAGCAATCTCCCGCTGAGTTAGACTAAATTCATCCTGCAGCCGTGAGTAGGCGCGAGCGGCTTCAATCGGATTGAGATCGGCGCGTTGGACATTTTCAATAATTGCTAATTCTAATCGTTCGCGGTCTAAACTTACATTTCTGATTATTGCCGGAACGCGTTCTAAGCCGGCCATCTGGGAGGCTCGCCAACGTCGCTCACCGGCAATAAGCTGGTATTGAACATCCGTTCCGTTTTCGTTTTCTATTTCCAATTTACTGACGATAATGGGTTGTAAAACCCCAAATTCTCTTATGGAAGAGGCAAGTTCCGCCAAAGCTTGCTCGTCAAAATCCCGCCGCGGTTGCTGGGGGTTAGGAGTGATTTTATTTACTTCTATAAGGAACACAGGTCCTTGAATGGGCAAGTTGTCCATGATACTCAATTATTATAATATACTAGCTGATAGCTAGTAGCTAATATCTGGTTATTAAAGTTTATAAATGCTCGGGTGGCGGAATGGCAGACGCAATGGACTCAAAATCCATCGATCGCAAGGTCATGAGGGTTCGACTCCCTCCCCGAGCACAAAACGCATTTTTTTAAAACGCACTATGCGCGTCGCGGAAGCGGCGGTCGGCATCGGTGTCCAAAGTTTCTAAATCCCCAGCACGGATATTTTCTCCCATTTCTACCTGCATGAAAATATCGTTGGTATCAATGCCGATTGTAGAATTTAAAGTTTGAATAAATTCCCCCTGTTTATTAGTTTGTGCGCCGAGCGTTACTTGAGCTTGGGATGGAAAAATTTCCCAAAAATCACTGTTGCAACCTTCCCAGCCAGTAAAATAATCGCTCATTATATCTTCAAGATAAGTAAAGGTTGCCTGCTTACTCGTAGTGGTTGATCCATCCGAAACGGTTACGGGATAAACCCCATTGCATAGCGTCGGGTTCCAGTCGCTTTGGCGATAGCCATGCCATTGCCAATGGATAGTGTTCAAGTCTTCGGCAAATTCTTCCAGAATCGTTTGGTAGCCGATAATGCGGGAAACATCTGTGAGGTTGCCGCTATCAATAACAATGTCATTGTAGAGTGTGGCTTGAAAAACAGAACCGGAATCGCTGGAGTTTTCCTGTAAAATAAGGAGGTTTTGATTACTCTCATTAATCGCCAATCCTTCAACGGTATTAGTAGTGGCGGCAAAATCAGTCAACAAGGTTCTTTCAAAACCCGTTATCAGACCGTCACTGTCGCGAGTGAGCACAATAGTATAAATTTCATCGCCCGTATCATCCGAAATAAAAAGGTTGCCGCTCCCAATACCGCGGTCGGAAGAAGAAATAGCCAAAGCATTGGTAGTAATGTCATCTAAAACATGGCCGGCTACAGTGATTCCTTCAACTAAACTTACAGAATCGCCTAGTATTAAGGTAGAAATAGTTGTTCCGCCGCCCTGCGCACTATTGATATATTTGATATCCGATTTATCATCTGCTGTGTTGTCTTCAAGAAAAATCAAATTACCGAAAGCATCAAAGGCAATTGAATCTATTTCACCGCGGCTGCTGGCAATGACAGTGAAACCGGTAACGTTGCAACTAGAATCTATATTAAAACTTAACAATCTATTGTCGGTGGTATTAACGTTCAAATCGGGATCATCCACTACATACATTATAAGGCCGTTGGGGGAAACAGCTATAGAATCCGCTTCAAAGGTGGCGTCGGTAAAATCAGAAAGTACCGGACTGCCGCTAGCGGTGCCATCGCTTGCCAAATCCTGACACCAGAATTGTTCGCCACCGCGATCCGCCGCGATAATCCGGCGGGCGCTGCCGACGAACGCTAAACTGCGTGGGTTATCAAAGGTATTTGGCAAAGCGTTATCTTGTAAAATTAAAGTAGACGGGCAGGAAGTACCATAAGGTATGAAATAAATAGCGTCGTCGGTACCAGCAATATTTTCAATGTAATAAATGCCTTTATCATTAGTTACCATTATTCCCGGGCCAGTCATACCGGTGCAAAGAGCCGTGCCGCCTCCTAATGAGGCTGCGTCATCAGAAACATTAGAATCAGCGCCGGTTCCGGTCGGGTTAAGTTTAAATTTATCTGTAGTGCCGATCAAAATCCCGCGCGCATTTTTACTTCGGACAAATTCTCGTAACGGAAACAAAAGAGTATAAGCGTCATCATCCCAATGAGGCGAACCAAGTAATAAATACTGACTGGATCCTCCGCCGGTGATTGTTTTATAACCATTGATGCGAAATATGGCATTAACTCCGGTGTCTTTGGTAGAATCCGTTTCCCGCATCCACAAAAAACTTTCACTACTAGAAGCGACTGTTACTTTGGTAATTTCTAATCCGGTTCCAACATTAACCATAGATGTGCTGTTAGCCGCCAAAGTTGTTTCTTCGGCACCGGATAAAGATCCGTCGCTAGTATAAGAAATAATATTTGCCACCGCGGTTCTGATGCTACTACTGGCGTTGGTGTCATTGGTTAGAATTGTTGTGGTAGCAATAGTTAGATCGTCATAAAGCAGTGTGTGCGCGATCACCGCTGTTTCAAAATCAGTTTCGTTGGTGTAAGTTACGGTTGTTAATGGCGACGAAGCAGAAGAAATGACAATATCTTTGGGAGGTGTTTGTAGGCGATGAGCAATTTTAAAATCACAGCTTTGGTTGCGACGGTTTCGGATTATGTAAACAATCGCCGGCTCTTTAATTCTAAGTTGTAAGGCACCACTGCCGACCACTTGGGAAAAAATTTTGCCGTTGGCGTAAATAGTGCAAGGCGCTTCATCGCCGCCGCACTTCCATTTTAAAGTGTATTTTTCTTCAATTGTGAAAACATCGTCTAAGTTTAACCCGCAGGCGGCTTGTCCGGGGTCAATTTTTGTAAAAAGCTGGGCAATAGCTGTTATGGGCGCGATATTGTTCCAATCCGGCAAAGAAAACTGGAAACCAATTTTACCGTTATCAACAGTAAACGCGGCGTGTTCGTTTTTAGAAACAAAAAACGTCGTGGCGATGAGTCCAGTTAGTAGTATTACAGGTAATAACCATCGTTTTTCCATTTTTTAATTATATATTGCCGGCCAGATTTCGTAATTGTCTAAAAGGCCGCCGTTTTGTTTTATGATTCGGAAACATATCAGCTGATTTTGTGGAACCTCCTGGATTTTTAAGGCAAAATCCCAAATTGCCGGGTAATTGGCGGGAATTCGGGCGTTGCTGTTCGCTAAGGGATTATTTTCTAAATAAGTTTGAGGAATTGCCGTTCCGTAGAAAGGATCATTAATGCTCGGCACATAAACCGCGCCGTGAGTGGCGTTCGGATTATCCAGAAATCGGACCGGTCCGCTGGTTCCTAAGTCTTGGAATTTGTTGTCGGGAATTTGGTTGCAGGCGATCGCGGGTTTCCAATTCGGAGAATTAGGAACGGCGTTGTAATCCGTGGCCGCGAATTGGATTTTAAAAACCGCCGCGCCTAAAACCGTGTCTTTGCTCGCGGCGAAAATTCCCAATCTCAACCGCGCTTCGCGGTTTTGAGAAATTGAACGAAAAGAAATCTCTTGGTTTTCTTTTGCTAGCGGCTGGCCGGCTAATTCAGAATCTTCGTTCGCGAACCAGCGGAAGGCTAATTGGCTGAAAGAAGTTTGGCCGGTAGTCAAACCTGTCGCCGAAGACCAAACACGGGACTTATCATCGCACAATATTTTGTAGTGCGAAGGCGGCGAGCCGGGGAAATTGAAATATCCCTTGCCGCTGATGGCGGCAAATTGTTCGCCTTCTTTGGCAAGCGAACACTGTTCGTATCCCTCGCAAATAAAAATTAAAGTGTGCGAAGTCGGTCCAGCGGCGTTTTCAAAAGTTTGAATGGAGCACTGCTGGGAGAGTTGGGGAATAGCCGCGGCGGGAATGGCGACCGGTTGAGGAGCCGGAACGGGTGTTGGAGCGGGAGCCGGGACTGGCGCGGGAGTTGGGGCGGGCGCGGGTTTGGGAGCAGGCGCCGGAGTTGGCGCCGGGGCGTATATGATTGTCGGTGGAGGAGTTGGGGGAGGAACGGCGGAAGGAGCGTAAATAATTATCGGCGAGGGAGTCGTATAAATAATTGTTGGTTTTTCGGCCGCGGTTGGGAGCGTTTCTGTTCGCGCCAACGGCGATTTTTTTACAACTGATATGGAGAATGGGGCGCCGCCTTTTTCGGTTTGCCTAGAAAAAGAAAGTCCGGCCAATACCAAAGCAAAGGCCGCGATAAAGACTAAAAGCCAGTATTTACCGGTAAATTGCATCTTCCTTTTATTTTATCACGGCGTTACAATGAGCGCAGAACTTTAATAAGGATAAAAGTGATACCTGAAAGGTATACGGCTTTGGTGACTGGCGCTGGAGGATTTACCGGCTGGCACGCGACAAAACATTTTTTGGATACAGGCTGTAATGTTATCGCCACAGACGTAAAAAGACCGAGCGATCCCATTTATGAAAGGACGAGATTTTTTGAAATTGATTTAACTAATGAAGCCGCGGTGAACAGTTGGGAATTTAAAAAGGCATTAATGGATTGCGACGCGGTTTATCACATAGCCGGATTGTTTAACTATGCCGCGCCGTTGAGCCAACTTTTTAAGGTGAACGTTGGAGGAACTAGAAATTTATTGCGAGCAATCGCAATGCATACTTATCGTCGCTGTCGGATAATTATTTGGGGAGCTGCCGGAATTTACGGAGATTTTAAACACATCGGAAACCGCCCGGCCACAGAAGAAGATTTACCGAAAACTGATAACCCCTATTTATTGTCCAAACTTCATGAAGAGCAATTGGCATTAGATTTTCGGCGGGAATATAACTTGAATGTTACGGTAATTAGGCCCTCAGCTATTTATGGTCCGCGATCCGTTTACGGAATGGCGCTTTCTATTTTGCTTATTGGGCAGGGAAAGCTACCCCCATTTATTTTGGGAAACGGGAAGAATCGCGGCGGCCTTGTTCACGTGGAAGATATTGTTGGCGCGGCGGAATATTTAGCTTTTCATCCGGATGCCGCTGGAGAGGTTTTCAATGTTACGGACGATTCTCTCTATACGGTCGGAGAAATTACCGGCTGCATGGCAAACGCCTTAGGAATCCCTTTTCTGCGGTTCGTTCACTTGCCGAAAAGAGTTGTTCTCTTTATTGCTGAAAGGGCCGCCAGAAATGCGAAAAAATTTGGTTTACCTCCTCCGGTAGACCGCGAGCTGATAAATCTTATCACCGCCAATTCTTGGATTAGCAACGCAAAGTTAAAAAAATTCGGTTACAAACTAAAATATCCGAACACTAGAATCGGACTTTCGGAAACCGTGGAGTGGTATCGGAAGGAAGGGTTAATATGAAGCTTTTCCGAATTTTGCTTTTAATTCCGGTTCTTTTGTTAACGGTAAGCGGCTGGTTTTTCACTTTAATGGTTGATTTGCCGATGATTATAGTTTTGGGATACGCGACTTCTTACTTTCTATTTAAAGTTGTAACTCCCAAACTGCCGTGGTTTGGCGTTTTCGCCCCAGCCTTGATACCGCTTAGCATTATTGCTTTGTATTTTGGAGGAATTTTGCCTTATTTCAATCTGATGGAGCCGGAGGCGGTATATTTTTACCTTCTTCCCAAGTCCTGGCTCGGTATTTCTGGAAATGACTTTATGTGGAATGGATTGACCTTGCCGTTAATCGGACGGGTAATGCCTTTAGAAATGTTGCCGACTTCCCAAAACTTCTTTTTGCACCCGATTAATTTATTCGCTTATGCTATATGGGCTTTGATGCCGATAGCGATGATTTGGTCTTCTCTTTGCGGCGCCGCCGATGCGATAGACGACCGGATATCTTGGCATAAGATTTTTATCCCGAATTTATTAAAGATGATTTTAATCGCCGTATCAGTTTGGATTTTGTTGATGAGCATAACCCGTTTTCTGATTTGGATATATTCATGAAATTCAGCCGCCTATTCAAGGCGGTTTTTTTATTGTATAATTACGAAACTTATATGCAAATCAAACGTCCTCCAGTTGTCGTAATAATGGGAAGCGTGGATCACGGTAAAACTACTTTGCTAGATTATATTCGCAAGACTAATGTTGCCGCTAAGGAAGCTGGAGGCATTACTCAATCCACCGGCGCTTATGAGATTACTCATAAAAACGAAAAGATTACTTTTATTGATACTCCAGGCCACGCGGTGTTTTCTAAAATGCGTGAGCGCGGCGCCAAGGCGGCGGATATCGCCGTAATTGTGGTAGCCGTTGACGATAGCGTTCAATTGCAAACCAAAGAAGCGATTAAAATAGCCACGGAAAGCAAAACTCCTTTCGTGGTAGCAATTAACAAGGTTGATAAAAATAACACCGACTTAGATCGCGTTAAGAATGATTTATTGCAGTCCGGTGTTTTATTGGAAGGTTACGGCGGGAGCGTCAGTTTTCAGCCGATTTCCGCTAAAACCGGTGAGGGAGTAAACGAATTACTGGATTTAATTCTTCTCACGGCCGAAGTAGAGGACTTAAAATATGACCCCGACGCGGAAGCGGAAGGATTTATTTTAGAATCTAAATTAGATAATCGGCGCGGTATCAGCGCTTCGGCAATTTTAAAAAACGGGACTTTGCGTTCCGGCGATAATATCGTCGCCAGCCATGCTTTTGGCAGAATTAAAATTTTAGAAAGCTTTTTAGGTAAGGTAATTAAAGAAGCCTCGCCCTCCAGCCCCGTGCTAATCTTCGGTTTTGAAGATTTACCAAAAACTGGTGACACTTTCCGCGCCGGATCAAAAATTTCCGCGGCTTCGGCGACGGAGGTTATTAAAAAATCTATTGTCGCGAAAACCAAAGAAGAAAAATCTCTAGCCGTTATTTTAAAAGCCGACACCTCCGGTTCCCTGGAGGCTTTGGCGGATATTATCCGCAGTTTACCGGCAAAAAACAAAAAAATTGAAATTATAGAGGAATCGGTTGGAGAAATATCTGACGGTGATGTGAAGTTAGCAATTTCCACAAACGCGATTATTGTCGGTTTCCATACAAAAACCGATCGGGCGGCAGAAGGCTTGGCGCGCGCTAATAATATCAGGATTTTGGAGTCGGACATTGTTTATGAATTAGTAAAAGCGTTAGAAGAATTCAGCGTGGCCGATATGAAGCCTTCGGGAAAATTGGAAATTCTGGCTGTTTTCGGAAAAAAAGGCGGTAAGCAAATTATTGGCGGGAAAGTTATTGACGGAGAGATTAAAAACAATTCGGTTCTGGAGGTTGAGCGTAATAAGGGGATTATTGACCGCGGTCGGGTGATTAATTTACAGCAAGCCAAAAAAGACGTGGCTAAAGTAGAAATGGGAAACGAGTGCGGGTTATTGTTTGACGCCAAAACGGAAATCAAAGTCGGAGATGTATTAATGGGTCCAAATCAATAGCGGGTAAAGAGCATGAAGCATCATCGTTCCGAGCGGGTAGCTAGTTTAATAAAAGAAGAATTGGGGAAAATTTTGATTGAAGAGTTAGAAATGCCACCGGGCGTTCTTCTAACGATTACGGAAGTGTTTGTTACCAACAAGCTAGAGAACGCGAAAATAATGGTTAGTATTTATCCCTCTTCGGAGTCGGGAAAATTTTTTGAGATATTAAAAAAGAAACAGGGTGAATTACAATTTATTTTGTCCCGAAAGATGAATATCCGACCAATGCCGCGGATAGAATTTGAAATTGACTTGGGGCCCGAGCGGGCCGCAAGGGTAGAAAAACGACTGATGGAAAACCAATAAGCCGCTGCATTCAATAAGTTGGACTTGAAACAGTTTTTAACTTGCAGTATATATCCTTACCACTTATAATTACTTTATGGGCATAAAGCATAAAGTAAATGAACAGTTTTTTGAAAAATGGAACAGCGAAATGGCATATGTATTGGGTTACTGGTACGCAGACGGTAATTTGTTAGACGCGAGTAATTATATGCGGGGTAAATATGTTAGTGTAACAAGTATCGATCAAAATACGATAGTAAAATTAAAAGCATTGTTAGATTCGGAACATAAAATCGTAAAATGTCCCCCGACAACTATTGGAGGTCACGAACGCTATTTATTGAGAATAGGCAGTCATAAGTTATACGAAAGCTTAATTCATAGGGGGCTATATCCTAACAAATCTCTAACAATTAGATTCCCTGAAATTCCCAAAAGGTTTCTTGCCAGTTTTGTAAGAGGGTATTTTGATGGCGATGGATGTGTTTATTTAGAGAGATCCGTAGGAAAAAGACACAACTTAATCATAAAAAGATTACGAACTATTTTTACATCAGGAAGCGAAAAGTTTCTTTTGGACTTAAAAAAGAAGATGGAAGATAGCTTGAAGCTAAAAAAAGGAAAAGTCTTTTTCAGTCACAGGTCGTTTCAGCTAGTTTATCCGACATCTGAGAGTTTGCCCATTTTTAAATTTATGTACCGATCTGTTCATGGGCCGTTATTTCTAGAAAGAAAGTTGAAAAAGTTTCTTGAATACTTTAAATTACGTCCTCAGCGAGTTGATAAGGAAATAGAACACATTATAAGATGTTTACAAATGGCCACGTGGTGAAGTAGCTAACACTGCGGTCTGCAAAACCGCTATTCGTGGGTGCAAATCCCACCGTGGCCTCATGCTTTGATAATATAGAAAATACCAGCTAAAATATTTTAATGCTCGGGTGGTGGAATGGCAGACACGGCGGCCTTAAGAGCCGCTGCTCGCAAGGGCGTGTGGGTTCGACTCCCTCCCCGAGCACCACGTAGGAAAAGTCAAAGAGTTTTGGTTCGCCTCGCGGAGTTTATCCCGCTTTTAGTGGGACTCGGCGACCAGTTTGTATTGAACTTTCTGGGTAAAAACGAATTAGCAATTTTGAAAGAAGAAAAGAAAATTTTTTAATACAAATCAGCAACCTAGAAAAAGCCTTGAAATAAGAGCTTTTTCTATTGGGCTTGACTTTTAATCCCATATATGCTATATTTATTGCATTATCGAATCCTGAGAAAGCGATAATCTCTGTGGTAATTTCGCCATAGAGAACACGGTACCTTAAGGAGGTGCAAGATGGCTGCTCTCGGCTTGATCGTCCTGACGATCGTGGCGTACCTGCTGAACGGTGTGGCGCTGAAGCTGTTGTGGGGCTGGTTCATGGTCTCTACCCTTGGCCTGCCAGTGATCTCGCTGGTGCAGGCCATCGGCATCGGGATCGTCATCGGCTTTCTGACCCAACAGCACATTCCGAGGGACGAGGACGAGAAAAAGGAGTTGTTCGTTTTCGAAATCCTTACCCCCGTGCTTGCCATCGCCGTCGGCTGGATCGTTCACCTGTTCATGTGACGGACAATCCATCACAACGAGCCCCTTGTGGAATTCACTTCCGCTTGGGGCTCTCACTTTTTCTAAAATTGAAAACATTGAAATTTTCATAAAAATGTTTTATTCTTTATGTATTCGCTTTGCGAATTCTTGGATTGAATTGCCGCCAAAGAAAAATTGGAAATTGTTAAATCTCG
>CAYHXN010000020.1:7391-10979 GCA_964360605.1 uncultured Candidatus Saccharibacteria bacterium | reverse complement strand
TATCGACCAAGCGGGAAATATAGCTGAGGCTACCAGAATTGTGGAGGTTTATGATTCGTATAGCCAAGAATCAGAAACGGCAACTACAACAACTGAACAACTGCTGATAAACTCTGAACCGAGCGAAACGAATCCTGCCGTTGAAGAGCCAACCGGTACATCTACTGAACCGATTCCAGAATTAGAGCTTCCCATCCTGCCTCCGCCAGAGGCTCCGGCAGACGAAGCAGAAACAACGATGGAGCCGCCGCCAGAAGAACCTACGCTATAGAAGGAATTTTAAATTTATAATTTATATTTTACAGTATGGATATTTATGTCTTCTATATCGTCCACTAGTCCAAACTAAAAACCGCCTTTAGGCGGTTTTTAGTTAAAGGTAGTTTATTTAAATTGTTTATATATTTCTTGATAAACCAGCCGTGAAATATCAGCAATGGTTTTCGCCAATATATCTAAATTATTCCCGCGAGTCATCACGCATAGAAGGTAGGGATGATTAGGATAATAAACGATCCCGCAATCATGGAGCTGTTTTTGATCATATGAATTTCTTTCACCAAATTTGTGCGCAACTTTAATGGTTGCCGGAACGCCTGAAATTAAACCATTTTTAAATTCCACTTCATTTAATATGGATAAAGCGAGATTTGATAACTCCGGTTTTAAATAGGAAGCATTAAACAGAATACGAAAAAAAGAAGCATAATTTTTAACACTGATTTGATAAGTGGATACATTATCCGCGCTAGGAGTTTCTACTCTGAAATCTTTATAGACGCTATTTAAAATATTCGGGTCAACGCTGGTTAATAAAAGATCCATTGAATCATTATCAGAAGACGTAATCATTCTATAAATTAGATTTTCTATACTATAAATATTACCGACAACCAATTTTTGAGATGGTTTAAAATACTGCGCTTTATTACTCGGATGCTCTACGCCAATGTAAGACAGATTTTTTTTAAGAAAAACATTATCTTGCTCCGCTTGTTTTAATAACGCTACCATTATAGGGACTTTAAATAAGCTCGCGGGATATAACGCTTCTTTTTCGTTAATACCAAACCACGGACCATTATTAAGATCTCGGAAGTAAACAGAAATAAAATTAGAACTTCGCTCCGCAAGTTTCTTTTGGATTAGACTCTTCACCGCCGTTTTAAAAGATTTCAATTCTTTAAATTCCACACCATCCGAACCCTCACATTCTAAAAGCGGGTTAATGAATTCATACTCACCAAGCCTTTCTTCGTTAAAATATTGACTACTATTATTATTACTACTACTAAGAATCCAACCGGCGACTAAGCCGGAGATAAAAATAAAACCAAAAAAGGCCACCCTTTTTATCATTTTTTGTTATAATTTATAGTATAAATGATTATTAAAAAAACGCACCTTTTGGATTTGCTGGTCCTCTGTTCTCTATTCTTAATACTCAATCCTACTTTATCGTTCGCCCAAGAGTTTGATTCTGACGGCGGGAGTTTTAAGTTGTTAAACCCGGTGATTTTTCCTGGCGGTTACGGGGCGGCAGCTGACGGCACCCAGCTTTGGGGAGTGATTACCCAGCACGCCACTGGTTTAAGCAATTCGTCTGACGCTACCTTAAATGAAATTCGGGCAGGGTTTTTATACTTTAGCGTAGAGGCGGCAGTAACGCCGTCACAGACCACGTCTGGTCCCGGCTCTTTCGCGCCGACAATAGCGCCTTTATTTCCCGCTATTTTCCCGGTGCCGATAACGCTTCCACCTTGTCCAACGGTTACTAAGATAAGCGATCTTAATTGTGACGGCCAAACTAACCTTAAAGATTTTAGCGTTTTTCTTTCCATTAAAGACAACCCAGAAAATCTAAAACTAGCCGACTTAAACAAAGATACTAAAGTAGATACAAAAGATTTTAGTGTTATTTTCTACGATTGGACGGCTAAAATAATCGCCTTTAACGATAACGGCGCTTCCGGAGAAACTAGCCAGCTTATTCCGCAAGCACGGCAACGGAACGGTTTAGCATTGATTGGCAGCCAAGTTCAAGAACCGGTTTCGCAGCTCATTACTCCGTCAACGGAAAAACCAGCCGAAGGACAACCAAAATCGGGAATTTTACAAAAAGCGGTTAACTTTATCTCTAACATCGTTAAGGGTGTTTGGGCTTTTGTGCGAAGAGTATTTTAGAGATCCTTTTCCGCTAGTTGGCGTATTAGAATGACAGAATAGGGCAATTATTGTGTGATATAATTAACTTATAATGCTTCGCACTACATATATATATAGAAGCGCAGCGTCTTTTTTGTTTTTAACGTCGGTTATCGGAACGTTTTTTTTAACCAATCTGGCGTTGGCGGTAGATGATGCCACTTTGTTTTTGAACCCAGGAATCGGTTCTTTTCTAGTTGGTAGTACCTTTGACGTTTCTATTGTATTGGATACCAAAGGAAAGTCAGTCAATACGATAGAAATTGATTTGCGATTTCCGCCTAATTTATTCCAAGTTGCTAACCCGTCCACCGGTAAATCAATCATTCAACTTTGGCCGACTCCGCCGCAATTTTCTAACCGCGAAGGAAGGATTTATTTTGTCGGTGGCATTCCGGGAGGCATCTCTACGTCGCAGGGCGTGGTTTTAAGATTAACTTTTCGGGCGGTAGCGCCCGGTGAGGGTCAGATTAGCTTCGGCGCCGACACGAGCGTTTTGGCGCACGATGGAAAGGGAACGGATATCTTGGGTCAAAAATCTTCCGCGTTTTACAGTATCTCCGTTCCGCCGCCCTTGGGTCCGAGCATTTCTTCTCCGACTCATCCGGATCAGGAAAAATGGTATAACGACCCCAATCCGATTTTAGTTTGGCCCAAGGGACGTTTTACTAACGGGTACAGTTATCTTTTAGATCAAAATCCGTCTACTGCTCCAGACGCTATTATTGAAACTGATAATTCAACCGCCTTATTTAATAATTTGAATAGCGGCATTTGGTATTTTCATTTACGGGAACAATCCGGAGGGGTTTGGGGGGGATTGTCGCATTTTGTAGTCCGGATAGACACCGAAGCTCCAGCCGATTTTACAATTCCCGTATCCCCATCGCGCCGAACCAGAGAACGTAATCCAATTTTCCGATTTTTTACTACTGATGCTCTTTCTGGATTAGATCATTTTGAAATGAAAATCGTGCCTATTTCCAGTGGTCAGATAAGCGAATCCCTTTTTTTTGAGGTAAGTTCTCCCTACCAAGCGCCTAATTTTGACTCAGGGCGATATCAGGTTATTATTCGCGCCACAGATAAAGCTGGCAACGTCCGTGATCAAGCGGTTACTATGACTATTATCAGCGCGCTTTATCAATTTATTACGCCAGAAGGACTGGATTTAATTGCTCTCTTTATTCCATGGAGCGTATTAATTGATATAATTTCCGTTATGGCGATGTTACTTGGGGTAGCGGCGATTATAGTATGGTATCGCCACCAGCATCATCTTAAGCACGCTTTTTCAGAGGACTTTTATAGTATTTTGCGTAAGATTAAAGAAAAATTGCATTTGGTTTTATTGGTTGGCGTGGCGGTTTCGTTTTTTACTTT
>CAYHXN010000020.1:0-7381 GCA_964360605.1 uncultured Candidatus Saccharibacteria bacterium | reverse complement strand
TTAATATCGCTCAAGCGCGTCAGGCTTCGCCGCCAATAATTTCCGTCGCGCCTAATACTTATTATCCTCTGGAAGAAATTTTGTATCTTGAAGGTCGGGCCGACCCCAAACTGCCGATGGTAATTTATTTTGAAAAACCAGGCGCCAATCCAGTTGTTCTGGAGACTAACGCCAATTCCAACGGCGAATGGTTTGTCGCTCAAAAACTAGAACTAGGAAGCGGGGAGTGGATGGTGCGAACGCGGACTTTAAGCGACCCGCCGTCCGAATGGTCCAACCCGCGGATACTCCGTTCGGTGGTTTCTGGTTTAGTACTAGGGTCTCTAAAAATAAAATATGCTTATGTCGTGTTACTGCTTTTATTAATTATTGCTGCCTCCGTTGGATTATTGATATATTCTTTCGTTCGTGTGCGAACAGTCCAAAGAAAGGAGTTGGAAAAAGAAATGAGGGAAAAAACAGCGGTTTTAGAAAAAGCCTTACAGGAAAAAGAGCGCCAATTAACTGCCGCGGAAATCAGCCAACACTTTGATGATTTAAGAAAAAAAGTTTCGGAACACGAAGATCAAGAGGAACATAAAGATCGTTTGTTAAAAGAATTAAGGGAGGCCGAAGAGTTAATAGAAAAGAAGGTTAAAGAAGAACGTTTGGGTCCGCCAACGGGACCGTAAAAAGTGTTATTTGACAAGTTTCAATAAATTTGTTAGTATTGAGCCGTTATGAAAAATACGCTATTTTTAGCCTTAGTTTTGGCTTTAACTGTGTCATTTTTATCTGTTTCTACGGTGAAAGCTAATTTAGTTACCTGTTCCGCTCTATTAACTAATGTTAATCTCTGCTCTATTCCGTCCAGTAATAATGGTAACAGCAACGGCAATAACCAAAACAATGGTTTTTCAGGATCGCCTTTTACTATCATAAACACGGTTCAAGCGTCCGTTAATCGCGCGCCATATTTTATTTCGCCCAGTGCCAACGAATTTAATATAGGCGTTGACCAGCTTTTAGAATTCACGGCTTTTGCCTCCGATCTAGATTTGGACATTGTTGGATACAGCGCTTTTAACCTTCCATCCGGCGCGACTTTTCATGTTGATAACCGGACCTTTTCTTGGCAGCCCGGAGTTAATCAAGGGGGTACTTATAATATCACTCTTCGCGCTTTTGACGGTTTAGTTTCTGTTGATAGGCTAGTTAAGATTATTGTTGGCGGACAGAGTATCGGTTCTACTCCCGGCAACACCAATACCACCAATACCACCAATATTCCTCCGAACAGCGGGCCGGTTTTTATGAATTTTAATCCTCCGCTCACGGTTCGCGAAGGACAGCTTTATATTTATACCCCGCAGATTTACAGTCCGAACGGGGCGCCGATTGTCTATCGTTTAGCGAATGGCCCGGCCGGCTTAACCGTAAATTTATCTTTAGGAACAATACTTTGGGTACCGAATTTTAGCCAAGGCAGGCCAGAACCTTATCCGGTTACCGTCGCCGCCTCTAACGGATTTTTTGAAACCTATCAAAATTTTTCCATCACCGTAATTGATACTGGCGCGCCTTCCGGTACGACCCCAACTACTAATGTACAGACGGTTTTTATTGATAGAGAAGTTCCGGAAAAGTTAGGCATTTACAATGTGCGTGTTGCCAGCGAACGTAATGGCAATGTTACGGTTCTTTGGGAAACTAACCGCCCCGCTATTTCTCGAGTAATCTACGATAGTATTTCTCAAGCTGAAAAAGCCAGGGATTTTACATACGCGAATGCCACAACCGAAGATTTAAATTTGGTTATCGCTCACAGCGTTGATATCGGTAAATTAGAATTAAACAAACCTTATTATTTCCGCGCGGTTTCCAAAACTAACGGCGAAACAGCTATCAGTGGAGAACGGATTATTATTCAACTGCCCGACGGGTCTTTAAACGATTTGAGTTTAACCGCGTTTTTTGCCAACTTCGGCGGATTCATGCTCGGGCACCCACTCTTTCTTTTACTTTTATTAGTTGCCGCCGCGCTTTTGTGGGTTTTGTATAAACGAAGTAAAACTGTTTAAAAGAATTTAAAAAACTGCTCCGATGTTCATCGGAGCAGTTTAGTTAAAGGAATGTTTAGTATTTAATAGCGAAGGCACTGCCTTTTCGGAATGTCTCGGAGCCGACCGACCCAAACAACATTGAAGCCAACTTATCTGCAGGAACACTCGCAGCGTTTTTTAGCTTGGTTTCCCCGCTTTAGCGGGGAATAAAAAACGCGAGGACCGAAGCCCTAGTTTTTGCTGGAAAAAACTAGGGCTGTTTCCTGAAGATAATTTGGCTGAGACCTTTATCCACAAAAGGGTATTTTACGCTGTGGCATAGGGTGGGGTATAGTTAAATTGCGGTGGGGAATTGTGGATAAAGGTGGGGAAAACTACGCTAATCTGGGGAAAACTAGGCTCAGGCAGTTGTTCCTCAGACACGGCATGATTCGTTTCCAGCGAACAAATCTGCCTCTATCTCGGCACGCCAGTCCCGCTTTGCGGGACACCGAGCTGGCGTGCCTCCGATACGGTCTTCGGAACAACTGCCCTCGCCAAAAAGTTAAAAACTAAAAAACTAAAAAACTAAAAGCGATGTTTATTGGAGAATACAAACATAATTTAGACGAAAAAGGACGGATGGCGGTTCCGGCGAAATTTCGTTCGCAGCTAAAAGGCGCCATCATCACGCGCGGTTTAGATAAGTGTTTATTTGTTTTTAGAAAAAGCGAATGGGATATTTTAGCAAAAAAAATTATGGCTCTGCCCTTAACTCAAGCAAACTCGCGCGCTTTCGCGCGTTTAATGCTTTCCGGAGCGATGGAGGCGCCATTAGATCGGCAGGGGAGGATTCTGGTTCCGGATTATCTTCGCCGCTACGCCAATTTAAAGAAGCAGACCATTATTGCCGGAGTTTACAACAGAATGGAAATTTGGGACGAAGCGGGTTGGAACCGATATAAATCTAAAACTGAGGCCTCCTCTGACGAGATAGCGGAAAAGTTGGGGGAGCTCGGAATTTAATCGTGAATCATGAGGCTTGAACCATGAATCAAACAACAATTTATAAATTCCTTAATTTAAATAATAAATTACAAGTTTCAAGTTTTATGTTTCAAGACTCAAGACACAAGCCAGTTCTTTTAAAAGAAATAATTGAGATATTAGATCCCAAGCCCGGAGAATTTTTCATTGATGGGACTTATGGCGGCGGCGGACATTCCCAAGCGATCCTTAACTGTTTGGGAGAAAACGGAAAATTGTTAGTAATCGATCAAGATGCGACAACCGCAAGGCAATTCATGATTTCCCGCCACCGATTCAATAATTTTTCAGAAGGCGGGATCCCGCCAGCGGCGGGACAAGATCCAAGATTCATGTTTCAAGTTGAGAATTTCGCCGACCTATCCTATTTGTTAGTAAAAAAAGGATTACCTAAGGCTGATGGATTGTTATTAGATTTGGGCATTTCTTCTGATCAATTAGATTTATCCGGCAAGGGATTCAGCTTTCAAAGAGACGAACCACTATTAATGAACATCAACCCCGAGTTGCCGTCAGCGCGCGATATTTTGCAAAAGCTTAATGAAGAAGAATTGGGAAAAATTCTTTGGGAATACAGTCAAGAAAAATTTTCCCGCCGCATTGCCCGATCCATTAAAGAACAGCAAAGAATCAAACCCATTCGCACCACTAAAGATTTAGTTGAGACGATTGTCCGAGCGGTTCCGAAGAACTACGAACGAGGACGCATCCATCCTGCCACCAGAACTTTTTTAGCGCTTCGGATTTATGTCAATCACGAGTTAGAAAACTTGGAAAAAGTTTTGCAGGATTTA
Organism: uncultured Candidatus Saccharibacteria bacterium; assembly: GCA_964360605.1. GTDB lineage: Bacteria > Patescibacteriota > Minisyncoccia > UBA6257 > WO2-44-18 > CAYHXN01. The sequence continues at coordinate 3,519 of CAYHXN010000020.1, read as the reverse complement.
CTAAAAATTTTAAAATCCGGCGGACGAATTGCTATTATCTCTTTTCATTCTTTAGAAGACAGACTGGTAAAAAATTATTTCCGCGATTTTCAAAAGGCCGACAAATTAAAAATTCTAACTAAAAAACCCGTGATACCGAGCCGTGAGGAGAGTCAAAATAACCCCCGCGCTCGATCCGCGAAAATGCGAGCCGCCGTTGTTAGTTAATGATTTAATTTAGATGACTATTTTTACTCCCAATCAATCTAAAATTCGCTTTAATTCACGCGTCGTCGTCTGGTTTCTTATTTTACTTGGTTTAGCTTTAGCTAATATCCATGTTTATAGCCGTAACGTTTCTCTTAATTATTCTCTGAAAGGATTAGAGGTGAAATTACAGGAGTTTCAATCTTTAAGCGCTGAGAGTAGGAATCAGCTTTATAACATCCTTGACTCTAAAAATCTGATTTCCGTTGCCAGTAAGTTATCGTTGGTAAAAGAGAGCCGGCCGAATTATATGGAAAGCAATCCCGTTGTCGCTTCCCAATAGATAAGACAGTTTTAAAATGAATTTTAGACTATCTATTATATTAATAGGAATAGCTTTAATCTATTCCAGTTTAGTTTTTAATATTTACCGCCTTCAGATAGAAAAGGGCGACTACTATTCCGCTAAAGCGGAAACGCAATATGGCTCCGCCGGACTTTTAAAAGCCAAACGCGGCATTATTTATTTTTCAGACAAAAACGGAAACTCTATTCCGGCGGCTATAAACAAAAAGTACCCGCTGATTTTCGCGGTACCTTCAGAAATCCAAAACATTGACGAATCGGCTAAAAAAATCTCCGAAGCTCTTAAGCTAGATTTAGAAAAACTCATTACCCAGTTTTCCAAAGACGGCGACCTTTATGAATTATTAATCGCCAAAGCCACTCCCGAAGAAGTGGCGGCGGTATCAGAGCTTAATCTGCCGGGTATTTATGTGAATCGAGAGGAACTTCGCTCCTATCCGTTCGGCGATTTAGCGGCGCACCTTTTGGGCTTTGTAAGTTTGGCCGATAACGATGACCGGTTGCGCGGCCGTTACGGCGCTGAGCTTTATTTTGAGGATTTATTGGCTGGCAAAGACGGAAAATTGGAAGAGGAGAAAATAGTTGAACCGGTAGATGGAAACGATTTAAAACTAACGCTAGATCGCAATATCCAAGCGCAGGCTGAATCGGTTTTGCGGGGAGTAATTGAAAAATATAAGGCGGCTGGCGGCACCGTAATCGTCCAAGACCCGAAGACCGGCCGGATCCTGGCCCTCGGTAATTATCCAGTTTTTGATCCAAATGATTATTCTAATTCTCCGATTAAGAATTATTTAAATCCGGCAGTGCAATTGATTTATGAGCCGGGTTCGGTTTTTAAGGTTATTACTATGGCAATTGGCATAGACAGCGGTAAGATAACTCCGGAGACGACTTACTACGACAGCGGTTCCATAACTCTTAATGGTAGAACAATTAAAAACTGGGATTTTGACGAACACGGCGCTTATGGAAAAGTGACTATGACCAATGTTATTGAACGTTCCATTAATACCGGAGCGGTCTTTGCCCAGCGTCAAATAGGACCGGACATTTTTTACAACTATTTATTACAATTTGGTTTCCAAGACAAGACAGAGATTAATTTGCCCGGCGAAGTTTCGGGCCGTTTAACTAATCTTAAAACCAGTTTTCGGGAAATTAACTTTGCCACCGCCGCTTTCGGCCAAGGCGTTTCCGTAACACCGATAAGGTTAATTTCCGCTATCTCCGCTATTGCTAATCAGGGCATTTTAATGAAACCTTTAATTACCGACGAAGAAACGTCTCAACGGATCAGAGAAGTTATAAAACCGGATACCGCTAAACAAGTTACTGATATGATGGTTTCGGCGGTACAGAAGGCAGGGGTTGCTCAAATTCCCCAGTACAAAATTGCCGGGAAAACCGGAACCGCTCAAATTCCGGATTTAAAAAACGGCGGTTATCTAGAGGCCTATATACATAGTTTTGTCGGTTTCGCGCCGGCTAGCGACCCAAAATTTACGATTCTAATCAAAGTAGACCGGCCTCAAGCGCCGTTGGCTGGAGCGACTGTTGTTCCGGCATTTAAGGAGTTAGCGGAATTTATTTTGAACTACTACAACATACCGCCGGATAATTTACAGAATTAATGAAAAACCAGCTTATAAAAATTCTTAAATGGAAGCTAAGGTTATTGGCGAAATTGACTATCCGTAAATACCAGCCGGGTATTGTTGGTATTACCGGCAGTGTCGGAAAAACTTCTACCAAAGAAGCTGTTAACGTTGTATTGCGCTCTTTTCGTTCGGTTCGGGCGAGCTCCGGAAATTTTAATAATGACATTGGTTTACCCCTCACTATATTAGGAAACTACGACCGTGTTGGCGGCGTATTTTTCTGGTGCCAAGTTATTTTAGCTTCCTGTCTTAGATTATTAGTGCGGGTAAATTACCCAGAGGTTTTAATTTTAGAATACGGAGCGGATAAGCCGGGCGACATTAAATATCTGCTGGAAATTGCCAAACCGCAGATTGGGATTGTTACGGCAATTGGGGACATACCGGCGCACGTGGAATTTTATAGCGGACCGGAGACGGTAGCTCGGGAAAAATCGCGGTTAGTGGAAGCGATTGGCGCTACGGGTTTTACGGTTTTAAATTTTGATGACCAGGCGGTACTGGATATGAAAGAACGGACTAGGGCGCATGTCGTGAGTTATGGTTTCGGCGAGGGTTCGGAAATGAGAATTACTAATTTTGAACACCGCTTGGATAATGGCCGACCGGCGGGAATTTCTTTTAAATTGGAATACGGCGGAAGTTTCGTTCCGGTTCACTTGGAAGACAGCTATGGTAAGGCCCAGACTTATGCTGCTGCCGCGGCCGCCGGTGTCGGAATTGTTTTCGGTCTTAATTTGGTCAAAATAGCGGAGGCTTTGGGATATTACCAATCTCCGGAACATCGGATGAAGCTTTTGGTCGGCGTAAAGGGGACCTATGTTTTAGATGATAGCTATAATGCCTCGCCGGCTTCTATGCATGAGGCTTTAAACACAATCAGGTCCCTCGGGAAAATGCGGAAGATCGGAGTTTTGGGAGATATGTTGGAAATAGGTAAATACACCATTGAAGCCCATGAAGAAATCGGAAGAATGGCTGCTAAAGCTTTTGACGCCTTGGTAACTGTAGGATCTCGCGCCAAATTTATCGCTGAATCGGCGTATAAATTCGGTCTTCCAAGAAAAAGAATTTTTAGTTTTGACACTGCCGATGAGGCTAAATTAAAAGTTCAAGAAATCATAAAAAAGGGGGATTTGGTGTTAGTCAAAGCCTCGCGAGCGATGCAGTTAGATAAGATAGTAGACGAGATAAGGCAGGTTTAGTGCTCCTATCGGGATTCGAACCCGAGTTTCCGCCGTGAGAGGGCAGCGTCCTAGGCCTCTAGACGATAGGAGCAGAACGATTATTATATATCATAGCATTT
>CAYHXN010000019.1:0-11302 GCA_964360605.1 uncultured Candidatus Saccharibacteria bacterium | reverse complement strand
TCCGGAAATAGTGGCAGTGGCGGAGAGACCATTGCCTAGATTGATTTGGGAACCGAATACAAAAAGTTGGTTAAGATCAACTACGTCGTTATTGCTTTCCGTGGTAACGCGCGTCCCTTTGTCTATCCAGCCACCGGCGCCAGCGCCGGCTCCGGCATCATCGCCACATTTCAATACTCCATTAGCGTCGGTATCAATGGTGTTGCAGTTGGTCAGACCTTCGGCGACGATTTGGGTATCGGAATGAATTAAAGAAACTCGGAGATGGCCGGGAGTGGTGGTTGCAGTAGTGTCTCCGATAGACAAGCCGTTGCTGATATAGGCATTGCCGACAACGCTTAGGGGAGCGAAAGGAACGGAAGTGGCCACTCCGAAGTTGCCGGCTTCACGAGAGACGACAACACCGCCTTTAAAGGTAGAGGTAGCGGTGGTGGAGGTGGCGACGATATATGAGGTAGCGAGGAAGTTACCAATGATGCCAGCGCCTTCTACGCCGAGAGAGTAAGAGGAAATATTTGTTGGGGAAGAGGTGCCAATACCAAACCGGAAGCTGCTGTCGATGACGATTTGGTTAATGGCGTCTTGAGATTCTTGAATTTGAAAGAGGTTAGCGGTTTGATCAGTAGAAGATCGGATAGTGAGAGGAATGGAGGTGGTAGTAGTGGCTTCAATGACGACTTGGGAGGAACCGAAAGATTCGTCTATGGTGGTTGTTCCAAAAAGAGACGGGGAGGTGGTGCCGGAGACGGCGGCGGCTAATTCAGCGAAGGCGGCGGAGGCGATGAGTTGGCGGGGGGTTAAAGTTTCAAAAGAAGAATTATTAGAAGAAACTTCTACTTGGAGATAAATTGTTTCAGTGGTGTTGAAATTATAATCCAGCGCGTGGGGAAATCCGCTGTCCACATCGCCAATGTTTACATTAAAAACGCCGCTGGTTACAGTAGCGGAAACCGAATTAGGAACCGAGGATGGCCAAAGCTGGTTACCGCTACTAGACGCATCCCAGATAGAAAACTTAAAATAAAAAGTTGTGCCGGAAGAACTGCCCAAAAGTGTGCCGCTGGAATTTGCCAAACGGCCTTGATAGCTGATTATCTGTGGAGTGCCGGAAGCGGCAAAAGTTTTTTGAATTAAATTAAAATTAAAAAATGCTAAATTGGGTGGAAAAATTAAACCTAAAACAAGCGTTAAAATGAAGAACTTTTTAAACTGGAAAAACAGCCCGTAGAAGCTCATTTCAGAATTTATTTACCTCTTATAATTATACTGCTCTACAAGACTATTTTGGGGACATGCTTGTGGATAAATAACTAGATATATTAGATAAACAAAAAACCCGCCTGTTAAGCGGATTTTTTGGTAAAACCTATCTTCGAACAGTGATTTTCTGATCCAATTCAGCGCCAAGAGCAGTAACACCGACGCGGTTGTTAGAAGTCCTCCAAACTGCGTATCCCACGCCACCAGTAGTGCTAGCGGCTGGATCAACCGGAATAGATAATAAATAAATTTCGCTGTTGGTGAGAACCGATAGATTCACAAGTCCCGTGCAATCCGCGGCGCCTGTTGCGCAAATTTGCGTTGGCGTGTCAACTGTAAGAGCGGTAACGGATGCCGGTAAACTGCCGTTGTTATCGGAAATATATTGCCCAACCGCGTTCAAAATAGTATTGACGTTAGAAGAACGCTGGGTGTTGCGCGCTTGAGAAAATTGACGGGCAGGGTTTAAAGCAACAATAACCACTGCGGCTAAAATCGCGATAATGCCGATAACTATGAGCAATTCAATAAGGGTAAAACCTGAATTCTTTTTCATACTTTATTACGAAATAAAACCCGACCTTTTAAGATAATAACTTAAGTATAGCAAAGTTTATTAAGATAGCCGTGCTGGCTGTGGACAACTAAAAACTTCCAACTTCTTCAAAAGAGACGGTGGCTAGGGTCGTGCTGTCAACTGTTAATTTTAAATTAGTGGTCACTCCCGTTATTTGCGCGCGTGCTTTGATAATTTTATTTGGTGGAGAAGATTCAATTGTGTATAAAGTGCATTGATTGCCGCCCTCTTCAATTACAACCGTAGTATTCCCCGCATAATTGCCGTCTAAGGCCAGCTCTAATAAAGCTCTTTCCAAGCAAGTTCGGGCCACGAAAAAACTAGAGCGTTTCGCCGTTAAATCTAACACACTAAGGCGGGTTAAAATCGCCGAACTACTAAGAGCGATAGACACCGCCATAATTAAAAACGATAAGATAATGGCGCTGGTAATCGCGATGTAACCGCGATTATGGGGATTGGATTTCATTTTATAAACACTGTCGTATCAACCGTTGACGACGCGATTGAATTTTCTAAAGTAACGCGAAAACGAATCGCGCTTTGATTAGAAAAATTCAAATGATCAACAATTAAATTACTGGCAGTTACTCTACTGTTTGTAAGACTCACCGCGCTCGCGCCAGCAGCAGACAACCAAACCCGGCCATTGCTTAAAGTAATGACCAAAGGATTACTTCCATAATTCAATTTATTCACCGACAAAGATAAGCCACTGGATCCTAGCACCGGACTGTTAATCGCAGAATTATTTTGCAAAACCCAAGCTATCTTTTGAATTAAAAACTTGCTGTTTTCCGTTACCTCCAATTGATCTTCCAACCGATCTTGATAGTCAATAATCTGATAAGTCCCTAAAAGCGCGAAAGTGATAATCATAGTTACAATTCCGGCATAAATTAAAACCTCAACCAGAGTGAAACCCTTACGAAAAATTTGAATTTTTAATCTTAAATTTTTAATCTTAAATTTATTGATCATGGCCCCGGTCCAAGTATTTTTAGCGAATCGTTACTGCGAACCGCGACATAAACTCGGTTATTGTAAAAATCAATTCCGGTCGCGATGTTGGAAAGATTGAATGTACCATGAACCGATAAGCTGTCCGGGTTATTGCCGTTAACTATCACAAATTCTTGGTTGCTATTAGCGGTCGCTAGAAAATACAGATCTATATCACCCTTGGCGCAGATAACATCCAAAACGTCCCCGCCAATCGGCAAAATATCCCGCAAATAAAAATCGCCGGTGGTACTGCTATAAGTACCGACAGTGCGAACCTCGTTGTTATTTTCATTTCCCGCTATCAAATTGGCTTGACCATTTTTATTTTGGAGATAAATACTGACATCTTCCGTAGTTCCAGGAATATCATAGTTATTAATAAATACCGGGATTAGAGGATTGGAAATGTCATACCACCAAATATCTGGGTCGGATTGTTGACTGACTAAATAAAGAGTTGTGCCGTTCGCGTAAAAATCCTCAATGTCTCCGCCAGTTGATGTTTGAAGAATAATTGTCGGAATGTTGGGATTAGCGACGTTGAGAAAAACAAGTTCGTTGCTTGCGCTTTCAGTTCTGCCAATAACCGTAGTGCTTCCAAACGCGAATACTGCTAAGGCGTCTGAGGAACCGGTTAAATTATATGATCCGACTTCCGACATACTGGCCGGAGTGGAAACATTATTAAAAATAATCAGCTCTTTATTATCATTCGGCGAAGCGGCGTAGAGATAATTTCCGGATACATAAAGATCTTCAATGCCTCCGCTCCCAATATCTAATGATTTTACTAGCGTTATTGAAGCCGGATTACTAACATCAAAAACAAAAATGTCGTGCTTGCTGGAGGTGGATGATTTTCCACTAACGTAGGCGTATGGCCATTGTACTACCACATCACTGCCGTTAACCGAAGGATCTAAATCTTTTTGCCCCAAAAGTTGCGGGTGAGCCCAGTCGCCGAAAGCGGGCGTTTCCGTGCATCCCCCACTCAACGGCCCGCGCCAATTAGTTAAAATCGTAGTTAAGTTAATTGACTGTGGCCGCGTTGGATCAATTTGCCAGCTAATTGTAGTGCTGGCTTGCCGAGTATTCTCATCCAGTTCGGTAATAACAATAGTTCTAGTAAAAATTCCACGGCTGTCGGAACTGGTAGTAGTAGTAAAATGCCAAGTATTGTCGTCAAATAATATCAACCCGTGTTGACCAGTTGTCAGTAAAGACCAGTCGCTATCACGCAAGGATCGCGCGGCTTCTAATCCTTCTTGACCATAATCCAACGCTTTTTGAGAGTTCAAACCGTCAACCGAGATAGTCTGACCGCCAAAAAAAAGTGCGATAGCAGCTCCAGTAGCCATTACAAATACGCCCAGCGCGATTAAAACCTCCAACAAAAAAATGCCGCTGGAGTTTTTAAATTTTAAGTGTTTAATTTTCAATTTCATACACCATGCCTTCTGAATTTACTCCGACCGAGCGCTGGCGAAATTGGTTACTTAAAATATAGGTGGAAGAAGCGGTTTGTCCGGAAAAAACCGTGAAAACAATCTCCGCTGGACCAGCCACCGATACTCCTCCAGAGCGCGGAAAAATTTGATCCTCTGTTTGGTTTCTCGTCGCGTAAGTGGGACCCTGAAAAATCACGAAATTGCTTGAACTTAAATATAATCCGTGCACTGACTCGTTACGATTAATCATTGTCTGATCGCGAGCTTGCCGCAATAAGGATTCCACTAATTCTGATTCGGAATCCAATTGATATTGCTGGTAAAATTCCCAAGCCACCGGCGCTCCCAACATAAATATGACGGCGATAATAGCCGTCACTATGGCAATTTCTATCAACGTAAAACCGTTTTTTTTATCTTCCACCAAATGTTGAAGTAACTTCATAAATTGGCGTAATGATGGAGATGGCTACAAAACCTACCATTACGCCCATTACCACCATTAGCACCGGCTCTAACACATTAGAAAGATTCTTAGTAAGATCGCCCAACTCGGCTTCGTAAAATTCGGAAAGATACAGAAGCGTTTCGCTTAAATTACCGGTGTTCTCTCCAACAGAGACCATTTGAGCCATCATTGGTGGAAATAAAAATGTGTGGGGATAAAGATATCCGGAAATTGTCTCACCGCGTTTGATTTTCTCGACGACTTCTAGAAGATTTTTTTGATAAACAAGATTGGAAAGCGTTTGAGCGGTGATAGATACCGCCTCCACGATTTTAACTCCGCTTTTTAAAGTAATTCCCAAAGTGCGGTTTATGTTAGTCAAAGAGGCGTTGCGAAACATTTTTCCAAAAATTGGTGCGCGTAAAAGCAAGAAGTGATACCAATAGCGAATTTTCTGTATTTTTAAGAGTAGCCACATAATAACCACAAAAACCGCCACCACTAATACAGCGGCTGGACCTTGTTCGGTTAAAATATTGCTAACAGAAATTAGAATTCTTGTAGTTATCGGTAAAGTGACGTTAAGTGTTTTAAAAATCGGCAGGATTTTTGGGAAAATAAAAATCATTAAAAGTCCCGTGATGCCGAAAGTCGCGAATAAAATTACCGCCGGATAAACTAAGGCGCCGATAATCTTTCTTCGCAGTTCACTTCTTTTTTTTAACTCCTCGGCAAGATATAACAAGTTTTCTGATAAAATCCCCGACGACTCCCCTACCGCCAGAATATTTATAAAAAGATCGCCGAAAATACTTCTGTATTTATCAAAACTAGTGGAGAGATATTGACCGTTACTCACGTCGTCAACAACATTCGCAAGGATTTTTTTAAGCGCTCGGGACTTGGCTTCTTTTTGAATCATTTTCAAACTATCCAAAACCGGCAAACCCGCCTTTACCATAATTGAAAGATTCTTTACAAAAATAAGCTGGTCTTGCGACGAGACCTTTAATAAAAGATTTTTAAACCAACGACTAACTACTGTTAGCGGAGATTTTTTAGTATTTTCGTCTTTCTCTTTCGCTAAAATAACCTTCTTCGGAGGCATATCTTAATTCTAGCAAATTAACCCGGATTCCCTATTCGTGAATTACCCGAAAAATTTCCTCAATCGTAGTAATACCGGCAATAACTTTTTTAAAACCGTCCTCAACCATGGTTATCATTCCATTTTTGATAGCTATTTTCTTGATCTCACTCGCGTCGGTTTGCCGCGTAATGGCCGAACGTAATTCGTCATCCATTTCCATTACTTCATAAATACCGATACGTCCCTTGTATCCACTACTGTCGCAAGCAGAACACCCTTTGCCGTAATAAAAAGTTTTCTGTCCCCGTAAAACGCTTTCTGATACAACCCGGGAAAGGGTTTTTATTTCTTCGGACGATAATTTTTTCTCCGCCTTACAGCCTTCGCAGATTTTTCTTACTAGACGCTGACCTAGAACCACGTTAATAGTAGAAGCAATTAAAAACGGTTCAATTTTCATATCAGTCAAACGGGGGAGGGCAGTCGGAGCGTCATTTGTGTGTAAAGTAGAAAGTAAAAGATGGCCAGTCAAAGCGGCGTTGACCGCGATGCCAGCAGTTTCTTCATCACGAATTTCTCCCACCATTACAATATTCGGGTCTTGGCGCAATATGGAACGCAAACCGCTCGCGAAAGTTAGTCCGGTTCGAGAATTTACCTGAATTTGATCAATGCCACCAATAGAGTATTCAATCGGGTCCTCAATAGTGATAATGGATACTTCGGCTTTATTCAATTCTTTAATAATGCTGTAAAGAGTGGTGGTCTTTCCGGAGCCGGTAGGACCGGTGGATAAAATCATGCCGTAAGGCTTTCTAATTGCCCGTTTTACTTTATCTAAATCTTGAGGAGCAAAACCGAGATTCTCTAAAGTAAAAGCTTCTGCCTGCTCCGCCAAAAGACGAAGCACCCCGTTCTCGCCATAATAAGTAGGCGCGATAGAAACACGAACATCTACCAGCTTGCCATCGCTTGTAGTAATGCGAAAACGACCATCCTGCGCCGCTTGATGTTCGTCGGTTCGGAGCCCAGACAAAACCTTGATGCGAGAAATTACCTCTGGTTGAATATCTTTTAAAATTGTAAAAATTAAGTGCAGAACTCCGTCAATACGATAGCGAATAACCAACTTATCCTCGTAAGGATCTAAATGAATATCAGAAGCACGCGACCAAAAAGCGTCCTCCACAATCGCGTCCACTAAATGAATAATGGAGGCCTGGGCTCCCTTCTTTAATTCTTTTTCTACCCCCGCCCTAGAAGCCGGCGCGGCTGAATTTTTGGTCGGCGCTTCTTTAGCCACCACCGCTTCTCCTTTTTTAGATTTTTCTTCTTTTTTCTTAACTGCCATGGCGTTCTTCTAATTTGTATTCCTTTAAAATTCTGTCAGCAAAGCCCCAATCCAAATTTTTAAAAAAAGAGTTGATATAATCTTTGCGGTTTACTCCGTAATCAATAAAGTAAGCGTGTTCGTAAACGTCCAACACAATCAGCGGTACCGCTCCCCAAACCGCCCCCACGTTATGAGCATCGGATCCGTAATTGTGAAGCCGATTGTCTTTATAATCAAAGGCAAGAATCGCCCAACCGCGCGCACTAAGACCGGTAGCTACCATATCTTCTTTCCAAGCATCCAACGAACCAAAGTCTTTTTCAATTATTTTTACTAAATCCCCCTTCGGCTCTCCATTACCGCCTAAGTGCCCAAAATAAACTTCGTGAAGCTTCATCCCGTTAACCGCGAAAGTCTCCTGGCGCTTTAATTCTCCGATATAACTGAAAACCGCGTTGGCTTCAGACTTATCGGCCTCGGCTATTTTCTTCTGAATTTCGTTAGTCTTTTTTACATAACCCTCATAAAGTTTGTGGTGTTGTTCCAGCATTTCTTTAGAAATGCCGTCTAAATCTTTATCAAACTTGTTTTTTTCGGGTTGGAATTCTTTGTTCATAAATTGAAAATTTTTAAAGGCGGGTTACTATATTTTTTTATATTCTAATAAAATTTGTTGCTTATCTTTTAACAAAAGATTTCCTAATTCACCGCTGGGTTGCCCCTCTACCATCATAGCGACAGAGTAGCCTTCGCGTTCAATGGTTTTACCCCAAACGATAAAAAAATCTTTTAGATAGACCGTCTTATGAGCGGAGAGGGTTTCCACGTGAACAATACCCGTCGCGTCGTGGGTGTGAATTTCCGACATACAGTTTCCAACTATACCAACGTTGGCCGGAATCAGTTCTGAAGCGCCATCAACCGTAATAGAAAGCTGTGGATGAAAATGTTGTAAAACATTGGAATGGCTACTAAGACATTCTATGCCCGCTGATTTAAGTTGAGCCAAAAAACCTTTGTCAGAATCATTGCCTCTTGGCCAAGCAAATAAAATCGCTAAAATCGCGATTATTAATCCCCCAACTATGAACGCTCTGCGGTTTTGTTTCATGAAGATTATTATAACCCCACTTTGTGTTCCGGGACAGGGAGTCGAACCCCAATTTCATGGTTCAGAGCCATGCGTCCTACCATTAGACGATCCCGGAATTTAATATGATTTTACTTATTTTAAATAATTTCTAAATAAATTTCAACTTTAAAACATTAATAAAAATTGCTTTTGATTAAGAAATTATTTACAATTTGGGCAGTATTTTGAAGTAGCAAGATGAGCCATAAACTTCTGGTATGGCTGGCAAGACTGCGAACTTCTCCTACGCTTTTAAGTTTTGAGATAGCGGCTGTATTTGCTTCAATAATGACCTACATCTGGCTTTTCGCAAAATCCGCGCCGTGGCTCGCGCTCTTTCCAATTTCCCTTATCATCTTTAGCTGGTGCTGGAGAAGAAATACCTATCTTTGGCTAACGGGAAAAACCTTGCCGGACTGGTATGCTGAAGAATTCGGATTTCTTCCGAAATCAACGAAGGGGTTGGGAAAACTTACATTAATTTGGCTTGCGGCGATGGTAACGATTGTAGTGTTGGGTTTAATTTTTAATCCTAATTTTTTAAAAGAAAAACAATTATGGTCGCTGACTAGTTATTGGCTATCTCGTTATTTTGTCTGGGGATGGTTTCAGCAGTTTGTACTACATGGATACGTTACTAGAAACCTAAAAACGGTTTTGCGAAACGACACCAAAACTGCTTTCTGGACCAGTGTAATTTTTTCCTTCCTCCACCTTCCCAACCCGTTGTTGATGGTAATAACTTTCTTTTCCGCGTTTGTCAGTGCAAAATTCTTCCTGAAATACAGCAATATCTACATACTTGCCCTTTTCCATGGATTTCTGGCTGTCGCCATAGGAACTTGCCTACCCGATTCCTTGGTTCAGAATCTGCGCATCGGTCCAAGATTTTTGGAAAAACTGACTTGGTAATTAACCGCTCTAATATAGGAGCGGTTTTTTTATTAAAAGAAAATCTCCGTGCAAGCACAGAGATTGAATGGGCGAGGTGGGATTCGAACCCACATGACCCGAAGGTCAGCGGCTTTTAAGACCGCTGTGTCTGCCTGTTTCACCACTCGCCCATGTGATGTCGCCGCCGTATTCCCAGACTTTCTTGTAAGAAAGTCTGGGAATGGGCCCTGCAGGACTTGAACCTGCAACCAACGGATTATGAGTCCGCTGCTCTGCCGTTGAGCTAAAGGCCCATTGGAGTCATTGGATTTCAACATCTAACCAGCGTACTCCGAAACGCCTAGCTTCGGAGTGCGAGGGCATTCTCACATCAATGTGGTAAACGCCCTGCTTCGCCGATTGGCGCATTCCTCCGCCAGTATCGTCCACTTCTTTTTCTCCCAAGCCGGGAATTATAAGTCGTGTCCGATACAGCAGAAGCTTTGGGTCGGCGGCAACGCCATCGTAAACTTTGGCATTGTCGCCGGTTGAGGTTTTCCGCGTTTCAGATTCGGCCCACTTGCCGCAGCAGATTTTGCACAGGCAGTAGGCCGTAACCTTCATGCGGATTTTTCTATTAACCTTCGTCACGTCACCGCGACGCTCTGGTTTTTCGGAGGAAAACTCGGTTCCGATACATCCTCTTTTTTCAACAAACCGAGTCTCTCCGATTTCCGACGTCCCCCAAACCAACATCCCGCCCATCGCACAGACTAACACGATGGCGGTTTGTGACTGCATTTGGAACTTCCTCCAAAAACCGAATAAAGAACGGCGACCGCGAACATGACCAACAGGGCCATGCCCAATAGGAACGCACCCATGACAATTCTGAATTTAAGAAACATCACGTTCCTCCTTAAACAGAATGGAGTAGGCCATTCTTCCCATTTCCCCAAACAAGGGATTGGGAATAGATGGCTCCGGCTTTTCCCCAAGCTCGTTATAAAAAGCTTTGGGAAATACCTCAAGCTTTCGTTTTCCGCTGATGGCGGAAAACTTAGCCTTTGCCCTGACCACTACGCTATCCGGCGCGTAGGCTAAGATCGTCACGCTTTTCCGCGTGACATCTACTGCCCGTACGCGAAAACCGCTTTTGGAACGGGCAAACCTCTTGATTTCTTCTTCGGCGCTTTTTTTGACACGCCGGAGAAGATCTTCCGGAATCTCGGGATTTTTGTCCGGTGGTTTAGTGGGAAATATCTCCACCAAATCCGCCGCCTTGCCGGCCTTGCCGTGATTGTTTCGATAAACAACCACTGCGGCTCTTTCATAGAGAGTCCCGATTTCCATCTTGACTCCCATTCTCGCAAAGACAACGCCGTCGCTATCTTTGCTTACGCTAATGCAAGAGATATGAGACACCATTAGTCACCTCTTCAGTTCAGGCAATAACGGAATTTACGACTAGCAAATCCCGCTTCTACCTGTCAAAATTCTGCTTAGAATATAGCATATTAAAAATAAGTTGTCAAATGCTTCGCGCGGGAAATATCAGAGACGCGCCTGACAGAATAGAATAAAAAAGCCGCCCCGAATTTCTTCGGAGCGGCCGCGTCGGTGACCATAAGCCGGATTCTGTCTTACCCGCTGACTTTCAGCGAGTGAGACGATCATTTATCTAGGACCAACATCACTGTTAGCCTCAAGCGGCTCTATCCGATTTTCATCGGATCACGGCCTTGCACTCAGGTAAGGATTTAGCCGTTTCATTTCCGCTTTTTTCTCCCTATAGCGGAACTGGACCTTCTAGCTTGGGATCGGGCCCTCCACGATCCTTTCGGATCGGGACGTTTCTGTTCGCACCTCTGCGTTGCCGCTGGCAGGCGTTACCTGCTACCCTTTCCGCTTTGGCTAAGAGTGCTTCGCACTCCGAAGCCTCGGCGAAGGAGTGTCCGGACTTTCCTCTCGCGACTTTACGTCGGAGCGATCGTCTGAATCACCGACATTATTATCTTAACACTAAAAACTAATGATTGTCAAGCGCCTCGTTAACCATCTTGTCCGCTTCTTTATTTTTTTCGCGCGGAATATGGTGAAAATCCACTTTTTTAAAATCCAATTTCAAATTCCAGA
>CAYHXN010000018.1:9851-11310 GCA_964360605.1 uncultured Candidatus Saccharibacteria bacterium | reverse complement strand
GTAAGTGATATCGGCTTGATACGCCTCTCGCCTGTTAATCGGCCGCAAATACGCGTCCTGGACTAAAAAACCTCCAGTCGTGTCCCGTTCTTTGTCTAATAAAGCGGATTCCTTATGTTCGTGCGGTGTTTTGTTATTTGGATTTTGCGCTTTTAATTTTTCTCCAGTATAATCGGGGTCGTAACTTAATGCTCCCTCGTGCACGAGGCAGGCGACTTTCAAACCAAGCATGTGATAAATCTGTCCCATCCAAACCGTATCACGCTTGGCTAAGTATTCATTCACCGTCACCACATGGACGCCTTTTCCGGAAAGCGAATTTAAATAAACCGGAGCGGTAGCCGCTAAAGTTTTTCCTTCACCGGTCATCATTTCGGCGATTTTCCCTTCGTGCAAAGCAATGCCGCCCATTAACTGGACGTCATAGTGACGCTGACCTAAAGTCCGCCGCGCCGCTTCGCGAACCAACGCGAACGCTCGCGGAAGCATCATATCTAAGGTAATCCCTCGACTCGGCTCGGGAACTGGAAGGTTATTAGTTGGTGAGCTTGTCGAACCATTACCTTGAATTTTCTCTTTCAATTTAAAACTTTCCGCCCGCAATTCCTCATCGCCTAACTGCTTAATCTCCGGTTCCAATGCGTTAATACCCTCAACAATTTTTTTATAGTGTTTCAGCGGGTTTCCGCCAAAAATCTTTAATAAACGCTTAAACATCTTTAAAGTATATTCCGGAAACGGCTATTTGACAAATTCTATAGATTTGGTATACTAGTCAAAGCTTTTAAAAATGGAGGTTGTATGGAAATTGTAGAAGTTCGATTGGATGAAGCTTTTACTTGTCCAATCTGCTCCCAACGTGATGCAACGAACAGAGTAAGTGTGGTACGGTGCGTGCGCTGCCGCACCCCCCATCACCATGAATGCTTCGTTTTCAACAAGAGATGTGCGATTTTTGCCTGTAACAGCGAACACTACCAACATCAGCCTCAGGATGATCTCATCCAACAGGAAATGCGTATGATAAAGATAAGGGGTAAAGAATTTACGCAAAACTTCTTCTCTCTAATCAAACGAATTTTTTAGTGATTTATGGGAGGATTCTATTGGATCCGAGTAAAGTCCAGCGGAGACAAGCAGATCGCCCACATCGTAGACGATAAATTCTGCATCGTTAAAAAAATCAACGACCAGTGGAGATACGATCCCAATTGGTATCCGATATGGTCGGCGGATATTTTAGAATCATTCAAGTTTCCCAAACCATCCAAAAATAAACATCTCTTGCCCCCGGTCTAAAGCCGGGGGTTTTCTTAATATGAAGAAGCGAAAACGGTCGTTTTCTTCTCGCGGAAAGACTGGACAGTCCCTAACCCGCATTAACAAAGCGGGGGTTTTTTATTGACAAATTTTTATAATATGTTTGAATTAAACGGCTCGTAAAAGAGCTTTGTAAGGT
>CAYHXN010000018.1:7717-9841 GCA_964360605.1 uncultured Candidatus Saccharibacteria bacterium | reverse complement strand
TTGCCCCCGGTCTAAAGCCGGGGGTTTTCTTAAAATGAATTAATTTAGTGTTTCTAAAGTCATTTTCATTTATTTGACAAGATTTAGATAGTAAGTTAATATATCCGAGCTCTGAAAAGAGCTTTGTAAGGAGGTCCTATTGATTGGCTGTAGCGGAGAAATCTTAGAAAAATGGCCGAAACATCGCGATCCGGAATTACCGCCCTTTTTTATCTATACAGATGATTCCGGCAATGAGATTCATAACAGGCGCCGTTATCGGATTGGTGGAACATTGCGAAGTGGAAACACATTCCGCTCCCCTATTCCTAAAATTACGGATGAGGATTGCGGTCGTGAAATGAATTTTGACGAAGCAATCCGAACGGCCGAAAAACTGAACGATCTCCATCACCGCGGTTTGATTGACTGGAACGGCGGTTTTCCAAAAATTACCGAGGATTGGATCAAAACCGCTACCCGAGCTATCCGCAAAATTTCAAACCCGACCATATAGGTCGGGTTTTTTAATTTATCAAATTCTTGATACTTGATACCTGACACTTTTACTTAGCATATTCCACCGCTCGCATCTCGCGGATAACATTCACTTTAATTTCTCCCGGGTAGCGAAGTTCGGTTTGGATTTTGTTGGCTACGTTCTTCGCCAACTGGTAGGCTCCAAAGTCGTCCATTTTTTCCGGCACGACAAAGACTCTTACCTCGCGGCCTCCGGATAAAGCGAAAGCGCTTTTTACTCCTTCAAAACCGGTGGCGATTTTTTCCAAATCCTCCAGCCGCTTTATATATCCTTCAACATTATCGCGTCGTGCGCCGGGACGGGCGGCGGAAAGAATATCGGCGGCGGCAACGATAAAGGATTCCGGCGTGGCGAAAGGATATTCCTCATGATGGGATTCCATCGCCTGAATTACTTCTTCTTCAATTCCGTATTTCTTTAAAATTTTCCGGCCCAATTCCACGTGCGTTCCCTCCACTTCATGGCTGATAGCCTTGCCGATGTCGTGCAAAAGCGCGCCCTTTTTGGCGATTTCCGGTTTTAAACCAAGTTCAGAAGCGATAATTCCGGAAATATGCGCCATCTCAATGGAATGGACTAAAACATTTTGTCCGTAGCTAGTTCGGAAATATAAGCGTCCCAAAAGCATAATAATTTCTTTCGGCAAATTTATAATTCCGACCTCCAAAGCGGCTTGATCGCCCACCTCCTTCATTCTTTTATCCATTTCCTGCCGGGCTTCCTCAACTTTCTCTTCAATTTTTGCCGGCTGAATGCGGCCATCGCGAACTAATTTTTCTAAGGCCAAACGGCAGATTTCACGGCGAAGCGGGTCAAAGGAAGAAATAATGATAGTCTCCGGAGATTCGTCCACGATAATTTCCACGCCGGTGGCGCGCTCCAATGCTTTGATATTGCGGCCTTCGCGTCCGATGATTTTCCCCTTCATTTCTTCGTTCGGCAACACGAAAGACGTAGTAGTTAAATCCGCTACGTGGGAACGGGAATATCGCTGAATGGCGGAAGTGATTATTTCTAAACTTTTCTTTTCAATTTCTTCCCGTTTGTCTTTTTCTATTCTTTGTAAAGCAAAAGTGATTTCTTTTCGGGCATCTTCGTCTAATTCCTTAAGAATTTTGTCTTTAGCCTCATTAGCAGTTAAGCCGGCGACTTTTTCTAAATCAGCTATGGCTTTTTTCTGGATAACGGCGAGCTCTGCTCTTAAGGCCTCGGTTTTGCTCGTTTCTTGACTAAGCTTTTCTTCCTTGTAGCGAAAATCCTGGCCTTGTTTTTCTAAGGCTTCTTCTTTTTTAACTAAACGTTCCTCTGATTTTTCCAGCTGAACCTTTCGTTCGCGCTCTTCTTTTTTGGCCTCCTCAATTATTTGGAGCGCCTTTTTCTCGGCGGTTTTAGTACCGCGGGCGGAAAGAAAATAACTTACTAGATAACCGACAATTGTTCCTAAAACTAAAACTCCGCCCAACAGCAATGGGTTTAATGTCATGATTTTTATTAATTTTTATTACCGTTTGTTTCGACATGGGTAATGCTTTTGAAAGCTTCTTCGTATTATACGCCCTTGAAATTAAAAAGTCAATGTGCTATAATGAACGCAGGATGAGTGA
>CAYHXN010000018.1:6378-7617 GCA_964360605.1 uncultured Candidatus Saccharibacteria bacterium | reverse complement strand
GCCCGCTATTTTTATATCGCTAAAAACATTGATGAAATTTCGGCGGCGGTGAAAAAAGCTCGTGCCGAAAATCTGCCGATTTTTATCCTCGGTGGCGGAACAAATCTTTTAATCAGCGATGCGGGCTTTAACGGCCTGGTGTTGAAGCCGGAAATCAATAAGTTAGAGGTATCAGGTGTCAGGTGTCAGGTGGGCGCCGGAGAACTAGTGTCCCAATTATTGAATTACTTGATTACTAAATCCCTTTCCGGCTTTGAATGGGCCGGGGGGCTGCCGGGAACTCTTGGCGGCGCGATTCGGGGTAATGCCGGCGCCTTTGGAGGCGAAACTAAAGATTCCATCATTGAAGTGATCAGTTTAGACATTTCCTCCGCCGAACCAAAAGTCATAAAACGGAACAACGCCGAATGCCAGTTCGGCTACCGGAACAGTATTTTCAAAATCAATGACGGCCGGGAAATTATAATAGAAGCGACTCTTGAATTAAGACCCGGCGCGGAACACGCTATCCGCTCCGCGATTGAAGAAAAAATTGCCTATCGCAACGAACGCCATCCGATGAATTACCCGAACATCGGCAGTATTTTTAAAAATACTCCGGTTGAGAAAGTGCCGGAACCGGTTTTAAAACAATTCGGAGCAAAGGTTAAAAATGACCCGTTTCCAGTCCTGCCCACCGCGGTTCTGATAGCCGAAACCGGAATTAAAGGTACTCGCGCCGGAGGAGCAATGGTTTCGGACAAACATCCGAATTTTATCGTCAATACGGGTAATGCCACCGCGGAAGACGTAAAGAAATTAATCGCGCTGGTCAAAACTTCCGTCAAAGAAAAATTCGGGGTAGAATTAGAAGAAGAAATAATATACTTATGATAATTCAAATAAAATACACGAATCTTAACTCCACTCCGGCGATGAATGATTGGGTGGAGAAAAAGTTGCGGCCGTTGGAAAAACTCTTAAATCACTGGGAAAAAGAAGGCAAAGTAATCGCGCGCGTGGAAATTGCCCGAACCACCAATCACCACAACAAGGGAGAAATTTTCCGAGCCGAAGTTAACTTGGACCTTGCGCCCAATATCGTAACCCGCGCCGACCATAAGGATGTAGACGCACGAACGGCGGTAGACATAGTTCAAGGAAAATTAGAACAAGAACTTAAAAAGATTAACAACAAAACCCGGCCTCAAGATTCTGGGGGGCAGAAACAGCTCCGGAAATTGAGAGGAAAAGAATAGC
>CAYHXN010000018.1:0-6278 GCA_964360605.1 uncultured Candidatus Saccharibacteria bacterium | reverse complement strand
TCGTAAAGTTTCGTATTTTTATAAGTCATATGAAAAAAGAAGGACTCGTGGAAGCCGTAATGAAAATTGCCGGCTTAGACACTAAAAAACAGGCGCAGGAATCCGTGGAAGCGGTTTTTGACGCTATTACCAAAACGTTGAGCCGCGGTGAAGAAGTTGGCATTACCGGATTTGGAACTTTCAGGGTAGCTAAACGAGCCGCGCGCATGGGCGTTAATCCGAAAACCGGAGAAAAAATCCAAATTAAAGCCGCTATCAGACCAAAATTCAAAGCTGGTAAATTACTTAAAGACGCGGTTGCCTAGAAGACTCAATAAAAATCTCCTCCGATGTTCATCGGAGGAGATTTTTTTTCTTATTTTATCACCGCTACGGCGGACAACAGAAAAGTCCTCACTTCTTTTCCACCATCTTATCCACCATGCGGCTCATATTAATAAATTTTTGATACGCGGATTTTATCTTCAAAAGCACGCCGCTCATTAGCGTAGGAATGTCCTTTTTTATCTGAATCGGCTGCTCAAACCCATCCGCGAAATTTTCATAGTCTGGTAGATACTGTAAAAGCTGGTTAAGTCCTTCTTGGTAAAGTTGTTTGGCCTGTTTTAAATCAATTTCGGCAGAATCAAATATTGGTTGGAGTAAAGCAACGTTAATCACCGTGGAGTTGCGGAAACGATGTAAGTCATCTGCGATATTTGAATAGCGGCTGTCTACGATTTTCAAAATATTTCCCATTTGAAAAACCAATAAAAATTCTAAAGTTTTTCGGGCTTCTACGCTATAAACTTCCCGCCACTCCTTGAACCCTTCAGCCACTTCCTTGATTTTATCTAGGTCCAATTCTACTTCTAAAGCTTCTTCTAGGAAGAAATCCAGTTCGTCCAAAAGATCTTTAAGGTCACTTATCAACACGGAGCGTAAATCTCCGTAATTTCCGTCGGGGATTTTTAAAGCAGAAAGTTTTTTAATTAAATCGTTAGTTTCAATAATAGAAAACTCCACTACATCAATGAGAGTCGCCTTGCGCGATTCCGGACTGTCTTGGTCTTCGGCTAACTTCTGAATGCTTTCCACTACGTCTTTTTTAGCGGATTGCAACTCCGGCGATTGAGCAAAAACTCCCGCTCGCGGTACCGAGAGAATTATTAAAGTTAAAATAAGAAGAGAGCGAATAAACATAAGAAAGATCTGAAACGAGAGATCAAAAAACCTCAATTCTAACCTCTCGTTTCTATAAAATTATTTCGTCCAATAATTTTTGAATGTCCTTGTCGGAATCGCCAGAAACTTTATCCAGAACCGCCGCTACGTCCTGCGTAGAATCATCAAAATACTTAGCATCGCCAAGCTGAATCTTTAAATCTAAAGACAAAGCTTCGGTGGTTAAATCTTGGGAGTCAAAACTGGTCAAAGACCCGGGTGAAACTTTAGTAAATTGGAAAAGGGAAATACCGCCGATGACTATAAAAGTCAGAACGCTAGCTAAAGTAATAGCGGCTCCCAACTTGAAAGATTCAAAAATGCCAAAACGCAACGCTAACTTTGGACTTTGTGGAGCAACTAAAATCAAACGCCTAGAAGTCGCTTTATAATCAAGATCCGGTTGGATCTTATGTAATGATTTTAGAATTTTGAAAAAATTATCCATAAAATTAAAATTCGTAATTCTTAATTCTTGTTTGTCTCTCCCCCATCCATAAGCTGTCTTAAATTCTCCAAGGCACGGTGTTGTATCAAACGAACCGCTCCTTCGGTCTTTCCAATCGCATCAGCAATTTCTTTATGAGAAAGGTCTTCCACAAAACGCATGATGATAACGTCCTGTTGCTCTTCTTTGAGTTTCTTAATCGCCGTTTGAGCTTTAGCCCAATGCATTGCGATATCTAAATCTTTCTCCACGGTACTCGCTAACTTGAAGAAACTCTCATCCACTAAGTCAATGTTGACCTGAATTTTCTTAGTGCGGTAATGGTCAATCACCTTATTTCGGGCAATGTGGTACAGCCAGCTGGAGAACGGGTAACCTTTGGATTTATAGCCCGGTAAGCTCTGCCAAGAACTTAGAAACACCTCGTGGGTCAAGTCTTCGGCTTCCTGCTTACTTCCAACCTTTAAGAACACGTACCTGTACAATTGAGGCAAATAATGGTCATATAAATAACCAAAACACTCCGCCTCCCCTTTTTGCGCCCTTATAATAAGGTCTTTTTCGTTGTCTAACATATAAAACGAATGAGATGGGTGTTAGTTTCGCTTTAAAACAGCCCTATTGAAATTATTTGGACATTTAAGCGACCTTTCAATATAATAATACCATATACCCTAAAATCATGATTTTGCCTAGAACCCATCTTAAAAATACTCCCAATCCGCGTTGCGAGCAGTTTTGTCGAAGCGCAAGGCGCGGCGATGAAGCTGTAGCGGTGGCTACTGCGACTGAGTCGCAACGCAACGATTCGGCAAAACAGCCGCAACCCTTCGGGATACGGGCTAATTTCAGCAATTCCTTTGTTACTCCTCATCGGTGTGCGTCCAGTACACCTCTATCGTCGCTTCGCGAACTTACTGAAATTAGCCCGTATCGCGGGCGGGGGTATTTTTAAGATGGGTTCTATGCTTATACCAATACTAATAGGAAGTTTTGCGGTTTCTCTGGTAGCTTTTACCGGAGTTTTGGTTTTGATTCTTAAACCCGAAACCGCCAAGCGCTTTTCTTTCTATTTCATCAGTTTTGCCGCCGGCACTCTCTTGGGTGTGGTATTTTTAGACCTTTTGCCGGAAGCGGCGGAATTGGCGGGAAATCCGGAGTCTATCTTTTGGTATGTACTGATTGGATTTTTAATCTTTTTTATTTTGGAACGCTCGTTGATATGGTATCACTGCCACGGTACTAATTCCCATCCTTCGCACCGCTCCCAATCGGCCACTTTAATTTTAATAGGAGACGCTGTCCATAATCTGATTGACGGTGTGATTATCGCTATTGCTTTTATCGCGGACTTCAAACTGGGAATTTTAACTACAATTTCTGTCGCTCTTCACGAAGTTCCGCAGGAAATTGGCGATTTCAGCGTTCTTATTTACGGTGGAATGAAGCGGCTAAAAGCATTGGTATTAAATACACTAGTTGCTTTCACAACCGTCATTGGTGCTATAGGTTTGTATCTTTTTGCCGGCGCCGCTCCGGATATTAACGCGCTCTTGGTTCCGGCTTTGGCAATGGTCGCCGGCGGATTTATTTACATCTCCGCCGTGGATCTCATACCGGAACTTCATCACGAAACCCGCACCGGACAAATCTTCATGACCAGCGCGCTTTTCTTTCTCGGTATTGCCGCTATTTACTTAGTCGGCCAAATTTTGCCGCATCAATAGATTCCGAATTCATATTATTGAGCTGTTTATCCTTGAATTTATTTACTTTACCAATAAAATCAAGGAATACCAACGACCTTCGGTGGTATAATTAAGGCATGAAATCCCGCCTATTATCCTTTGTTATCGCCGAATCTCCCAAATCCAAAAGGGGCGAGGTTTTGCCGCAAAAACCCGACCAAAGCGCTCCCCAATACTACGAATCGTTAATCCCCCGCCAGTTCCAAATTCAAAAAGAATCGGTGGAAATCAACGGCAAAAAAATAAACTTTTTAATTAAGGCCTATCCTCCGGAACAAGTGATGGCAGAAGCTTCGGTTGATGTGGAAGATATTTTTTCCGAAGAAACGTTTAAGCTCCGCGAACAACTGATTGAAGCCGCGCACAAGCTTTTAAAAAAATTCGGCTCCAATACCGAACTTAGCGAGGAGTATTCCGTCGCTATCGTTTCCGAATACAAAGGCGACCCGGACGAATTTTTGAAAAATAAGGGCGCGACCATTGCCGAATTTTTAAAATCGGAGAAATTGCCACTGGACGAGAAAGAAGTTGAATACACGCTTTCCAAACAAATTAAATATGCCAAAGACGATTTGGTAATCGTGGACTGGGACGGCGCGTTTGTTTTTGAGCCGACCGGTCAAGTGGAATCTATTATTGACCTTTTCCAGGCCGCTAACCTCCAGCTTCTCCGCTACCGCGTGCTGGATAACGAGCTGGATGAGCGGATGAAAAAAATTTCACGACTTCCGGAAAAAACTAGCACCAAATATCTTGTCATTAACCGTAAAGAAATAAACAATTCCTTTAAGGAAGTCATTTCTGTCCGCGCCAAAGCCATTTCCGATTTTCAAGAACTAGAGCGTGATGTGAAACTCATCGGCGATTGGTATTCCGCCCGCCTTTACGACTTAATTTCCAAAAAATTTAAGTTAGACGAATGGAAGAGTAATATCAAAGACAAACTGGAATCGCTTGAAGATATTTATACGATTGTGGCGGAAAACTTCAGCATTTCCCGCACCCATCTTTTAGAACTTATCCAAATCGTTCTCTTCTTCGTCCTTCAGGTTGGCTGGTTTGCTTTGATTATCCTTGAATTTATTTACTTTACCAAGTAAAATCTGAATATTCTTTGAAAGGAGAATCTTATGCGCCGAAAAGCCGTTTGGGTTCCCATATCGGTAATTCGTTTTTCCAAGAATGCCGGAGGGGTTTGCCCGAAAAGAGTTGAAGAATTGATGATGGAAATTGAAGACGAAAAAGACATGGAGCCGATTCGTCTTAACGCTTTGGGAGACGGAACTTATGTCATCCGAGACGGACGGCATCGCGTTCGTGCTCATATTGAAGCCGGACTCTTGGAAATTTTGGCATTCATTGAAAACACAGTAAGCAAGCTAAAATCTATTATTCGCTGGCTGTTTAGCGTCTAGTTCTTCGTCCCCCGTGGCTTTTGCCATCGGGGGTTTTTATTCTCCGCTTTTCATGATATTTTTATAAACAACAAACAAACTGGGCCTGTAGTAAAACGGCATTACGCGCCCTTCGCATGGGCGAGGTAGGGGTTCAATTCCCCTCAGGTCCACCAAATTTGATTTGCCGAAGAAGTTGCCCCTGCCTTGCCGGCAGGCAGGTCGGGGTTCCCACCTGCGCCGAGGCTTCAGCGGGCAGGTCGCCGCTATTGACGCCTCGATAGAATTCTGTTAAAGTAGACGAAACCCAAGTCATGGTGACTTGGTAAATCACAGCACGTTGAAACTCAAAAAAAAGGAGGTGCGCCTTGAAGACGTGTCTGATTCACAGTTATACAGAGAGTGGCTACGAAGCTATTCCTTCCGTACGACTTTCGGATAATGAATACGGAAGGGGTCTGCAGTGTTTTGTCCCCGCATGCACTGACATAGTGATCATAGATCGGCTGCGGCGAGTTATCTACCTTGCGCGTCGAGCGTCAAAGCCAATGATTGGGTGGTGGTGGATTGGTGGCCGGATGCGTCCAGGTGAAATTAAGGAGGAGGCTGCTGCGTGGAATTTCCGGCGAGAAACCGGACTCGAACTCATCCCTAGCCGCTTGTGTCTTGAGGCAGTATTCGACTATCGCTGGAAGGAC
The DNA here is from genome assembly GCA_964360605.1 of uncultured Candidatus Saccharibacteria bacterium. Taxonomy (GTDB): domain Bacteria; phylum Patescibacteriota; class Minisyncoccia; order UBA6257; family WO2-44-18; genus CAYHXN01. The sequence continues at coordinate 787 of CAYHXN010000018.1, read as the reverse complement.
CGCGCGCAAGTACCGGAGGGAATTGGCTGCCATATGCTCGGCTATACGTTCGTCGTCGAGCTCACGACGGAGGAGATGGCCGCCGTCGCCGTAAATCTCGAAAAGAAGGAATACGAAACGTCTGCCGGTCTAACTGCCTTCAGCCGCGAGAAGTTGGTTGAAGAAAAAGTTTTTCCGGCCATTCTCGATCTCTACGATCACGTATTCCCCCAGCACGAGTATGTTTAGTGTGGCTCAAAATCAGTACATTCCAAACTCAAAACCAAAGGAGATCAGTCATGAAAAAGCAGTTGCCCTTGTTGGCTCTCACGTTGCTGGCCGTTGTCATGCTGGCTGGCTGTGCGGCTGGACCTAATCCGGTCGCTCACACCGTCGCAGCCGACGGTAGCATCGCCGGATTCTGGCTCGGCCTGTGGCACGGACTCATCTGTCCGATCACCTTCATCATCTCGCTGTTTTCGGAAAGCGTGCACTTCTACGAAGCACACAACAGCGGCGGATGGTACAACTTCGGTTTCTTACTGGGAGCAAGCAGTGTTCTCGGTGGAGGTTGTGCCAGCGCGTCTAAGTCGAGAAGTTGAAAGGTTCACGATCAAAGGGCTCCCCGCAAGCAATTGCGAGTGGAGCCCTTTTCTATTTTTAATTATTTTGTTTTAAGGGAGCAATCCCCGCCGTTTTATAATATTTCCTAAAAACGGCGGGGATTTGTGCGCGCACAAGGCCGGGTGGGATAAGCACATACAGATTTGATTGTGCCTTAGCACAATCCATATTTTGAGTTACCACG
>CAYHXN010000017.1:0-11336 GCA_964360605.1 uncultured Candidatus Saccharibacteria bacterium | reverse complement strand
ATCATTAAACCTGGATACAAGCTTCAAGCTTTCCCGCCCACGATTCAATAATTTTTCAGAAGGCGGGATCCCGCCAGCGGCGGAACAAGATTCAAGTTTAAAGTTTGAACTGCATCTCATGGTTTCTAATCCAGAGTCTGTAATAGACGGCTGGTTACGTACTGGCATGGTCAAGCGGGTGATTGTTCACCTAGAAAGCATGACCGACTCCGTGTATTTAATAGAAAAATGTAAAAAATACGGGGCGGAATGCATGCTCGCGATTAATCCCGGGACGGAAGTGGAACGGCTTTACGCTCACGCCAGCGACTTTAAATATTTCCAAATCCTTGCTGTTTATCCCGGACTGGCAGGGCAGGAGTTTAAACAGGAAATAATTAACAAAATAAAATCATTAAGAAAGCAAGTCCCCAATGCTATAATTGAAATAGATGGGGGAATAAACCCGGAAACGGCTAAATTATGCAAAGAAGCCGGAGCGGATATTTTAGTATCGGCGTCATATATTTGGGGAAACAATAATCCTAAGAAGGCATACGAAGAACTGTTGTCTATTACTAAATAGACAAATGTCAAAGCTCAAATGTCAAATTAGACTCAAAATTTAAAATTCAAAATAAACATTTGTAACTTGTCATTTGGATTTTGAAATTTGGATTTATATCAATGATTGAACCTATTCACGAAAAAAAGCTTATATACCTTGAAGAGATGGCGAATAAGATTCGCCAAAAGATTATTGAGACTCTAGTAGAGGCGGGCTCCGGCCACTCCGCCGGGCCTTTGGGAATGGCGGACATTTTCACCGCTTTCTATTTTCATATTCTCAAGCATGATTCCAAAAAGCCGGATTGGCCGGATCGGGACAGATTAATTCTTTCCAACGGCCACATTTGTCCAGTTCGCTACGTGGCGATGGCTTATGCCGGATATTTTCCTTTAGACGAACTCAAGACATTACGAAAAATAAATTCCCGTTTGCAGGGCCATCCTCATCGGACGGCGCTTCCGGGCGTGGAAACCACCTCCGGTCCTTTGGGTTCCGGGCTTTCGCAGTCCATCGGCGTCGCTTTGGCGGCAAAACTGGATAAGAAAAAGTATCGGGTTTACTGCCTGATGTCGGATGGAGAGCAGGATGCCGGAAATACTTGGGAAGCGGCCATGTTTGCCGGTAAAAATAAATTAAACAATCTTACCGCTGTAATGGATCGCAATAACATCCAAATTGATGGCTTTACGGAAAATATAATGCCACTAGAACCATTAAAAGCGAAATACGAAGCGTTCGGCTGGCATGTTAGGGAAGTAGACGGCCATAATATTGAGGCCTTCGTAGACGCGGTGAATGAGGCGCAGGCCATTTATGAAAAACCGACTTTAATCGTTGCCCACACGATTCCCGGGAAAGGCGTTAGTTTTATGGAAAATGATTATCTCTGGCACGGCAAGCCGCCTAATCGTGAGGAAGCCCAAAAAGCATTAGTTGAATTAAGAACTCTCCAAGGTCGTATAAAATCCGAACATGAATAAAAGAAATGCCTCCAAAACCCAAAACATCGCCTAAAGAAGTTTTCACTCACCTTTTAGCTATAGTCACGCTCTATATTTCCGCTGGCAGCTTTATAACGCTTTTATTTCAGCTGATTAATATTCTTTTTCCAGACCCCTTAAACTTTTATTACAATCCGGGCGGTCCGTTGCGTTGGGCGCTATCTTCTCTACTAATTATCTTTCCTGTCTATTTATGGGCGTCCCGCTTTATCTATCGTGATATTCAAAAAAATCCGGCCAACGCGGAAATTAAAATCCGCAAATGGCTAGTCTACTTTACGCTTTTTGCGGCGGCGGGGTTCATCATCGGAGATTTAGTGACGCTTGTTTATAATTTTTTGGAGGGCGATTTGACGCTTCGGTTTATTCTAAAAATCGTGGCGGTGCTTTTAGTCGCCGGAGCGATTTTTGGATATTATCTCGGAGACTTGCGGAGAAAATCCGCCCGAATGACGACAGGCGCGAAAGTTTTTCCCTGGAGCGTTATATCTTTAGTATTAGTTAGCTTGGTTTGCGGCTTTTGGCTAGCGGGCTCTCCTTTTAAACAAAGAGCGATAAGATTTGATAACGAAAGGGTCGGCCATCTTCAAACGATTCAGGGGCAGACAGTGAATTATTGGATTCAAAAAAGCCGATTGCCGAATACTTTAGACGATTTAGTTGATACTATTTCCGGTTTTCGTCCGTCAGTGGATCCGGAAACAGGCATTGCTTATGAATATAAGGTTTCTGGAAAATTAGATTTTGAACTTTGCGCTTCATTTAATCTTCCGTCTTCCGCGGCGCAAGTCAGTGTTAGAAAAGCCATCCCCGCTATACCATATCCCGTAGCCGAAGGTTTTAGAGAAGAAAACTGGGAGCATGGTTCCGGCTACCAATGTTTCCAGAGAAAAATTGACCCCGAGCTTTATAAGCCAACGCCAGTAAAATAATTTACTTTATGTTAAATCCAGAAAGCCATTTGAATAAAAAGATTTTTAACAGCGATGTGGAGCAAAAGCCAATCCGAGATGGCTACGGCGACGGTCTTTTAATTGCCGGAGAAGACCCGAATGTTGTTGTACTTTGCGCCGACCTTACTGAATCCACTCGCTCCCAAAAATTCGCTGAAAAGTGGCCGGAGCGATTTTTTGAAATCGGAGTCGCGGAGCAGAATTTAGCGGCAATCGCCGCCGGTTTGGGAATTTCCGGAAAAATTCCATTTATTTCTTCTTACGCCACTTTTTCTCCAGGCCGAAACTGGGAACAGATTCGGACGACGATTTCTTACAACGATTCCAACGTGAAAATTGCCGGAAGCCACGCGGGAATTTCCGTCGGGCCGGACGGTGCCACTCATCAGGCGATTGAAGATATCGCCACGATGCGGGTGATGGCGAATATGAAAGTTTTTGTGCCCTGTGACGCGATTGAAGCGAAAAAAGCCACAGCAGCGGCGGCGAAAATCTGGGGGCCGGTTTACATTCGCCTCGCGCGAGAAAAAACTCCGGTGATTACCACGGAAGAAACTCCATATATCCCCGGCAAAGCGAATATATTATGGTCCTCTAAGAAACCGCAAGTAGCGATTATTGCCTGCGGTTCGCTGGTTCATAACGCGCTTTTGGCGGCCAAAGGACTTGAAGAAGAAAAAATCGGAAGCATTGTTTTAAATGTTCATACTATAAAGCCATTGGACGAAGAAGTAATTTTAGCGGCGGTCAAAAAATGCGGAGCGGTAGTGACGGTGGAGGAGCATCAGGTGGTAGGTGGACTTGGTGGCGCGGTGGCGGAGCTTTTAGCAAAAAAATTGCCGACGCCGATGGAATTTATCGGAATGCAGGGAGTTTTCGGCGAATCCGGTTCGCCATTAGAGCTGATAGAAAAATACGGTATGGGAGTGGAAGATATTAAAGCGGCAGTTAAGAGAGTTTTGCGGAGAAAATAAGTGATTTACGCTGAATATCTTACAAGCTCATTCTCGCTCGTCCAGCGACTCGCTCCGAGGTTTTCGACTTTTTCGGTCCGATGTTCATCGGACACCATGCCGAAAAAGTCTCAAAATCCGCTCGTAAGATATTCAGCTGATTTGGTATTGGATCATAAGTTAGAAAATCAGGGTTTTTTGTTTGATTGCGCTCTATGCTAAAATAAATATTATGCTAGATGTTATCACTATCGGTTCCGCGACTTGGGATAATTTTTTGAAATCTAACCATCCGGTAAAAGATTGGAAGGAGGCCCCAAGCGGTAAGGCAATTGTCTATAATTTAGGAGAAAAATATGGCGTCAAAGATTATTACGGCACCATTGGCGGCAATTCCGCCAATGCCAGCGTGACTTTCGCGCGCCAAGGGTTTAAAACTGCCTGCTTGGCAAAAATTGGCAAGGATTTAGTCGGCGGGCAATTTGAGGCGCGTTTAAAAAAAGAGGGCGTAAAAAGAAGTCTTTTAGCCAAGACATCGGAAAAACCGACTGCTTACTCCGCCCTGCTATTAACAGAATCCGGAGAGCGGACGATTTTGAGTTATCATGGCGCTTCGGATACTTTTACATTCCAAGACGCGCCGTTAAAAAAACTGAAGGCCAAATGGTGGTATTTGTCGCTCGCCGGAGAATCTCATAAAATGTTTTACGCGCTTTTAGATTTTGCCAAAGAAAACAAAATTAAAGTTGGATTTAATCCAAGCGGATTCCATCTCTTTCATGGAAGGGAGGGGATTTTAACAAGATTAAAGGACATAACTTTTTTAGTTTTAAATGAAGAAGAAGCCGCGGAACTGACCGGCATTCCTTTCCAAAAAGAATCGGAGGTTTTTAAAAAGTTAGATAACCTAATGCCGGGAATTGTTGCCGTAACTAATGGCCCAAAAGGTGTGACGGTTTCTGACGGTAAAAATATTTACAAAGCCGGAATTTTTAAAGAAAAGCAGATTGCCGATCGTACCGGCGCAGGAGACGCTTTCGGAAGCGGATTTGTGGCAGGACTTATGATTAGATCAAAATTACAAGTCAAAAATCAAAATTTGTTTGATTCGGAGGACATAAAATACGCCATCCGGTTGGCGACCGCGAACGCCACTTCGGTGGTGGAGCGGGTAGGCGCGACAGAGGGAATTTTGACGAAAGAACAGTTTGAGAACGATACGCGGTGGAAGGACTTAGAGATACAAGTTAAAAGTTCATAAATTACAATGGAGGAAAAATATTATGAAAAACTGGCCCAGTTATTGAGAGCGGATAAGCGTGTCCTTAATCAACTGGAGCAGGATTTGTATAAAATGACCGGCAAGGTTGGGGTTTTTGAAAATATCCTTGCAGATAACGAGCGATTAATTTCAGAAAAATTGGCGGCCTTGGGAGTGGGACGCAACGCTAACGCCCAAGAGATTTTTGATGCGTTGATTAGTAAGGTGGAATCCGATGATATCCAGCTTTTAAGATATCTTGGTATTTCATCCAGTCGGGGAGTAGAGTCCGCCCAAACAGTGGTAGATCTTGTAAAAAAAATCCACCATCCGCATCGCGGCTATTTTTTAAAAAAAGAAAAAGCTAAACAACTTTTGATTGCCGAACCGCCCAGAAAAATTCTGGAGGCGTTGGGTTATAAATATGTTGAAGAAATGCTGGAGAAAGAAGACTTGTTGGAAGTTTACAGCGCCTTAAGGTTTTTGGAGGACTCGGAGTGGCAAAATAAAGTGTTTTTCAAGCAATACGAGACGCTTCATAAAGACGATTTTGAAGAGCGGGAAGTGGAAATCCGCGCTTTGAGTTCCAAGTGGGGAAAGGTGGCAGAGAAATTTGTTCAAAAAAAATATCACAATGTCAGTCACCTTAAAGAAATGGGAGTGATTTTTGTAATCCCGATTTTTTTGGGAATTTCCGGAGAAACTCTACGTTTAATCAGTTTACTGATGCATTACATTCACGAAGTTCATTTTTACGCCGATCTTTTTAAAACATTTATTAAAGAGGGAGATGGATTTGCCCAAAAACTAGTTTCACTTTTGCGCGGGGATGTTATTGAAAGCCGACTGCCGGAGATGCCGGCAGAGGCTCGACGCCCGCGTTTTTTAGTAGTCCAGCGATATTTGGCGAAAGATGATGAAAATGACTGGCGATTGTTTGACCCCCACATCAATCCGGAAGCGCTTCATTGGGCGAAAGCTGAATCCGAGATCGTCAAACTCGGATCCACCATTCCCGGATTTACCAATGGATTAGATTTTTGGGAGGGGTTAGGGGTTGTAGGCGATTTTTTCCTGACTGACGCTGGCGTTCCGGTGTTGGTGAGTTTTAATATCGTGGATACAATGATGGCATTAGTGAAAAAGCAGGAATTGATTAAATATCTTTATCATCATCAAGAAGCTCTCTGGAATAAAATTTTTGAAGGTTATTTTGGATTGAAGTCAGTTGAAGAATATAGTAAGAAATATATTTTACAGGGTTGGTTCGAAATTTAAATGCAAAATTCAAAATTATTAGAAATTATCACAAAGGCGGGAAAAAGCCATATAACGATTGGGCATTTTAATATATCTGATTTAGAAATGCTTAAGGCGATTTCCCACGCGGCGGAAAAATTAAACGTTCCGGTAATCATCGGGGTTTCGGAAGGAGAACGAAAATATCTTGGGGTTCATCACGTGGCGGATTTAATCACTAGTTATAACAAGGAACACGCAAAACCGGGCGGCTATCATTTATTCTTAAACGCAGACCACACGCAATCTTTGGAAGGGGTGGAAGAAGCGGCAAAGTTGGGCTTTGATGCTATTTTATTTGATGGCAGTAAACTGCCTTTTGAAGAAAATATTGCTCAAACCAAACAAGCGGTGGCAATAGCCAAAAAAATTAACCCCGATATTTTAGTAGAGGGTGAAATTGGAAACATCGGAAGCGGATCCGCGATTCGTAAAGAAATTCCAGAAGGGGCGGCTATTCGACCAGAGGATTTAACTAAGCCAGAAGAAGCGTCGCTATTTATTAAAGAAACTGGCGTGGATCTTTTGGCGCCGGCAGTGGGGAATATCCACGGAATGTTCGCTAATGCTCCCGAGCCGAGATTAGACATTGAAAGGATCCGGGCAATTAAAAAATCATCGGGAGTACCACTGGTGCTTCATGGTGGTTCCGGTAATACCGATGAAGATTTTCTAGCGGCGATTGACGCCGGGGTAAGTATTATTCATATCAGTACCGAATTAAGATTAGCTTGGCGGCGCGGTTTAGAGGCTGGTTTGAAAGAAAAACCAGAAGAACTCGCGCCGTATAAGGTGTTGCCGGAGGCGCTTGAAGAGATGGAAAAGGTGGTGTACAATAGATTAAAACTATTTAACAGAGTTTAGGTTACTACTAATAACTAATCTCACTAATTAGGCGAATGGCGAATAATTAGTCATTAATAAATTATGGAACTAGCTGTCCAAAAAAGAGAAAAATTAGGTAAAGGCGTCAAAGCACTCCGCAAAAAGGGCTTAATCCCCGCGGAACTTTACGGCAAAGGAATTGAAAACCAGCATATTTCGATTCCTCTTAAAGACCTTCGCCGAGTTATGAAATCCGCCGGCGCCAATGCCATGGTTAATATTGTTTTAGAGGGTCAAAACCACCCCGCGCTTTTACACGAGTTACAGCACGATTATTTAAGCGATGAGATTATTGCCGCCGATTTTTTTAAAGTTCGTTTGGACGAGAAGATTAAAGTTAGGGTGCCGATAGAATTTCGAGGCGTTGCTCCGGCGGTAAAAGACTTGGGTGGAATTTTCGTGAAAGCGATGCAGGAAGTTGAGGTAGAAGCACTACCGAATAATTTGCCGCAGTCGTTGGTCGCGGATTTAGGCAGCATTAAAGAAATTGGCCAAAGTTTATACGTAAAGGACCTTCCGATTCCAGCCGATGTTCGGGTGCTGGTCGCTCCGGAAACCGTCGTTGCCACAGTAAGCGCGCAGGTTACCGAAGAACAGGAAATTAAAGAAGCCGCGACTGTAGATGTCAGTGCCATTAAATCAGAAACCGAAGAAAAGAAAGCAGAGAGAGACGTCAAAAAAGCGGCTGGAGCCCCCGCGGCTGAAGCTCCGAAAGCCGAAGGAAAAAAATAACGAAAATAACCAAAAAAGGCCAACGGGCCTTTTTTGGTTACAAGACAGAATTAACCCACTTATATTTGCCATGGCTGGAATAAGTGGGTAAAAAAAATTTCTTATGTTTATAAGAAAAAGATTACTAGAAATTAGTTATAATAAGTAAATGAAGTTGTTATTTACATTCCGCGCGTTATTTGCCTTTGTGGTAATTATTCTCATCTCTTATCTCTCATTTCTCATTTTCGCGCAACCTGTTTTCGCCCAAGAGTTTAATTGTGGCGTTCGGGAAGAATGTGAGCGCCAGTTGGCGGAGTTGGAGGCGCAGATTCAAAAACAAGAAGCGACGATTACTGAATACCAAAAACAGGGGAAGACATTACAGGGAGAAATCGGCAATCTTAATGCCCAGATAAATAAGGCCAACCTTAAGATAAAGGCAATCAATGTTACTCTTTCTAAACTGGACAAAGAAATTTTAGAAACTAAGGGTAGTATCGCGACGACCGAATCTAAAATTAGACTCAATCAGGAGGCTTTGCGGCGGGCGATTCGGACGGTCTATGAAAGCGAACGCTTAGGTTTTTTGGGAGCATTGTTACAAAGCCGGAGCTTGTCAGATTTTGCGACCGATTTAGACAACTTAGCCGTTTTACAAAAAACCCTAACAAGCACCGTCAATACCGCTCTTAAACTTCGCGGAGAATTGGTGGGCCAAAAAGATAAGTTGGAAGAACAAAAAAGTGAGGCGGTGTCGTTAAAAAGTTTCCACGATGCCCAGAAAAAAACCGCTGACAGTATTAAGCAAACGAAAAATACTCTTCTTACCCAAACAAAAGGACAAGAGACTAAATATCAAACATTATTAAAAGAAACCCGTAAAACAGCCGCCCAAATTCGGAGCCGCATCTTTGAATTTCTCGGCGGCGGCGAATTGACCTTTGAGGAGGCTTATAAATTTTCCCAGTTTGCCGAACAGGCGACCGGTATACGGGCGGCAATGATTCTCGCGGTTTTGGATAGAGAGTCCGCGTTGGGGCAAAATGTGGGAAAATGCACTTACCAAAAAGCAATGCACCCGACTCGGGATGTCCCGACCTTTTTAGCATTGACCGCCGCTTTGGGAATAAATCCGGAAACAATTACCGTTTCCTGCGCCAATCGTGACGGTGCTTATGGCGGAGCAATGGGGCCAGCGCAGTTTATTCCTTCAACTTGGAAACTCTATTCTTCCAAAGTCGCGGAAATAACCGGAAGCAATCCGGCCTCGCCGTGGCGAAATGGAGACGCTTTTGTGGCAACCGCGCTTTACTTAAAAGACGCAATTAAAGGATGTGACGCGGTTTACAGCAAACAGTTGGACAAAGAGCGTTGCGCGGCGGCTAAGTATTATGCTGGTTCCCGCTGGCGGAGTCATCTTTGGGGCTATGGCGACAGGGTAGTGACCAAGGCCCAGCAGTTCCAGCAGGATATTGACATTTTGAATGATTAGGTGTATAATTTAAGGTAATCTTGGATTAGTTAGGCCTAATCGTTTGCCTGCCTGCCGTAGGCAGGTAAGTAGCGTAAGACCAAATCCGAGGGTTTCGTAAGCTCTTTAATTTAATGAGGTTGGCTATGCTAACCAAGAAGAATCAGAAATTCTGCCTTGAACTCTGTCTTGGGTTTTGGATAGGTGTGGCCATCTGCTGTTTTCTGATGGTCGCCTGTCGGTCCCAGAGCGGTGTCGCGGAACTGGAACTGAATGTTTCAGCTTCGGTTGCGGCAACGAATTTGCCGCAGAATGACCTTCGGAGAAGCAATCCGGTCATTTCCAAATACGTAAAGGAAATGACTCCGGAGGTCCAGGAGAGCATATCCGGTATTTTTCTCGTAGCCGACGAAAGTCACTACGGAAAATATCGGGATTCTAGTGGCAAGGACCATGGTGTTTCGGGTCATTGCCACCGTGACAGTCGCAAAATCTGTCTCACGGCGGAGACGGTGGCCAAGTGGCCTAGCGTCATTGACCATGAGGCAACCCACGCATATCACTTGCGGCTCCGGGCCGAAGGCAGCGACTTTGACAAAAAGTGGCGCCCCGGTCACGGGATCACCTGGTATGCCTGTGATGCCCAGAAAACCACCGGTGATTTCCTGGAAGATGTTGCCGAGTGGGTTCAGGAAGTGAAGGTATGCGCGCGCGGAGAATACTCTGAGTTCGCGTATCATTTTCACTGGAACGATGCCCGGCGGCACAACTTGTATTTACTGCTGGAATACAAGTTTGTGCGGGAAGCCGAATTCCTGGTGTTCTTGGAAAAGAACCCAAAAGCCACCAGGAAGCCTTAGCAGGTACGCCCCCGAACCGAAAGGTTCGGGGCTTTTATTTTATAGGGGTTTACATAAAACTTTCTTTATGTTAAAATACCCACAGCTTTTTAGAAGAACGAGGAAAGTATGAAAATGAACGGGCGATGGTTGGTTGCTGGGCGGGTTGCTTCAATCGCGGCTTTTATCGGTTATTTGATTTTTGTGGTAGCCGCGACGAAGGTTTTGGAAAATATAAACAGCTTTTTTTCAGTAACAACAGCCTTTATTCTTATTGAAGTGGCAACCGGAATAATAGTTTTGGCTTTGTGGAACTCAATTTCCGGCACAAAATTGCCAAAGACTAAGATTCCGATGCGACGCAAGGTTTTTGAAAGAAATTTTCACTTAACCTCGGCATATGAAAGGACTGCTTATACAAACTACTAACTGCGGCGCTAGCGCCGTTTTTTATTTTTGTTTAGATTTTTTAATTTTCTCTAAAAACATATCAAGATCGCCCTCAAGCACCTTCTCAATGTTATGAACCTTAACGTTGAAGCGATGATCGGTTATCCTATCATCCGGGAAATTATAGGTTCGGATTTTTTCCGAACGGTCGGCAGTGCCGACTTGTTCGCGGCGGCTGGAAGCAATGTCACCGGTTTCCTTAGTGCGTTGCAGGTCATAAAGCTTAGCTCGGAGCATTTCCATCGCCCGTTCGCGATTAGAATGCTGGGTACGCTCTTCGCGGCAGGAAACGACGATGCCGGAAGGTTTGTGGAGAATTCGAACAGCGGATTCAATTTTATTGACGTTTTGACCGCCCGGGCCGCCGGCGCGGGAAAAAGAAACCTCAAGATCGCCTTGGTTGATATTTACTTCTTTCGGTTCCACAATCGGAAGAATAGCCACCGTAGCGGTGGAAGTGTGGACGCGGCCGGCTTTTTCCGTTGCCGGAACGCGTTGAATACGATGAACGCCGGATTCCAGTTTCAAAGCTTCATAAACTTCTTCGCCCTCTATTCGGCCGACAAATGTTTTGTAGCCACCGATGGTTCCCAAGGAAGAATCGGAAGCAGCAAATTTCCAGCCGCGATTGGAGGCATATCGTTGGTACATGCGGACGAGATCACCGGCAAAAATTGCGGCCTCATCGCCGCCCGCCCCCGCCCTTATTTCTATAATGATTTTGTTGGTCATAGTTTAACAATCGTGAATAACGAATAAATCGAGAATTTACGAATAAATCTATCACCATTTGACTTTTTAGTAAAGATTTTTTATACTGCAACCAGTTCCTTAAGTGATTAAGGAAACGTAGTTCCGACGTTTTTCGGAGCGTATTTCAAGGAGAGAGACGATGACGACACAGCCGATCACGTCCATCACGGATGGACAACGGAAGCAGTACAAGCGGTTCGTCGAAGA
>CAYHXN010000016.1:0-11404 GCA_964360605.1 uncultured Candidatus Saccharibacteria bacterium | reverse complement strand
TATCCAAAGTTATCAGGTCTCGTGACTTGATACTAATGGCGTTAAGCCATTAACTCGCACATTTAAAGAAAGGAGACGGCAATGCAGCAAATCTTGCAGAGTTCAGAGCGCGGCTTGACACTGCCTCGTGGCAGATTTATTTCGATGGAGATTCCCGGTGTCCATGTACTTCCTCGTATGTTGACCGATGTTCAGATTCAAGAAATCATCGGGTTCAAGGAACTGAAGTGCGACCATGACGATGTCGGCTATGGACATGGCGATGGTGGAGCTTCTGAAGAAGAACACGAAAAAAAGAAGAAGGACAAGAAGCCTAAGAAGAAAAAAGATAAAGACGCTGACAAGAAGGAAAATCAGAAGGTCGGATCCCATCTCTTCCGTGCAGACAAGCCGCACAGACTTCCATGGGTCGCCAAGTTGATTTACGGGAACATTCCCGAGATGAGAATCGGTAATCTGCACTCATGCGGTGTCGATGAGAACATGCAGATCTACAGACTTCAGGAGGGCGCGGGCGTCGTTCCTCAGCATGTGGACGAAGATTTCGATGGGCTCGAGAATACTCGTGCTCTTTACAGCATCCTCGTCTATCTCAACAACGGCTATGCTGGAGGAGAAACTGTCTTCAATGGCACTATGGCTTCATCTCATGTCCCTGTAGGCGGTGGCCTTTTGTTCAGACACGACATTCTCCATGAGGGACTTGCCGTCCTAAGCGGAGAGAAGTATGTGCTCAAGACCGATCTTCTCTTTCGGTGTCGCTAGTCACCAGCGTCTTGCGGATTCGTTAATAACGAGTAAATCCGCAAGACGCTTTTTCTTTTTCGTAATCATTACTACTATTTAATTGTTAAGGTTCGCGCAATTCAGAAACTTTCCAAGCGAGAGCGACGCGGGCCTCCCCCCCCTCCCCCGCCCCCCCGCCGCCCCCGCCGGTGCCCCCGGCGCGACGCGGCGGCGGGTCAGTTTCCCTCGAAACGGTTTCGCGCAAAGTTTAGAATATCCCACAAGTTTATGCGCGAGGTTGCCGAGGCCGGGGTTTCCCAATTCTGATAAATCAGAATCGAGGATCCACGATGGCTCCGCCATCGGGACGATTCCCCTTAGGTCCACCATTATAATCCTTTATGTTGTGGCCGAGAAAAGCCTCAATATCTTTTAAAACAACTTCTCTCTTTTGCGGACGGCTTTTTGCTACATGTTTAGCGAATCTATAAAGTCTGTCATTACTGACATAGATCCATTTGCCATTTTTATATAAGAAGTATAGCAGCGACATAACTGCAATTCTTTTATTGCCATTTTGAAAGGGATGATTTTTAATTAGAAGATAAAACAAAATTCCGGACTTTTTTATCAAGCCCCTATATAGATCCTTGCCAGAAAATATGCCAAACGGAGTGGCCAGACAACTTTCTAAAATGTTAGGGAATCTGGAACCAAAAGGAGGAATGGTTTCGTTCCAAGTCATCAATTTTTCTGCCAACTTAAACGCAGCATACTCTACCTCCGCTACCGTAAGTGGTTTAGGTCTCATTCTTCTGATAACTTCTTAAAAACCTCTCTATACTGCTTAGAAGCTTCATCTAGTGCTTTTTCTATATCTTCTCTTTTTTGTTTCCCTATAGATTTACCCAGAGCTTCCAATAAGTCATCGTAAGAAATTATATAATTCCTGCCAATTTTTTCGGCTTTAATTTTACCGGACCTAATTCTATTGAAAACGGTTATTCGACTTACCCCCAGTATATTTGCAACCTCTGGAGCAGAGTATTGTTTTTTGTTCATATTCGTATCTTAACATATGTTAAGATACGAATCAAGGCCTTGTACTGAATGGCGTACATAAAATTGACAGAAGTATTATAATGTAATATACTATCCAAAGTTATCAGGTCTCGTGACTTGATACTAATGGCGTTAAGCCATTAACTCGCACATTAGAAGATCTGCTTTAGGGGGACAGAACGTTGAATACAGAAACGCTTGGCGTAGATATCGGCGGCGTCATCATCGACCGAGTGAACGATGGGACCGATACCTCATTCTTCACCGACAACTACTTGCGGACTACGGCGGTGCCTGGCGTCTTCGATGCCTTACGTCAGCTCGTGGAAAAGCGGTTCGGCGACAAGGTGTTCCTTGTTTCAAAGTGCGGTCGGCGTGTGCAGGCTAAGACACTGCATTGGCTAGACTATCATCGCTTTTACGACCTCACCGGAATCAGACGCGAACACGTCTATTTCTGCCGTGAGCGGCACGAGAAGGCCGGTATCTGTGAGAAATTGCGCATCACGCATTTCGTTGACGACCGATTGGAAGTTTTGAGTAATCTCACCACAGTGGGAACACTATACCTATTTAAGCCGCGTCCCGATGAAGTTCAGCGATTTGCCAGCTTCCTAAATCGTGTCAAGCAGGTGAATTCGTGGCAGGAAATCCTGCAAGAACTGCTCTGAATACTCCCGCCCCGTGATAATACCGCGGGGTTTTTTATTTACCGGACCACTACTCTAAAGCGCCAAGCTTATTTTACTTAATCACTAGAGGAAGTTCAGGCTCCGACTGTCTGTGGTAATTTAAGCTGAAATGTGCTAGAATAAGCTTATTCCCTCATAAAGAGGAAAAGGTCGCTAATTAAAGGCAGATGGTTCATAAAGTCTATAAAGCTCTAAAGTTCAAACTTTAAAAACTCTGTAACTTTATAACTCAACAAAAAATATGGCAGATAATGTGGAAATGACCGGCTATTGCGTAAAATGCAAAGAAAAAGGCCGAAAGATGGTAGATGCTAAAGAAGTTACTATGCAAGGCAAGGGTGGTAAAACCCGCCGAGCTATGACTGGCACCTGCGAGAAATGCGGCACCAAGATGTTCCGCATCCTTGGCAACAAGTAAATTTAGATTTTGAGCTCAAGATCTAAAACCAAAAATCCGCCGACTGGCGGATTTTTGGTATCTTTATCCGTTTTGTCATTTGGATTTTGAAATTTGGATTTCTGGCTTGATGTGGATAACTAAAATAAAATTAAGCTTATTTTGCTTTATAATTATAAGATAAAGGTCGATCTAATAAGGTTCTAAAATATGGTTGTACAAAACTGGCTAGACGTAGTAGTGGCTTCCATTCAAAATTTGTGGATTTTATTGGTTAGCTTTCTGCCGTCTTTGATCGGGGCAATTATCATCTTGGTCATTGGCGTCATCGTCGCCGCTCTTCTTCACCGAGTCGTGGAAAGAGTAATTTTTTACCTCAAAGTTGATTCTTTGTTGAGAAAATTAGGCGTGGAAAGTTATCTTCAACGAGCTCACTTGAGCTTAAATTCCGGACATTTTATGGGTCGGGTCACTTATTGGTTTATTTTACTGGCTTTCATTTTGGCCGCTTCCGATATTCTTAATTTCACGGCGCTCTCTGGTTTTATCAGAGACGTTTTGAATTATATTCCAGATATCCTAGTCGCTATCTTGATTGTCCTAGTAGCCTTAGTAGTCGCCAACTTCTTGCGTGGTTTGGTTCGGGCTTCGGTTCTCGGCGCCCAACTCCATGCCGCTAGAGCTCTTGGCACATTAACCTGGTGGGTTGTTATCATTTTTGGTCTTTTGACCGCCCTCCTGCAACTCGGAATCGCGGTTAGCATCATCAATACGGTTATCACCGGTTTGATTGCCATGCTTGCCCTCGCCGGCGGTTTGGCTTTCGGTCTTGGCGGAAAAGAATACGCCGGACATCTCGTCAATCGCTTACGCGAAGAAACCGAGCACAAATAGAAAGAGCCCTCCGGAGGACTACTTTCAAACCAAAAAATCCGCCAATCGGCGGATTTTTTGTATTTCATTATGTCTAAAAAGCGAGGGTATTTATTTACTTTATTTACTTTATTTACTTTCTTTTCTTCCGTAAAAACGTTGGGATGTCCCAAATATCACTTGATTCTTTTTTACCCTGTTTGCCGGCTAGCGGGTTTTCTTTTCCTTTTTTAGCCGACTCTTCTTTTTCCAACGCTAATGGTTCGGAAACGACGGGCTCTGGCTGTAAAGTGAATAAGCTGGCTGAAGAAGCATCGGTGCCGGTTAGGGAGTGGCCGTTAAAACCAGTAGCGATTAAAGTTACCCGCAGTTTCCCTTTATCTAAATTCCGGTCGTGATAAGCGCCGAAAATAATTTTGGCGGCTGGATCTACTACTTCCGTAATCCGTTTAGCTATATCATTAACCTCGCTCATTTTCATGTCCCTACCGCCGGAAATTCCCAGTAAAACTCCCTTTGCTCCTTCAATGGATACTTCTAAAAGCGGGGAATTAACGGCTTGGCTCACCGCCGTCATTGCCCGATCTTGGCCATTAGCAAGGCCAATACCCACTAAAGCGGAACCGGCATCTTGCATAATCGTCCGAACATCGGCAAAATCCACGTTTACAATGCCGGGCATCGCGATCACCTCCGCTATCCCCTGCACCGCCGAACGCAAAACATCGTCAATATATTCAAATGCTTTGATTAGCGGAGTGTCTTTTTGAATAATGCTAAAAATGCGGTCGTTAGGAACTACAATCAGAGTGTCCACTTTTTCCTTAAGTTTAATCAATGCTTCTTGGGCAATCCGGCTACGATTAGAACCCTCAAAAGAAAAAGGTCGTGTTACCACTGCCACGGTCAAAATACCGGCCTCTTTAGCCACCTCCGCGATGACTGGCGAAGCGCCGGAACCGGTGCCGCCGCCTAAACCAGCGGTAATAAAAACTAGGTCGGCATCTTTGAGAATTTCGGCGATTTCGGAACGATTCTCTTCGGCGGCTTGGCGTCCTATGTCAGGATTCATTCCCGTACCCAAACCACGGGTAAGGTTTTTGCCAATGTAAATTTTGTGTTTGGCGTCGCAAAAATCCAAATCCTGCGCGTCAGTATTGATAGCGACAAAATCAATATTTTTAACGGAAAAATTACGCGACATTCGCGAAACCGCGTTCCCACCGCCACCACCAACGCCAACTACCTTAATTCTGGCGGCGTAAGTTTGCGAAAGCTTGCCTAACGGTCTTGTCTTCATTTGTTTGTCTGCTTTTGATCTTGTAGCCATATTCGCTAATTATTTTACGGTAGAAAATATCCGAGCGCTCGTTTGAAAATGTTGCCGCCAGAAGAAGATCGCCGCTCCGGTTCCGCTTGGTCATTACCAAGAAGAAGCAGCCCCAATACACAAGCGTATTCCGGATCTTCTATTTGAGTCAATAACTCCTTACTACCGGTTAAATCAAATTGAGAAGCGTCGGGCACTCCGATTTGAGCGGAAAGTTTGAGTTCCTGCTTCGCTAAATCCACTAACCCGGGTATCTTGGAACCGCCGCCGACGATTACACTGCCAGCGGGAAGCTTGTGACTGCGACCAATCTTTTTTAATTCATTATCAACGAACTCAAAGACTTCGGCAAGCCGCACTTCAATAATTTCGGAAATGTAACGCCGAGAGACCGCTCCCCTCGCCGCGGGGTCGATTTTGCGCAAATCAATAGTTTCACGAGACGGCACTTCTCTAGCAAGAGCCGAACCAAAAGACAGCTTAACCATTTCCGCTATGGCGATGGAGCTTTTCATGCCAATCGCCAAATCATTAGTAACATTGCCGGCGCCAATCGGAAAAACCGCCGCGTGTAAAAGTTTATTTTCTTCAAAAACAGCCAGACCGGTTTTACTAAACCCGATATCAATCGCAACTACACCCAACTCTTTTTGATTCTTGGAAAGCACTGAACGGCTGCAAGCCAGGGGACTAAAGACCGCGCCACTGATAACGCCACCGGCAATCTCCACGCATTTAGTTATATTTTTGACGTTAGGAGAAAAGGCGTCAACGATTAAACTGTTTACCTCTAACTTATTGCCGACCATTCCTAACGGATTGGAAAGCTGACCCACGCCGTCAACGATATATTCTTGGGTTAAAGCGTGTAAAACCAAGCGGTTCGGCGGTAAATTTACCGCTCGCGACGCTTCTACCGCGCGATCAATGTCGTCTTGATAAATTTCATAATTAGCGCGAGAAACCGCCACAATGCCCCGAGAGGATTGAGTGCGAACATCATGACTACCTACGCTGACAAAAATATTTTTGGCACCTTGGTTGGAAATTTTTTTAACTTCATTCAATGCCAAATTTAAAGAACGCGTTACTTCCGCGATATCATCTACCACGCCCTTGCGTATCCCTTGACAGGGCGTCCTAAAAACCCGAATCAAATTAAGCTTATTGTCACGCTTAACCTCGGCAACTGCCGTTTTTATGTTTTGAGAACCAATATCTAAGCCAACTATGTAATTCACCAAAATTGGGAATTGGGAATTGGAAATTAGGAATTGGCAAAGGTATGCTAATTCCTATTTCCTAACTACTAATTCCATCAAGCGTAATTCTTTCTTCTGCATAATCATTGTATCACTATTTTTTTTGTGGTCATAGCCCAAAAGGTGGAGAAACCCGTGGATAAGCATAAATTCTAAATTTTCCCTGTGTTTTTGAATATAATCGGGGTTTAAATATATTTCCCCAAGCGATTTTAGACCTTTAAGGTCTGGTCTTAGAAAATTTTTCGGCGCGGGAAAAGCCAGTACATTTTTGTTTATAGTTTTAGAATCCACTAAACAAATTTCTACTGTTTTATTTTTAAGATACGGGTGATGCTTTAATAAAAAAAGAACCGCCCGCTTGAGTGGCCGTTCTAGCTTTTTAAATTTAGGGTTCAAAGCAGAAACAATAACTTTATTCATAAAACTTCACCGATATACGAGTACAGTTCGGGTATATGACTTCGTATATTCGTGCTTTATTAGTATATTATCGTAGTTTCTTCTTAACTATTTCACTAATCAACCTTGAATCCGCCTTGCCTTTTAATTCCGCCGTTACGGCTTTCATAACGCTTCCAAAAGAAGCGTCGCCCTGAGCCTGCCGAAGGGTCGCCAATATCTTTTCTACCGCCTTTTCTACTTCTTCCTCGCTCATCTGCTTCGGAAGATATTGTTGAAGCAGTTCCAGTTCGTGTTTTTCTTTATCCGCTAAATCTTGCCGTCCGCCTTTTTGAAACGCTTCAATGGAGTCCTGTCGTTTTTTGGCTTCGCTGGCAAAAATTTTCAATACCTCATCGTCTCCTAATTCTTTACCTTTTTTAATCTCTTCATTTCTTAAAGCGCTGGTCACTAAACGCAAAAGACCGACTTTGTCCGCTTGACCAGCCTTCATGGAACTTTTTAAGTCTTCGGAGAGTCTTTCCCGTAAAGACATAAGATTAATTATACTAAACCGAGCTTTCGCATCTTTTCAACCTCTTTTTTCTTAACCTCACGATGAAGAGCGGAAAGACGCCTTTTATTGCGGTTAACCGGACGTTGAGAAAAACGCCGCTTTTTGGCTTCTTTTAAAATACCGCTGTGTTGCATGCGCTTGGTGAACCGATAAATCATCGTGCTCGCCGACTCTCCCTCCTTCTTACGAATTTCTAATGGCATACCAGGTATAATAATCTAAAACTGATGTTATGGCAATACTATAATCCGGGGTGCGGCAAATGCTCACCGCCGTTATTTCTCCATCCGCCCAAAAGATGTAAATGCAGGTGGTCAATTACCTGCCCGCCTTCTTTGCCGACGTTAAAAACCAATCTATAGCCTTTCAAGCCCAGCTTAGCCGCCAAGTCCTTGGCGGTGTAAATAAGGCCGGTCAACACTTCTTTGTGATTGCCTTCCAAATGAGCAATGGACTGAATATGCTCTTTGGGCACAATTAAATAATGTACCGGTGCCGAGGGTTTAATATCTTTAAAAGCAACTAGCTGGTCGTTTTCCAGAATAATTTCCGCCGGAACTTCCTTTTTAGCTATATTACAAAATATACAGTTTGGCATTTATTTCATCTTCCTCTTGATTACTTCGGCCACTCTTTTTAGCGATACCGTTTCCTGCGCTCCGGTTTTCATGTCGCGAAGGATAATATTTTCTTCAAAGGCCTCTTTTTGACCAAAAATTAAAGCCAGCGGCGACTCTGCTTTATCCGCGTTACGCAATTGAGCTTTTAAAGACTCTTTACCCAGTGACTCCTGAACATCAATTCCCGTTTTCAAAAGACTTTCAATAATAGATAATCCGCGTTTTTTAGCGACGTCGCCGATATAAACAAAAAATACTTTTGTTTTTTTCTTGCCGCCGATATTAATCGCCCGATTCTTTATTACTTCCACTATTCTTTCCAAACCAAGACTTCCGCCAACGGCTGGAGTAGGTCGTCCGCCCAACAACTCCAATAAGTAATCGTAGCGCCCGCCAGCGCCAAGAGCGAAATCAAAGCCCTCGGTAAAAATCTCAAAAACGGTGCGGGTATAATAATCAAAACCCCGAACTAAATGGTTATTCAGCATATAAGGAATCTTCAACTCATCCAAAAATTCTAGAACCGCCCGGAAATGCTTGCGGCAATAACTGCAAATGTTATCCAGAATTGCCGGCGCGTCTTTCCGAATTTCGGAACACTTTTCGTTTTTGCAATCCAATAAACGTAAAGGGTTAGTCTTCAAGCGCCGCTGACAATCAGCGCAAAGATCTTTAATTTTATTTTTATAAAAATCGGTTAATTCTTTGCGATAAACCGGACGGCAAGTCTTGCAACCAATAGTGTTAATCTGCAAACTTAAGTCTTTAATTTTCAAACCATCTAGTACTCGCAAGCAAGCCAAAATCACTTGGGCATCATAAACCGAGTCATCGTCAGTGCTGATGACTTCAAAACCGGCTTGATGAAACTGGCGAAACCGCCCGGATTGCGGCTGTTCATAGCGGAACATCGGCCCTTCGTAATAAAGCTTAAGCGGCTGGCCGAGATGGCTAAGCCCGTTTTGAATGTAAGAACGGACAATCGGTGCCGTCCCTTCCGGACGCAAAACCAACCGGTCATCGCCTTTGGATTTTACAAAAAACATTTGTTTTTCCACGACATCGCTGGTCTCACCGAGCGGCCGCTCAAAAAGATCGGCGTCTTCAACGATCGGCGTGTCAATTCGCCAAAAATTATAAGAGTCCGCCACTTCGGCGACTACTTTTCTTATTTTCTCCCAAACCGGCTGGTCCGGCGGAAGAATATCGTGCATCCCTTTTGGAGACTGAATAATGTTTTTATTGTTCTTGGGCATATTGGAAATACTCTAATTTATTAAAAGGGAAGACTCGCAAACGCGCAACTCCGATGATTTTGTCTCGGTTCACCGGACCCCAGTTTCGGGAATCAAAGCTGTGCGAACGATTGTCGCCGACGACGAAGTATTCGTCCGCTTTGAGTTTTGTGGAAAGATTATCTCGGCTTTGCAGCGAATCGGGCAGATAATCTTCTTCAATAAATTCCCCGTTGGCAAAAATCTTTCCGTCCTTCAATTCTACCGTTTCCCCGGGCAAACCGACAATCCTTTTGATGAAATAAGTAGCGGGATTATTGGGATAACGGAAAACAATCACCTCTCCCCGCTCCGGCTCTCGGAAACGATAAGTAATTTCATCAATTAAAAGATAGTTGCCGTCAGAAAAATTCGGCTCCATACTTGCGCCACTCACTAAAAACGGCTGGACTAAAAAGTGACGAATAATGAATACCGTTACTAAGGCAATCGCTACTACCTCCAAAACTTCTTTAATTGTTAGCCAGAAAGCTTTCATAAAATTACAAAATACAAATTAGTACAAATATACAAACAATTATAAGTTATTTAAATTCAGCGGACAAGTAAAATGGAACGTCCACACCCCCAACGTTTTTACATGAATTTTTACATGCCTTTTACTTGTACCATTATCTCGCCGTGGCGAGATAATGGTACACAATCAACCGCTGATGACACTACTTACAACACCTGGTAAAACCCCACCCACTGTGGGGTTTTCTGGTAATTAAAAACCCCTTGCGTAGCTATGCTACGCAAGGGATTAGGGATCTAGGTGCCAAAAGACCAGGTATCCGACTTGCGACGCAGAAACACCCAACGACCATTGCCACCCCAGAAGCGGCCAGCGTAGCCATAGTCCCTGCTCAGCCAAAGGTCGTCTCCAACGCGAACCACACGAAACACGTAGGGAAAGCCATCCGAGTCGGTAATCGGTTCCATTCCGACAAGGAGCCCTTCTCTCATCGGTCGCTCCTTGTACTGCAAACGCAGTTGGGGACCAACTTCAGGGGGACAGAGGTCTAGACCGAGTTTTTGGGCGCGGTTATAGATCTCTTGTCTGGTGGCTCCTTGGGGAAAACCGAGTTCGGCGACAGAGACAACCACCAGGTCAACCTCTGTTTCTTTGTCAGCCGGTTTGAACGCTTGTTTGTTAAGGAGATCGTTGGCCCAGTCGCTGATTCTTAATCCGTCTGCCTTGAAGGCACGACGGAAGTCGTCAGCGGTTTTGAGGCCGGTGCCGAGTTTGATGGTTTTCCAAGTGGGGAATGAACAGACAGCCCACGGATTCTCCTTGCGGAGAAACCGCTTGAAGGCCTCCAGCCATTGGATACCATCCGGGCCGGCCAGCTTCTGGTTAAAATCCATCAGCGGTCCGCAAACATTGCGGAGCGCTTCGCCGAGCATGTCTTTTGACATAGTCAGCTCCTTTTCAATGCGGCGCACCCTTTAATCCGGCACTAGCCGAACCGCGGGCTTGCCTTATTTAGGAACTGGTGATATTATATCAAATATGCAGAATTTGTCAAGTATACGTCTCATTATCGGTCTCGGCAATCCCGGCCCGGAATACCAAAGCACCTATCATAATGTCGGGCATCTTTTTGTTAATTATTTTAAATCCCTAAATTCTATATTCTATATTCTAAATTCTGACGTCTACATGAATGAATCCGGCAAATTCGTCAAAACTTCGCTCAAAAAACACAACATCAAATCTGAAGAATTATTGATTGCTCATGACGATAGCGACCTTCCGCTAGGCGCGTATAAACTTCAATTCGGCCGCGGCGCCGCCGGCCACCACGGCGTTGAAAGCGTTCAAACGACTTTAAAAACCAATGATTTTTGTTCTTCATTGGATGGAAAGATATTCTAATTTCTCTGATACTAACTTTTCAAATTACATAGACAAAACACAAGTATTTAGCGTCGGTGGTTCTCTAGGTGCTGGTGGTTCTTTATATACTGCAATTCATTATCCAAGTGATTTTGCTTCAATAGATGCTGTTCAAGGTAGAATGATTGGTCAATTTTCAGGATATGATGGAGATGTAGCAGAGAATTTTTATGGAACTGCTATAGAAAATATTACTTCCTCTGAAGGAGTTGGGATTTATGAATATTTAAATATGACTTATTGGGTGTTAAATCATCCAAATGTCACTTATCCTTATTTTAGATTTTCAAATAGCCGACAAGACACT
>CAYHXN010000015.1:0-12588 GCA_964360605.1 uncultured Candidatus Saccharibacteria bacterium | reverse complement strand
CCATTTCACCACCCGCGCATTAGATTAAATCTCCTTTGCTTATTGTACGCAAACACTGCTTAATTTTCAAATATTTCCGAGTTAATTTCACAAGCCTTGGTTCATAGTAAATTTTAGGCAAAATTCTTAAAGATTCCTTTTTTGCGTATTTGAGATTATAGACCGAACTGTTAACACTTTTCGTTACATGACCTTTAATTTTCAAGATGTCCGCTAACTTTTTTTGAAGCCATAAAACGTGTTGTTTGCTTGCTGATAAAAATACTGTATAAAACATAAAACTTGATTTCCAACGGGGATCCCAATAAGAATAAAAAGTTCCATCACCATCAAAATGTCCCCTTAAAAAATCAAAAAAATATTTATCAGGAATATCAAGATCCGAAAGTGTTTTGGACTTTGCAGGCATTAAACCAAGACCCAACAGAAACTTATAAAAGTTTACATCCCCAAATTGTAAGCGTTGGATTTTTCGATTTGTTTCCCCAGATTTTTTGTATCCAATTTTGTTTTTAATACCCAAACACTTCTTAAAATTTTTCAATTGTTCTAAATCTATGGATGTGAAATCAAAATGTCGGCCATCCGAAGATAAGTTTCCATCAGTAGTTAAAAGTCCGATTGCATAAGCAAAATTAGAAGACCATTTTACCATTATTTTGTTTTTGGGTTTGCTCATATATTACCTCGTCTTATAGATTACATTATAACATACCTCAAGATGATAGCGTATGCCAATTGGGAATAAATCAATTCAATAACAAAAAACCACTTTAAGATTCTTTGGAGGGCGGCGGGTCTATAAAATATAGATGTTTCCTCCATCTCAATATCTTTAAAAGATAGTGGCAGTAGCCCTTTCTACTCTTAAAGAAGCTCGGAGCGGTTTTATTCAGCTTTAATTTCTTTGGATTCAGAGGGTGTTTCGCTTTGCGGAGTAGCGGTTTTTTTCTCGGCCGTCATTTCTTTCGCCACTTTCATTGTTTCAAAACGGAGTTTTTGCTGGGCCTCTTTCCTGGAAAGATTTCTAACATAGTAGAGCTTGGCGCGGCTGATTTTTTTCGGAGTGCTTAAAATATCTACTTTATCAATAAGCGGGGAGTGGATTGGATAGACTTTTTCTACTCCGACACCGGCGACGGTGGCGCGAACGGTGAAAGAAGCGCCGATTTCATTGCCGTGCTTGCGGGCCAAAACCAAGCCCTCAAAACGGCTTAAGCGGGATTTTTCTCCCTCCTTTACCTTTTCCCAAACCCGAACATTAGCGCCGGGCTTTATTTTTTTGTTGGTAGAATCGTTAATCATTGAGTTAAATAATAGCTTTTCAATTTAAAAAAATCAAGAGCCCCGAAATTATCGGGGCGAACCAATTGAATAGAAATTTTTAAAGATATGAGCAATAAGAATCGGGCCGACCCCGCCGCGAGGTGGAGTAATTAAGTTCGTTTTGTCTTTGCATTTTTCAAAATCTACGTCGCCGCCAAAATCAATGACTACCGCGCGTTCGCTTATATCGTCCGGACCGATTAAATTCTTTCTCCCCGCTCCTGAAATAATAATATCCGCTTCCGGTAATTCCGAACGTCGTTTTTCAAAATTTTTACTGTTCAGCCAGATTATCCGACCCGCCTCTTTTTTGAAAAACTTTGCGAGCGGCGCTCCGATTAAAGTTCCCCGGCCGATAATGGCCACGGTTTTTCCTTTATATTCAATCCGCAATTCAGTGAATATCGTTTCTACGGTAGCGACCGCTGGCGGAGCAAAAACCGATTTTTGGCTTATTACTCCAACATCTTTTTTTGGAGGCAATGTTTTTAAAACCTTTTTTAAATCTATATTTTTTGGCAGTGGCAAAGTTATAAGAATCCCCCCGACAATTTCTTGGGAAGCGTGGTTTACTAAGCTCGCGACAAAAGTTTCGTTATTGGCAGTTCCGGTAAAGAATCGGTAGGTTTTTAAATCCACTCCCATTTCGGCTGCTACTTTCTGATGTTTCCGGACAAAAATTTCCGCAATCGGGTCGCCTTCCACTACATATAATACCAGCCATTTTTCTGGCGGCCGCCCAGCTTTAAGTTCATTCAGTATTTTATTAGCAAGAATATTGCCCTGAATTATACCCATAGCTCTTTGTGAAAGTTCTGGGTATAGAATAATCTAAAATTGTGAGAATTACTATAGATATTCGGCTATTGGCAAAAGGCGGCGCTTCTGGAATAGAGGAGTATACAAGAAACTTAACTAGTTCGCTTTTATCTGTTGATCGGGTCAATGACTACAGTTTTTTCTATAATGGTTTTAAAAAAGCACCGATTTCTCAGTTCTCGGCTCTCAGTTCTTCCCGCCACCTTTCTGATAATATTTTGGAAGGCGGAATTCCGCCAGCGGCGGGAGAGTATCCGATTGTTGATTGGAAAATTCCTAATAAAATTTTAGATTTTAGCAGCCACTTTTTAAATTGGCCAAAAATTGACTCTTTAATAAAAACCGACCTTTTCTTTAGCCCCCACTTTAATATTTTATCGGTTAAAAAAACGCCACGAGTGATTACTTTTCACGATCTTTCATTCATTCATCATCCCTATTTTTTTTCCATCCGCCAGAAATTCTGGCATTGGCTCCAAAACGTGAAAAAGCAAGCGCAGTCAGCTACCCAGATCATCGCTGTTTCGGAATTTACTAAAACTGATTTAATCAACGTCTTCGGCATTCCCGCGGAAAAAATAAAAGTAATTTATTCTGGGATATCGGAAGAATTTAAATTTGTGACAAGCGACCACCGCCAAGGCGGGGCAGGCCAGCGACCACCGCCACAGCGGGACAAGCAAGCGACAAGGCCTTATATTTTGTATTTAGGCACGCTGGAGCCGAGGAAAAATGTAGAAGCGGTTATCCGTGCTTTTAACATCTTGAAAACTAAACCAGATTTCCGGAATTTCCAATTGATTTTAGCGGGGCGGCCCGGCTGGCTGTATGGTAATATTTTAAAAGAAGCCGCCCATTCGCCTTTCCAGAAAGATATTGTTTTTCTGGGAGCGGTGCGAAGCGCCGAACGGGCAGATTTATATAGAAATGCCAGTGTTTTCGTCTACCCATCGTTTTTTGAAGGTTTTGGTTTTCCGCCCTTGGAAGCGCAGGCCTGCGGTTGTCCGGTAGTGGCCTCTCTCCGAACCTCGCTTCCGGAAATTCTTGGAGATTCGGCTCTTTTCATTGACCCCTGGCGAGTGGAAGAAACCGCCGCGGCGATTGAAGAGCTTATCGGTAACCAAGAGAAAAGACGCGAGTTAATCCAAGCCGGATTCAAAAACATTCAGCGATTTCGTTGGGAGAAAACAACCGCCGCTACGTTGGAAGTTTTTAAAACAATTGTTTAATGACTAAGAAACCCCTCCGTTATTTGACCGCATTTTTTTTAATAGCCGCCAGCGCGATTTTCATTTTCCGTCTGATAAGCTTCAAAAATGTGGCCGAAGATTCAGCGGCTTCTTTATATAAAAATTTAAAATCTGCCGCCGACCAGCTTTTTAATTTTAACATTGATGGCGCGCGGCAATCTTTTCAGGAAAGCAGCGCGGAAATTCGAGGTTTGCAGTCGCTGGCGGATGATTTGGGCTTGCTGAATTTCTCACAAGTAAAAGAGGCCTTTTCCGTTCTTATTGGCATGACCGAGCAAGCGTCAGCCGCCAGCACGCAACTCGGTGAAATTAAAAAAGGCGCTTTTTCTTGGATTATAGGAGGAGGCGGAGAACAATTAATTAAAAAATTAGACGATCTAAATTCTTCTCTTAATAGTTTAGCGAATTTAGGAGAACAGCTAAGTAAGACATCCTCCGTTTCGTTGCCAGACGATTATTTTAACTTCAATGCCGATATATCCAACACCTCCGCGTTTTTAGGGGCACTGACCGATTGGCTTCGTCAGCCGCGGGAACAGCATTTGTTGATTTTATTTCAGAATCCTTCGGAAATCAGGCCCGCCGGGGGATTTTTAGGAAGTTTCGCCGACCTTACCCTGAAGCGCGGCAATCTCATTAATATAGATGTTCAAGACATTTATAATCCTGATGGACAATTGAACGAGAAGATTATTCCTCCCAAACCGCTTCAGAATCTCACCATCGGCTGGGGCGCGAGAGACGCTAATTGGTTTTTTGATTTTCCCACTTCCGCCAGAAAGGTAATTGAATTTTTGGAGTCATCAAAAATCTACCAAGAGAAGTCCCAAACATTCTCCGGCGCGATTGCCATTAATATAGAAGTGGTTCGCGATATTTTAAGAATCACCGGCTCCATTAAGCTGGCAGATTACGGCTTAATTATTAACCCCGATAATTTTTTGCCGGAACTGCAAAAAGAAGTGGAGGCCGGAGATGATAAGATTGCTGGCCAGCCCAAGCGCATTCTCGGCGTTCTTACCCCGATATTGCTGGAGAAAATTGGTTTATTTTCTGAATCTGAAAAACAGCAATTCGCGCGATATTTGAAAGATCGCGTGGAAAAAAAGGACGCCCAAATTTATTTCAAAAATCTTGCTATTGAGACTTATCTTCAGGTACTGGGCTTGGGGGGAGAAATGACGAACCTGCCAAATGATTTTTGGGGAAGTTACCTCGCTTTTGTGAATGCCAATGTCGGCGGCGGAAAGAGCGATGCTTATATTTTTCAAAATATTAAGTTGACAGTACGGTTGGCCAAGGACGGAAGCACCGACAGTTCTTTGACGGTAGCTCGTCGCCACGATGGATATTTGGAAAAAGAGTGGTGGTATAAGAAAGACAATAAAAATCGCTTTCTAGCCTTACTGGAGCCGGCCGCCAGCGTTTTGGATATTTCCGGCAACGATCACCT
Source organism: uncultured Candidatus Saccharibacteria bacterium (assembly GCA_964360605.1). Taxonomy (GTDB): domain Bacteria; phylum Patescibacteriota; class Minisyncoccia; order UBA6257; family WO2-44-18; genus CAYHXN01. The sequence goes on along the minus strand of CAYHXN010000015.1, from coordinate 7,740 downwards.
TGGGATAAAACCGCTAGTGAACTATTCTTCCTATAAAACCGATCCGGACTTGGCGGATCTAGAAAGAGCGCAAAAATTTTCCGAGGAATTAGGCGTGGACGAGGGAGTGTTTAATGGAAGGAAGCTGATTGGCGGTTGGTGGATTCTAGAATCCGGAAAAAGCGAAGAGTTTTATTTGGAATATAAAAGCGGCCGCGCCGCCGACGTTTTAAGCAGGCCCTATCAATTTATTTTTGAAAAGCAATCCGGCGTGAACGGTCCCTTTAAAATTTCCTTAATTGCTCCGGAAGGATATCTATGGGAAGAAGGCCGAGTTTCCGAATTAAACTATTCTTGGGAAAACCCTCCGGCGAGAATAATTTTGGGGAAAAGACTGATTATTTCAAAGTAACCAATACTTTACTGCTTTAACAGCAAATTCTTTTAAAAGAAAAGCCGGTTGCGATTTACACAACCGGCCGATGATCGAATTAGTTAGTCTTATTTTCTTTAATCCTGCGTATTTCGTCCATGAGATCCTGTGGATACTCTAGGCTGCTGGGGCTCACTGTTTGAGCAACTTTCTTCATCACACTCGAAAGGAGATCAGAATAGCCTGGCGTGTAGGTTTCTATTTCTTCAGTAAACTCTCTTAGTGGAGGTACTTGATTTGGTGCACAAATTTCCACGAGCGATTCATGTGCTTCTTGAAGAGTATCACCGGGGCAGGATAAGCTGCCCCCACAACCATGGCGATCTGGAAATTCCTCTACGCTACACACGAAGTTGCCTAGCCACGTTTTGCACCAAGTCGCTTTTTTCCAAATCGGCCCAATTTCATAGAGTTTCTCCCAGCTGGGAAAGGTAAGTGGGAATCTGTTCTTTGGCGTGAAGCGAACTTGTTTACCAACGGTTAGTTTATCCGCCCACGGTGAATTCTCAGAAATTTCAATGAATTCTACGCGTTGCGGAAAAAACCTTTGTACTTCCGTAAGCTTAACGGCAAGTAGCGAGCCTGATTTACGCGTTGACCATATAGAACTTTAAACTTTGTCTACCCGCCAAATTACATCTTTAAGCTTGAGAGTATTTCCGATTATATAGTCCAACCACGCAACGAGACATTGGTAAGCAAAAAGCAAAAACATCACTATAACCAGAATTTTTTCCCAGCTAAGCTGCTTTGGAGCAATCAACCAATATCCAGTAGCGGTAATCAGAGAGAGAACCGGAATTGCCAACCAGCGATACACCCCGCTTTCAAGATACTTTTCGTACATTTCGTCGACGAACGATCTATCGAATTGAGTCATCACTGCCTCCTTTATTCTGTATTTTCACTCGTGTAATAATACCGAATAAATAGTAGTTCGTCAAAGATCAAATATAGCTTGATTGTTTTTAGGGCAGAGCATATAATTTTTTTATTCATTGGGCACATAGTTCAGTGGTAGAACGCTGTCCTGATAAGACAGAGGTCGAAGGTTCGATTCCTTCTGTGCCCACCAGGGCGCCCTTAGCTCAGTGGCAGAGCGTTCCCTTGACATGGGAAAGGCCGCTGGTTCAATCCCAGCAGGGCGCACAAAGTTTATTTTCTAAAAATCTGCAAATTTTCCGCTTCGGATATATTAAATTTCGTAATCGGCGGTTTAGAGACAAATCGAGGATTAAAAGCGGAATTAATTTTTATAATTAGCGAGATTAAAACGTAGCTAGAAAAAATTACTACCGCCGCGATAAGAATCCAATGAACTATTTTAAAAATCATGAGCCGCATAATTATTTATGAAAAACTGAACCGAAGACAGTAGCGGAATATTGGGTTCCAGATCGAGAAATGTCTAGGACCTGCCATCTTACAACAAAGGCGCTTGCTTCAACTGACTTTAAAAAATTAGTCAAATTAGCGTAAGACGACGTTGTTTTTATAGTAAAATTGCTTGTCGCCGGCCCATTGTTTTGAGCAGGCACCTTATCTCCAAGAGAGAATTGCATTTTAACATTATTTTTATTGGCAATATTTTGCAAAGCATTCGGGAAGTCTTTGGATATAACTTCTTCCGCTGGCAATATTTTTTCTAGCAGAGTAAAATAAGTTTCAGCCTTTTCTGCCGACGCTTTTAATTCCGATAAGGACTCCAACGCCGAATTTCCCGCCGCTAATTGATTACGTTGTTCGCCAATGCGCTGGACTCTTTTGTTTACATCAGCGAAAGTCAAAATTAAGGCGGCGATTAAAATTACCGCTCCGATAGCGGTCACCAAACTATTAACTAATAATTTTTTAGAAAGAGCTTTACCCATGGAATACCTTTATTATAACACGCTCAACGTCTTCTATAACGGGGATTACCACAAGCTTAAAAAAGCCAGAGCGGCTTTTGGCGCTTGGGAAGCGGCTTGGAAAAAAGTTTCTTCCGAAGCTCGGCTAGACCCGCATAAAGAATGGAAGGAGTTGGAAGCTCGAGGAATCAGACTTATTTTACAGGAAGATAAGGAATTCCCCCCGCTTTTAAGAGAAATTGCTACCGCCCCCTTCGGTTTATACATAAAAGGGGAAAGTTTAATTGATATAGCGCCGAAGATTGGTATTGTGGGGACTCGCAAAGCCACCTCCGTCGGGAAATCAATGGCCGAATCTATTGCCGGAGAATTAGCCTTATCTGGGATTACGGTAGTCAGCGGTTTAGCAACTGGAATAGACGCCGCCGCCCATTCGGCGACAGTAAAAAGTTCTGGAAAAACCGTTGCCGTTCTTGCTCACGGATTAGATCAAGTATATCCGCGCCATCATTCGCGACTAGCTGAAGAAATATTAAGCAGCGGCGGCGCGTTAGTGAGTGAATATCCGCTCGGCCCCGTTGCTTATGCCGCCAGATTTCTGGAAAGAAACAGAATTATCAGCGGTCTTTCGCTTGGGGTCGTGGTAGTTGAGGCGCCCGAAAGTTCCGGTTCATTGGCCACCGCGCGATTTGCTATGGAGCAGAATCGCGAGGTTTTTGTCGTTCCTGGAATGGCTAATCATCTTAACTATGCCGGATCCCACGCCCTTTTGCGTGACGGGGCTCGGCTGGTTTGCTCCGCTAAAGATGTTTTAGAAGACTTGGGATTAATGTCGCTAGAAAAAGAAGTAAAGCAAAAAAAGTTTGGCTTTTTGAACCCGGCGCAATCAAAAATCGTGGAGGCTATGCGTTCTCTTGGCGCGACGGCGGATATTGACAGTTTATGTGAAATATCCAAAATTGATATTTCCGAACTTAATCAAAACTTGACCCTCCTTTTAATTCAAGGTGTTATTAAGGAGGAGGCCGGACGTTACTTTTTAAGTTAGAGTTTAAAAAAAGATTCAATCTTAACTCCCTTTTTAATTTACTATTTATAATTTATGAACTTAGTAATTGTAGAGTCGCCGACAAAAGCGAAGACCATTTCCAAATTTCTTGGCAAGGAATATCAAGTGGAATCGTCTTATGGCCATATCCGTGATTTACCAAAAAGCAAACTTGGTATTGATGTGGAAAATAATTTTGAACCGCAATACATCATTCCCACCAAAGCTCGGAAAACTGTTTCCCACCTAAGAGAGGCCGCCTCTAAAGCAGACGTGGTAGTTTTGGCGACTGACGAGGATCGTGAAGGAGAAGCGATCGGCTGGCACTTGGCGCAAGCTCTCAAATTAGATACCAAGAATACCAAGCGCATTGTTTTTCACGAAATTACTAAATCTGCCATAGAACACGCTCTCAAGAAACCGCGAGTGCTGGACATGAATTTAGTGGATGCCCAGCAAGCCCGTCGTATTTTAGACCGTTTGGTGGGTTACAAACTCTCTCCGTTTTTATGGAAAAAAGTAATGCGGGGGCTTTCCGCGGGCCGCGTCCAATCCGTGACAGTGCGTTTAATAGTAGATCGGGAAATTGAAATCCGCAGTTTTAAGCCACAGGAGTATTGGACGATTACTGTGGAGCTTTCTAAAAACGGAGAAGCATTAGAAGCGAACTTGATAAAAATCAATGATCGTATTTTAGATAAATTTGAAATTGCCAACCAAGAGACGGCGGAAAAAATCACCAAGGATTTAGAGGGTAAGCAATTCATGGTGGAAAAGATGGAACAAACAGAGTTCAAAAAAAATCCGCCACCGCCGTTTATTACCAGCACGCTTCAGCAAGACGCCGCCCGTCGGCTAGGATTCTCTTCAAAGAAAACGATGTTTATTGCCCAGCGTCTTTACGAACACGGTTTGATTACTTATATGAGAACTGACTCGGTGAATCTTTCTAAAGATTCTCTTACCGCGGCTCAAGAATGGTTGGAAAAAGAGTTCGGTAAAGAGTACTCCTCGCCACGTCAATATGAAAGCAAATCGCGACTGGCTCAAGAAGCCCACGAAGCCGTCCGTCCTACCGATATTGAGAAAAAACCCGAAGATTTGCCGGATGAAACTGACAAAAAACTCTACCGCCTTATTTGGCAAAGATTTCTTGCGTCTCAAATGTCTCCGGCGCGTGTTGCCACAACGGTTATAGACGTGAAGGCCGAAGAATATGGTTTACGGGCATCCGGCCAGCGGATTTTATTTGACGGGTTTCTAAAAGTTTGGACTCAAAAGGTAACGGAAAAAACTCTTCCGGCTGTTGATAATGGAGAGCAATTAGATTTTAAAAAGATAGACCCCTCCCAACATTTTACTGAACCGCCGCCACGCTACAGCGAAGCAACTTTGATTAAAGCGCTTGAGGAACATGGCATTGGCCGTCCCTCTACTTACGCGCCGACAATTTCTACTATTCAAACCCGAAATTACGTGACCAAGGAAAAGGGGCGGTTTGTTCCAACAGAAACGGGCGAATTAGTGAATAAAGTTTTGACTGAACACTTTCCGCAGATTGTGGACATTAGTTTTACCGCTCAAATGGAGGATGGGCTGGACAACGTGGCTAACGGAAAAGAAAAATGGCAAGAATTAATCGCTTTATTTTACAGCCCGTTCGCGAAGTTGTTGGAAGAGAAGTATCAGAGCGTTGAAAAGCAGGGGTTTAAAGATGAACCGACTGATCAAGTTTGCGATAAGTGCGGCAAGCCAATGATTATCAAACTTGGCCGTTTTGGAAAATTCATCGCCTGCAGTGGTTTTCCGGAGTGTAAAAATACCAAACAACTTCCTAAAGAACCGCCGAAGCAAATTGGCATGAAATGTCCGAAATGCGGAGCGGAGATCGTAGAGCGCCGCGTCAGCCGCGGCCGCGTCAAAGGAAAAATTTTCTGGGGCTGTGAAAAGTATCCGAAGTGCGACTATGCGTCGTGGACTGATCCGCGCCTGCCACCAGAAGATTCAGCGAAGAAAGAATATTCTGTAGAAGCTGAAGTGAAAAAAGAAGAAACGGAAACGAATACTGAAACAGAAGAAAATCCTTCAACGGGCTCAGGACAAGAAAAAAAGACCGACTAATAGTCGGTCGTGTGGCAAAGATGGGGCGGATATTTGGATTTTTTACCGCGCTGATAAGCCCAATAATCCAATTCTACCATTGTAATCGGATTTATTCCGATTTCCGCGCGGCTTTCGTTAATTTGATTCAAAATCTCAATCATTGCGTAGCTGGCCGCGACGCGGATTTCCAGTTCCGCCCGTTCATGGCGATGAATTATTTTATAACTATCCACCCGTTGAGCAAGCTCCGGCCGGTATTCCAAAATTCCAAGATGACGAAGTGCGTTGGGAACGCGATAATCAATAATCGGCCCGATATTTTCCGGGTCTTTTAGCGGTGTCAGGCGACCATTAGAATTAACGGCCCGGCCATGATATAGCGCCAGCCACAGTTGCGCTCTTTTATGAAAAGCGAGATGTAGGCCATACCAGTCTTTTCCAAAAGCTCTAGGAAATTTCTTAGCTAAGGCATACAAAATTCCCCAATACCAGTCACTATTATCTTCAATCACGAAATCCTCCGATCGTAGGATCTCCATTGGTAAACCGCCAAACTCGCGTTTTACAACTTTAGCCGCTTCTCTCAAGTTCCAAAATCGTTCTTCTAACAGCGGCAAAGATGTCGCACCGGCAAAGAATTTTTCCGTATCGGAAAAATTTTCGGTAATTTCCAGAATATCATCAGCGGTAATTTCTTTTTCTCCGAAGCGGCGGTAGAAACAATGAGCCATCGCTTGCGAACCCTTAAACCCATCAACTTTATAGGGCTGCATTCTGGGTTTGCTGTTCAAAAAAGAATGATCAACTACCGATTCCCAAAAAGTATGGGAGACAAACGCCAAATCGTTTTCCGGAAGCAAATTAGGAATGCGCCAGTCGGGGGTTTTCCATTCCAGTCCCGATAATTCTTCAGCAACTTGAACCAACCTTTCAGAATTTACGGAAACAAATCTTTTTCCCGTACCCGGATTTTTCCAATGCGAATAAAGAAGTCGGGAATCAAAATTCATTCTTCGCCTTGTAAAAAAGCCAGCATCATCTTACTTTTAAATTAAGAAAATGGCAAGTCTAAAGGAAGTTTTAAAAACGAGCGATTTAGTCCGACGGGCTTATGATTTTGCCAAAAAGGCGCATTTAGGCCAAAAACGCAAAAACAGCGAGCCCTACATAACTCACCCGGTAGCCGCCGCTGAAACAATCTGCGAATGGGGATTGGACGAGGCTACGGTAGCGGCGGCCCTTCTTCATGACGTTGTGGAAGATACCGGCCGTACTATTGAAGATATTAAAAAAGAATTTGGCCAAGAAACTGGATTTTTAGTTGATGGCGTTACTAAAATCGGAAAAGTGCGGTACAGCGGCATTGAGGCCAAGGTGGAAAATCTTCGCAAATTTATTTTGTACCTTAGCCAAGACATCCGCGTAATTTTAGTGAAGCTGGCCGACCGTCTTCATAATATGAAAACGCTTTACGCTTTGCCGATTCAGAAACAAAAAAGGATCGCTTTAGAGACCATGGAGATTTACGCGCCGCTGGCCTATCGTTTGGGTATGCAAAAACTAAGCGGAGAGTTGGAAGACCTGGCCTTCCCTTACATATACCCGGAAGAACATAAGTGGCTGACTACTACCGTCAAAGAAAAGTATGAAGAAAGAGAAAAATACTCCCAAAAACTTCTGCCGTTAATCAGGGAAGAGTTAATTAGGAACGGAATTAAAATGATTCACATGGATTCTCGCGCCAAACGTTATACGAGTTTATATAAAAAACTTCTCCGTTACGATATGAATCTGGAGGGCATTCACGACCTAGTGGCGCTACGGTTTGTTTTTAAATCTGTGGAGGACTGCTATGCCGCTCTCGGTATAATTCACAAAATGTGGCCGCCGCTTCCCGGACGTTTCAAGGATTACATCGCCCTCCCCAAACCCAATGGTTATCGGAGCTTGCACACTACTATTTTTGGTCCGGAAAAAAAGATTACTGAAATCCAGCTGCGTACTGAGCAAATGCACGATGAGGCGGAAAACGGAATTGCCGCCCACTTTGCCTATCAACAAATGAAAGGAACCGAAGATTACATAGAACGGCGCGCGTCTTTTGCCGATAGAAAAGCATTGGAATGGATTCAACAGCTTCGCAATTGGCAGAAAGACTTCAGCGATCCGGAAGAGTTTTTACAATCTTTAAAAATAGATTTTTTCCAAGATCGGATTTTAGCGCTTACTCCGAAGGGCGAAGTAATTGACCTGCCCTCGGGATCAACGCCGGTGGACTTTGCTTACCAAGTTCACAGCGAGATAGGCGATACTTGCGCCGGTGCTAA
>CAYHXN010000014.1:1845-13490 GCA_964360605.1 uncultured Candidatus Saccharibacteria bacterium | reverse complement strand
TTAATTTTTTCAATCGGTCGCGAATCAACGGAACGATCGCCGTATTGTCGCCCAGGTCTAAAAGTCGCGCTAGTTGTTCATCATCTATTTTTTTAATGTATTGCGCGTTAATCCAATCTAATTTTTCTATATTAAAGACCGCGCCGGCTTTTTGGACGCGAGAGAGATCAAATTCACCAATAAGTTCTTCCCGATTTAAAATTTCCCGATCATCTTTGGGGTGCCAGCCCAGGAAAGCCATGAAATTAATCAGAGCTTCGGGTAAATATCCTTGTTCGCGGTATTCCGCCACGGACGTGGCGGAAAATCGCTTGGACATTTTATGGCGATCCGGATCAAGAATCAGCGGCAGATGGGCGTATTCCGGTTGAGGGAATCCTAAAGCAGCCTGAATAAGTATTTGTTTCGGCGTGTTGGCTAAATGGTCTTCCCCCCTGATTACTTGAGTAATTTCCATTTCGTAGTCGTCAATCACGACGGCAAAGTTATAAAGAGGAGTGGCAGTATCCTTAGCAATGACAATATCCCCTATTAAGGCGGCGTCAAAAGAAACATCGCCTCGGATTAAATCTTTGAATTCCACCCTGACTTCCGGTATATGAAAACGGATAACATGAGCATCACCGTTTTTTAACCGGTCAGCCACAACAACTTCCTCTGTCGTTCGGCATTTGCCGCTGTATTTTGGGGCTAGACCCTGCGTTAGCATCGCCTGCCGATCTTGTTCCAACTCTTCTTTACTGCAAAAACAATAATAAGCGGCCTTTTGCTCCAATAACTTGTTGATGTATTTTTTGTAAATATCCAACCGATCACTCTGCTTATACGGCCCTTCGTCCCAATCCAATCCCAGCCATTTTAAGTTTTCTACAATATCCTTTTCAAACTTTTTATCGGAACGCTCTAAATCCGTATCTTCAATGCGCAAAATAAATTGACCGCCGTTTTGGCGGGCAAACAACCAGCTAAAAAGCGCCGTCCGAGCCGTACCAATATGCAAATATCCTGTTGGAGACGGAGCAATACGCGTCCGGATTTTTTTTGGTTTTGTAATCATAAATTTAGGAATTGGTAATCTTAAGTATGCTGAACGCGATTTTCTCTGCCGCTTGAGGTTTATAAAATCCTTTAGCGGCTTCAGACATTATTCGGATTTTTTCGGGGTTTTTAAATAAATTTTCCAATATGCTGATAAATAGATTGGGTAAAAAGTTTTCTTCTTCAATCACGATAGCAGCGCCGGTTTTTTGATAAGCGTACGCGTTGGATTCTTGATGATTTCGGGCGGATTCCGGCAAGGGAATTAATATCGCGGGTTTACCGCTGGCGGCAATTTCAAAAATCGCTCCAGCCCCCGCGCGGGAAACAATAACCTCCGCCGCGGCAAGCGCTCCGGTCATGGAGATTTCGGAGTCGTTGTTAAAATATGGGACGACTTTGTAATGATTTAATAAAGACGGGCTGATTCGCCTTTTTTCCACTTCGTATTCCTCCGCGTACTCGCGATAATTATTTTCGCCTGCCTGGTGTAAAACTTGATAATTTTGCAACAGTGACCCTAAGTTCGCGATTACAAAGTCGTTGAGTCGTTCCGACCCCTGCGATCCGCCGATAAACAAAACTAGTGGCAAATCCTCCGTAAACCCCAATTGCTTTCTTGTTTGGTTTTTAGACGGCGAATTTAAAATTTCTTCACGAACGGGTTGGCCCACCACTTCAACATCGGCTTTTTCAAAATATTTTTCGGCCTCGCCAAAGGCAAGGAAAATTTTTTTGGCTTGTTTAGCGGCGATCATCGTTGTCATTCCAGGAACGGTGTCAGATTCATGAATGACAATAGGAACCAGGTAAAACCTGCAAGCTAGAATTGCCGGTAAAGCTCCCGGGCCGCCTTTAGAAAAAATAGCGTCCGGCATGAACCAATAAATTTTCCAGAATGCCTGCGCTAAACTCCAAAAGAATTTTGGTATATCCAGAAAATTTAATAAGGAAAAATAACGCCGCCATTTGGCGGTGGCTAGTTTCAAAATTTTTATATTGACGGCCTTAAGGTCAATATCAAACCGACCCGGATTTCCGGCATAAGCAATTTCCGCGAACGGGGTTTGTCTTTGGATTTCTTTGGCAACGGCAATTAAGGGGTACATATGCCCCCCAGTCCCGCCTCCGGCAAGTAAAATCCTTATATTGGCCATATAACCTATTTTAGCGCGAGTTTGACGAAATAAAAAACGCCCTATGAATGAGCGTTTTGCGGACCATGTCTTTTTAAATAATCTTCTTTTGCTTTGTTATGTTCTTCTAGAGATGGGGATACAATTAGCAAGTGATAATCTTCTCCCCGTCGCATTTGTTCCAAAAATTTTCCATTTTGAGGTATTTGAAAACTAGTACACAAAAGAATTACTTCATTATTAGCTTCGTCAGCAAGCACGGCAAAGTATTTAAAACCAATTTTTTCAGAATACCGAATTTCATAAACCGTAGAAACGTATAATTCATCTTCGGTAAAATACATCTTTGATGTCATGTAAGCATCACAACAATCAGTAATTCCTATTATAAAAGACGCGAAAGAAAATATGGACAAAATAATCCCTACTGGAATACTCCATTCCAAACCTAGTCCAAATACTACTCCAGTGGCAATAGATAGTATCCAACCAATAACCAAAAAAACTACTGCGAGTAGAAAATCATTGGGGCGCATATCCACCTGTTCTAAAAGTACTTAAAGCATTATATATTGGGGATTATTTTAAAGTCAAGAATTTTTAGAAATATTCGTCACAATTCCGCCAATAGTCATAAAAACCGCAAGGGCAGTACCGCCATAGCTGATGAAAGGCAAGGGCACGCCGGTGAGTGGAATTAAGCCGGAAATAGCCGCCATGTTCATGAAACTTTGAACAGCAATGAGCGTTCCGAAACCGATTAAACTAAGCTTGGCGAACCGGTCGCCGGTTTTTTTAGCCAAAATAAATATTCTTGTAATTAATAAGGCGAAAAGGGAAATTAAAAAAATCGCGCCAACAAATCCCAGCTCTTCTCCAATAACAGCGAAAATTGAATCCCCTATTGGTTCCGGAAGATAACCGATTTTAGTCGTAGATTGTCCATAGCCAACGCCAAGAAGATTTCCGGAACCAATGGCAATCAGCGCTTGATTGCGATGATAACCGCCGCTTTCCAAATTCGCGTCAGGATTTAAAAAATAAACAACTCTGTTCAAGCGATAAGGAGTAATTAAAATTGCCGCCGTTACGATAACTGCCACTAAAATTCCCATGATGCCCATAAATTTTAACTTTGCTCCGCTGGCAAAATACATTATAAAAGCGACACCTAAAAGAATAACGGTTATGCTGGTGGTCGGCTGTTTTAATAAAAGAACGCTTATCAACGCCACTACCAGTAAAAGGGGTAAAAATCCTTTAGTTAAGCTTTGAGACCTTTCCTGGCTTCGGCTAAGCCAAGCGGCTAAGTAAAGAATCAATGTTATTTTCAAAAGCTCCGACGGCTGAAAGGTAATCGGGCCAAGTTGGAGCCAACGTTCGGCATTTCCAGAATTTAAACCGAGTGGCGTAAAAACCAAAAATAATAAAACTACACTCGCTAATAAAAGAAATACAGAAGTTTTTTGATACCAACGATAAGGAATTTTCCAAGCGACTAGAAAACCGATAATACCCAAACTTAACCCATAAAAAATCTGATGTTTGAGATAAAAAAATGGATCATTGAAACGCGTTTGGCCAAGATTAGAGGAAGCGCTCGCGAGCATTATTAAACCAAAGATAACTAGTAAACCGATAACGGCAATTATTACGTAATCTGGAGAACCGTAGCGTTTCATAATGACAAATGTCAAAGCTCAAATGTCAAAATAATTTGTCATTTGGATTTTGAAATTTAAATTTAACGTTTAATTATTTGTCCCGCGGGGGAATCCATAAACTTTCCTTCCTCATAAGCCATCTGTCCGTTAACGAAAGTCGCTTGTACTTTTCCGTCTTTCCATAAAACGAGGTCGGCAAAATATCCCTCCTTAACCAAACCGCGGTTTTTAATTTTGAAAACTTCGGCCGGTTTGGAAGTGATTTTCTTAACGGCGTCTTCAAGAACCACGTTACTGTTCTCCATATCCCGCAAATACTTGGGAAAGGTATTGGTAAAACGCTCATGCTTTATTGTCTGGGATTTTTCCGAAAAACCCTGTCCTTGGGGGGGCAAGCTGGCGGTATTTGAGGCAATGAGAGATTTCGGTCCTAAAATAGCTTTTTTAATGAATTCCATATTTAGATTTTTATAAATTAATAATGCTCGAAGCTGGGTGACGGACATAATCCGAAGAAGCGCTTCGGGTAAACTCAAAGATTGATTTTCGGCAATTTGCCCAAGCGTCTTTCCTACCCAATAGGGCGCGTTAGGCGCTTGCCCGATAACTATATTGTCTTTGTGTAAAGGAGCGAGATCTTTAATAATACGTTCCCGAACCGAAGGTGATTTAAGATTTTCATTCATAATTTCCAATCCCCCGTTCTGCGCCCACAAAGGAAGGAATACATAGACGGGGACAATACTTACGTCAAATGGATAAATATCAAAATAAACTTCAATGTGACTGGAAGATTCGTTAACCATCCGCAAAGCCTCATCAAAATCTTTCTCGTAACCAATAATCGGCCGGAGGTGGCTGATAACGGTTTTAGCGCCAGTTTCATGAGCGATTTTTAAGGTTTCGTTGACGGCCGCGACTAATCCTTCCCGCTCATCTCTTAAGTGGGTAGTGTAAACGGCGTTGTTTTTAGCAACGATATCTACTAACTCTTTTAATTCGTCATAAGGCGTTTGCCGCGAATGAGCATAGCTTAGGCCAGTAGAAAAACCCAGCGCTCCCTGCTCCAGCGCTTCACCTAAAAGCCGTTTGAACACTTTAATTTCTTGGGCGGTTAGTTTTCGTATTTCTTCTCCAACCAACGCGCGGCGGATTGTGGAATGACCGACTAACGTCCCAAAATTAACTCCAAGTTTCACACGGCTTAATGCTTTAAAAAATTCGGAAACAGTATGCCAATCAACGTTGACCTGATTAGTATCCGTCCATTTTCGGATAGATTCTAATGTGCCATAAACCAGCGGCGTGAGGGAAGAACCGCATTGCCCGCCGATGATAGTAGTCACCCCTTGCGCCAAAAAATCTTTTTGCGCGGGATTAGTAAAAAGAGAAAGATAATGGTCGGAGTCGGTATTAATGTCAATAAAGCCCGGCAATAAATAACTGCCAAGCCCGTCAATAATAAGATCCGCTTTTTTAGTTGGAAAATTCCCAATAGCCGCGATTTTATCGTCTTTCAATAAAACCTCCGCCTGAAAGGGCGGCTTACCGGAGCCATTTACCACCTTCACTCCTTTAATCAGAGTCATTGTTTTCATTATACCAGCAAATAAAAAACCTCGTATGTGGACGAGGTTAATATTTTATTTCTTTGTAAAGTATTCGCTATAAATAACGATCCAAGAAGAATATTACTAAGCCAAGCGTGCTAAAAACCGCCGAAACAATCCAAAAACGCATCGTTACTTTAGTTTCCGGCCAGCCAAGCGCTTCAAAATGATGATGGATCGGCGCGGATAAAAAAACTTTTTTACCATTGCGAAGTTTTTTACTGGTAATTTGGATTATTACTGATAGAGATTCTATGACTAGAATGGAGGTAAAAAACGGAAGAAGTAGGGTTGTGTTTGTAAGCATCGCGATAACGCCCATAGTGATGCCCAGCGACATAGAACCGGTATCGCCCATAAAAAACTTCGCCGGATAAATGTTGTACCACAAGAATGCCAAAAGGGCTCCAGTAGTAATGCCGCCAAAAGTCGCTAAGTGATACCGTCCTAAAACAAAAGCAACGACGGTCAGAGCGATAAAAGCGAATAACATTACTCCTCCCAAAAGACCGTCCAGTCCGTCAGTTTCGTTTGCAGAAAAAGCGCTGGAAACAATAATAAAAACAAACAGTGGAACATACAGCCAGCCAATCGCTATATTGCCTATAAAAGGAATATAAAGAACGCTCCAGTCTAGACGATAGTAAAACCAAAGCGCGCCAACTAAAGCTATCAAAATATAAACTACTAATTTTTGGCTGATTCGCAATCCCCCGCCGTGAGGCCCGATTTTTAAAACTCCGAAAGTATCATCAATCAAACCAATTATCGCGGCAATAAACATTGTTACGATTGGTAAATAAGTCTGGGCGCGGTCTACGAAATTTAACGGCCCACCAATAATCGCGAAAATTACCGCCAATCCCAAAACTGTAACCCAAATAATCGTTCCACCCATGGTGGGCGTTCCGGCTTTTTTTGAATGAAGCTGGGAATAAATCGGAGCGGACTCACTACTTCTAATTTGTTTATGAGCGTTAAATTTATAAAGCAGTTTACTGATAATCGGGGTCAAAAACATTGCTACCAAAAAACCGAATACCGACAAACCGAGAACGCGAATTGATTCTAGAGCTATCATATTTCCTAATTACTTAATGTAATCCAATTATATACTTTTTCCGTTTCTTGAAAACGGTTTTCGGAGCCGAAAACAATAATAACCAGTGGTTGGCCATTATAATCAAACACTGAAATCAAATTCCCGCCCGATTCATCCGTAAAGCCCGTCTTACCGCCCAACCACTCCTGTCGTCCGGCAAAAAGATTAATATTCGTCAGTGTTCTTCCTAATATTGTTATTTCTTTGTCGCGGCTCATTTCCAAAATTGGCCGGTGGTCTAGATAAATATACGAGGCCAGTGAACGCAAATTTTCCAAAGTGGATTGGTTTAAAAGCGAAAGCCCTGTCGGATCTTGAAAATGCGTTTGCTTCATTCCTAACTCAACGGCCTTTTGATTCATTTCCAAAATGAAATTTTCTCTGCCATAAAATTCGGCTAGGGCTTCAGCGGCATCATTGCTGGAAACCGTCATCATGCTTCTAATAAGTTCGCGGGCCGGAGATTGATCGCCAACTTGCCAACCGCCGCCGATTCCTTCCGTAGCAACAGCCGCTTCGCTAAAAGTAATGTTTTTTTCCGGCCCGATTTTTTCCCAAGCTATTACCGCCGTCATTAGTTTAGTCAGAGAAGCCATCGCCCAACGTTTAGCAATGCCTTGTTCAAAAAAAACTTTTTGCGACAGAAGTTCTTGAGCAAGAACTGCTTCCGCGTTAATTATTGGCGGAGGCGTGAGTTGCTCTTGAACCGTCGTTTGAATAAAAGCCGGCGGGAGTACCCGCGAGATTTTTGGCGAAGAATAACTAAAAGAAGTGGAATTTATGGATTCCTGAAGAGAAGGTGTTTCCCGAATCTCGTACACTAAGTTTCCGAAAAAAACTAAAACCAGAACAAGGCTAGTAAAAAGCAAGCTGAGATGGTTGTGTTTCATAATAATCATTCTAACATTCTATAGAATGTTAGAATGATTACTTGTAAAAACTCTTTAGTTGCTTGATTCATTTGGCTATATTTACGCGTTGGTACCGCTATCAGTATTTTCTTGACGCCTTACGGCATTAATTAATTTTGAGAGTTTTTCAAATTCCGGAAGGTCGTTGGCGGAAGCGATTCCCATAAATTTTAAAAACTCCAAACTAGGCCGATAAATAAAAGCGTTGCCGCGTTTTGGGTCAAGTTCGCGTTCAATTAAACCCCGCAAAAGCAGGCTTCTTAAGATGAAGCTAGAATTCACGCCACGGACATAGTCTAATTCAGCCCTAGAAACCGGAGAAGAGTAGGCAATGATTGATAAGGTTTCTAACGACGCCGGCGACAAGTCTTCTTTTAATTCCTCTTTAATCATTTGCTCTAACAACTTGGCAAATTCTGGACGAGTAGTAAGTTGGACCTTTTCCTCATCGCTAACCAACCACAATCCACTTTCTCTTAGGGAATCTTGAAGTTTCTTAACCGCTTCTTGAACCTCTTCCTCTTTAACGTTAAGGGTTTTAGCAATTTTTTTAAAAGGCAGGGGTTCGCCGTAAATAAAAAGAAGGGCCTCTAATCGTCCTGTTAAATTTAGCTCATTCATTTTCTTAGGATAATATCACTAAAATGGTCTTGTTGTTCAACGTTTATTAGGCGATCTTTCAGAAGATGGAGAAGGGCAAGGAATAGAACCACCACTTCTTTTTTGCTTTTTTCTTTGGTCATGGATTGGAAACTGTATTCCATAACTCCCTGAATTTTACCAAGTAGTTCTTGAATTTTACTTTCAATAGTAATAATGACCTCCTTTATTTTTTTCACGGTTTCCGGCAGTAATTCTTTTAAAGTTTCTAGTAATCTTGACAAACTCGCGGCCAAATCCGAAACCGAAAGTTTTGTCGGAGGATAAAAAACCATCTGATCGCCGAGATTTAAAAACAGCGGCCGTCCGTAAGAAGTCCGATTTTGACTCCAAATTCTTTTAATCCCTTCACTGGCAACCTTGAATTCTCGGTAAAGTTTAAGGCGAGATTCCAGATCGTGAATATCCGCTGTTTCTTCTTCGGTAAGTTCTAGATTAGGAAGAAGCGTTTTGGATTTAATTAAAACCAATTTCGCAGCTACAACCAAAAAATCTGCCAATACACTTGGTTCAGTAGTTCCGCCAAGCTGTTTTATGTAACTCAAAAAATCCGCCGTTACGTCCGCTAAGCTGATTTGATTAATGTTGAGCTGTTTGGCTTCAATCAGTTCCAAAAGCTTTTCCAGCGGGCCAGTGTATTGTTGAGTTTTTACTTCAAATTCATGATTCATAATTCTCAATTCATTATTCTCCGAGAAGCGCCTCTCTTGTGTAATTATTAGACGCGTTCCAGAGCATCCAGCCGTCAAAAAATTCCGGCGCGGTGGAAGCAACATCATAAACGGCTTGTATTTCTTTGCGTATCATTAATCCGTCATAATCCGCGCCCAAATCAAAATCTTGAAGAAAAGGACGCAGTTTAGCAATAGGAAAATTAAATTCTGAAATTGGCGTGGTAGTGCCAAGAGCGTTATATAAAGAAAGTTTGTATTGTTTCATTCTCTGGGCGGCAGAGTCAAGTGAATACTTAATAACCTCATAAGGATGTTCCGACGGATTTTCATAACCTATAAATCCTTTAAAATAGTGTGATGGATAAGTCATCGGAGCAATGGCGTCAAAATACGGTAAGGCGTATTCTAGGTGCTGTCCAATACCCAAACCATCACGATTAACGGTTACTAAACCAAAAAGATCGGCTGATAATTTAGCTAACGGAAGTTGGTCGCGTAAATATTTAAAAAAATCCCGAACAACATAAGTCTTTAATTTTTTTTCGTCCCAAAACGGGTGAGTAGTGTCATCTATGTTTCCATCGGAAGGAAAGCGAACATAGTCAAAATTAACTTCATCAAAGCCTCGGTCAAGAATTTCTTTAGCAATCGCGATGTTGTAGTCCCAAACTTCTTGTGACGCCGTATCCATCCAGGTAAGGCCTTTATAGTCTTTCCAGGTAGTGGAAACTTTACTAAAATCCCACGACTGGTTTTCGCCAAGAATTGAATTTTCACTAATCGGTTTTACGCCGTACTTTTTTTCTAAGGCCTGTTTGCTATGCACGGCAAGTTCCGGTTTGGCTAGAGCCAAGCGTTGATCTTGAAAAACAGAAATTCGGCCAATCAGATAAATTCCTTCATCGTGTAACCGCTTGATTAAGCGATTTAATTGGGGAATACGGAGCTCAATCGCGTTGTATTTTTTTGGCAACTCCAGCTCCGTGTTATAGCCCAAGTAGCCAGAAAAGTCCTTAATATCAATAATAAGAGCGTTGAGTTCGGTGTCTTTAATAAGTTGAATAGTTTTGGAAAGTCTATCTTCGTTATTAGCAGACCAGTTGGTAAGGTAAATCGCTTTAATTGTTTCCGGAGGATTAGCCAGGGGTTTTTGTGGACTAAAATCCAGGTTTTTGTTGTCCAAGATTGGGATATTTTCTCTTAATTCGGCAGAAATATAAATAACATTGTTTTCTTTTAAAAATAAAAAAAGGCCGGCTAGTACCAACCCAAAAAAGATGTATGTCAAAATCTTTTTAACCACTTTTTAATTATATAGTAAAAAACAAAAGCCCCGAAAGGGGCTATGTAACTTTATTCTCCCGCGTTCTCGGTAAAACAATCATAAACTTCTTTCGTCCGTTCAAATTCATGTATCTCTATTCTCAGAAGAATTTCTTCATCATTCAAATGGACAACCGAATCCCGGTTGGGATTTTTTTCACTGCGAAGATACTTCAACACTAAGCTTTTTGCTTCTTCTAGGGAATCGGCAGAAACTTTTCCGAATTGTTTCAGTACCGCGAATTTATCCCAAACAAAAGAAAATCTGTACCCGACAATTTTAGACATTTTCCACCTTTCAAATTTCCTTTTGAGATTCTAGCGCTTTGCCTATATAATTTCAAGTGATGGCCTTAGCTATTTACCGCAAATACCGCCCCAAAAAATTAGAGGATCTCTTGGGACAGGAACACATTGTTACAATTTTACAAAATGCCGCTAAGCAAGAACGGCTTTCCCACGCCTATCTTTTTTATGGTCCGCGCGGTACTGGCAAAACAACAGCCGCTCGTTTAGTGGCGAAGCTGGCTAATTGCGCGACTAGGGAAAAAGATAAAAATTTTCGTGAAAAAGGCGAGTCCTGCAATCGATGCGACCGATGCGCGGCGATTGATAACGGCCAAGCTTTAGATGTCGTGGAAATTGACGCTGCTTCCAATAGAGGTATTGATGAAATTCGCGCCCTAAAAGAAGGCGTGAAACTATCCCCTACCTCCTATCCTTATAAAGTGATTATTATTGACGAAACTCACATGCTTACTCGCGACGCGTTTAACGCGCTTTTAAAAACTTTGGAAGAGCCGCCGGCGCACGCGATTTTAATCCTCGCGACGACGGAATACGAAAAAGTTCCCGCGACTATTTCTTCCCGTTGCCAACGGTTTCATTTTCATAAACTGGCGATAGACCAGATTATTAAAAAACTTCAAATAATTTCTAAAGCGGAGAAATTTAAAATTACCGAGGACGCTATTGAATTAATTGCCGCTATTGCCGAGGGTTCGCTTCGCGACGCCGAATCGGTTTTGGGACAAATGACTTCTTTGGCGGAAGAAGTATCGGCAGAGACAGTGGAGAAAACATTGGGACAGGTTGGATTTACCAGAATTGCCAAACTCGCTGACCATATTTTGAAAAACGATCTTAAAGGCGCGCTGGAGTATCTCGCGAAAATTCAGGAAGGCGGACACAACCTAGTGGATCTTGCTAAAGAGCTTATTCATTATTTCCGCAGGATTTTAAGTTTAAGAATGGACACGGGACTGGAAGTGCTTTTTAAAAAAGAGTTTACTGGAAAAGAAATGGAACAGTTAAAAGCTCACGGCGCGGCAATCGTTCCGCAAAAACACATTGCCTTTATTAAATCACTAATTCGCGCCTACTCCGAAATGCGCTATAGCCCATTCGCGGTTGTACCTTTAGAAATCGCCATTATTGAAAATTTACAAAATTCAGGGTAAAATTTCGCTTAGGAGTTTGTGCCTCATCCATCATTCAGAATTAAAAAATTCCGGGATCGTCTAATGG
>CAYHXN010000014.1:0-1745 GCA_964360605.1 uncultured Candidatus Saccharibacteria bacterium | reverse complement strand
CAGAATTAAAAAATTCCGGGATCGTCTAATGGTAGGACATCAGCCTTTGGAGCTGAGTATCGGGGTTCGAATCCCTGTCCCGGAACATATATAAAGGAAGCAAGCTAACTTCTTGGCTTGCGTCAGGGATGAGAAGACCGCAGCCATATCCGACGAGCGATTGGCGAGGAGGATGGCGAGGGGCGGGCCGCGAAAAATTTTTCGGAAGAAAAATTTATTTGTGGCCGAATCCCTGCCTGCCGGCAAACAGGCCTGCCTACCGGCAGGCAGGCCTGTCCCGGAACCAAACATTGACATTTAATAAAACATACGCTAATATAGTGGCAGGATTTAGTTATTTGAAAGAAGGAGTAGGAATGACAAGGACTAAACAGAAAGGCTTTTTCTGGCATGTACACCATATGAAGCTTCTGGAATGGTGCTATAGCTATAAAGAACGGGCAGAACATATCCGCACAAATAAACCCGAGAATGAGCAAGCTACTCGTTTCCGCTTATTCAAAGCAGTTAAGGGTCGCTTACCCAAAGAAGTAGTTAAAGCAGGACAAGCCTACAATGAAGCAGATCAAGCCTACTTTGAAGCATGGTAAGTCTACTATAAAGCAGAGCACTACATTAGAGCAAAACAAGCCTGCCATGAAGCAGGACAAGCCTACGATAAAGCATCACGAGCCTACGATAAAACATTAAAAAGAAACATGCCGAAGATTGAGAAATTGCACAAAGCAGAGTGTCCTAACTGTCCTTGGGACGGGAAGAGAATCTTATAGATATCAGATATTCAGGCAGGTCACACGATATGACCTGCTTTTTTATTGTTTGTCCAAAGAAAACCCCGCCGTTACTGGCGGTTTTTGGTTACGGGTTTGTTATAATAAAAGAATGGTTAGAAAAACTTTTTTTACCTTAGTTTTATCAACAATCACCCTAGTCGCTTTTGCCCAAACAATCCCGCCTGTTTTAACTCGCTCACTGTATTTAGGATTAAACGGTAATGATGTTCGCGATTTACAAACCTACCTGGCACAAGATAAAGAAATTTATCCGGAGGGTTTAGTAACGGGATATTTTGGAAGTCTTACCGAAACCGCCATTAAGCGTTTCCAAACAAGAAACGGGATTGAGCCGGTAGGAATTGTTGGGCCGCTTACCAGAACAAAATTATCAGAATTAGCTAAAGTAATTATCACGGAACCAGCAGAATCTATGGAAATCCCCGATTTAATTGCGGGATCGGAAAATGAAGAGGTTAGGGCCATCCAGGAATATTTGGCACAAGACAAATCTCTTTATCCGGAAGGAATTATTACGGGTTATTATGGACGATTAACAGAAGCGGCCGTTAAGCGGTTTCAAGAAAAATATGGCTTAGAGCCTATTGGGATTTTTAACCAAACTACCAGGGAAAAGTTTCTGGAGTTAACGAAACCCGTTGTCCTCCCAGAACCTCAACCGGAACCGGTCGCGACTACCACGACCACGCCAAGCCCTAGTTTATCTATCAAAAGCGGAACGGGCACGGTTGCTAATAATAAATATGTCTCTTTTGGAACAGGGACGTTTTTATACGCTGGCGGCATTGCTCGTGAAAATCGCGGGTATTTACTTCCAGGTGATCCAGTAGCTGCCGTTGCCAATATAACTCGTTCGGGAGCATCTAGTTGCGAAAGCTTTGAATCCCCCGGGTATATCGGTATTAAAAATATCTGTGAATTCATCGACCCCTTAAAACACACTTTTACAGA
>CAYHXN010000013.1:0-16481 GCA_964360605.1 uncultured Candidatus Saccharibacteria bacterium | reverse complement strand
CACCGCCTCCCCCACCCCCGTTATTGGTAGGCGGATTTTCTTGGGGCGGATTTTCTTCCTCTTGCTGGTCATCTTCTTCCTCGCCTTCGTTATTTTCATCGTCATTATTTTCTTCATTCGGAACGTCGTTATTAGTCACTTCGCAAGTTTTAGTTTCTCCAATTCCGATGGATCCAGAACAATCTTCGGAAAGAGTGGCGGTATAGCCAGCTGTTTCACTTTCTGAAACACCGTATCCTCCGGCGTTCAAGCTAACTTCCACGCCTTCAGAATTTCCGGCAAAATTCGCCGGGCTGGCTTCATTGCCATCAACCATTAAATTAAAGTCTTCGGCATTAAGAACGCCGCCGTTGTCATTAATAACCGTTTTAATAACGATCAATTTCGGCGCGATGTCGTTATTAGTAATAGTGCAGGTAACGGTTTCGTTAACTTTAATTTCTCCGGAGCAGTCCTCGCCGACAGTCATTTCATAACCAGCCATTTCTTGTTCACCAACGCTGTACTCTCCCGGGCTTAAGGTTACGGAATAGCCCTCTTCGTTGCCTTCAAAAGACCCTTCGGAAACATTAGTGCCATTGACCGTCATTATAAAATCTTCCGCTTCCATATCGCCGCCGTTGTCATTAATAACTTGCTTGATAACTATTAAAGTCGCGATTTCTGGTTCCGGAGCTGGCTGGTCATCATTGGTTATAACGCAATTTTTGACGTCGCCGGGGAAAAGCAGGACGAAACCATCCTGGTTGCAATCTTCGCTGAAAGTTCCGGTATAGCCTTCCTGATTAGATTCGGATACCGCGTGTTCGCCAGCGTTAAAAGTATTTTCCTCGCCGGAGTTAACGGATTCTTCATCCACGAAAATCGGGAAAGATTCCACGGATAATTCTCCGCCGTTGTCGTTAATTACTATCTTGGTAACGGTCAATTTTGGCGCGATGTCGTCATTGGTAATAACACAAGTTTTGGATTCACCCGGCGCCAAAGAAATCTGGCCTTCAGGGCAATCTTCGCCAAAAGAGGCCGCGTATCCGGATTGGCCGGTTTCGGAAACTGTATAAGTTCCGGCATCAACGGTATTTTCTTCTTCGGAAGAAACAGAGTTTTCATTAACAAATAGTGGAAAATCTCCGACTTCCGCGTCGCCGCCGTTATCGTTTACCACAACTTTAACTACGGTAAGGTGGGCGGGTAAATCATCATTAGTAAGAGAACATTCTTTATTGTCCCCGATTGCCAAAGTTACCAAACCTTCGGAATCGCAATCGCCACTAAAAGAAGCGGAGTATCCCTCTTGTTCAGTTTCACTGACTGTGTAATTACCTGGAGCAAAAGTGTTAGAAACACCGGAAGCTACCGAAGTTTCTCCGACAAAAAGCGGAAAGTCGCCGACCGAAGCGTCGCCGCCGTTGTCATTAACCACTATCTTAGTCACGGTAAGTTGGGGCGTAAAAGCGGCGCAATCGCTGTCAGCAAGGTCAATTTGGCTATCGCCGTCATTATCCGCGCTATCGGAGCAGAGCGCCAAAGAATTTTCTGTCGGCGCCGGTATGGAATCCCCGGTTAAAGAAACGTCGTCAATTCTCACTTCATCGCTTCCAGAATCCAAATCAGCCCGAAAACGAAACCGGAAATCGGCGTTATCTTCCGCTCCAGCTGGAAGCAGGTGGCTTTTTTGATGCCAAGCATCATCGTCTACATCATCGTTAATTGTAAATAGTGGGTCGCTCCAGCTGGTTCCGCCGTTGGCGCTCCATTGGACTATAACCGTATCTGAATCCGAGGATTCTAGGTTTTCGGCGCGGTACCAATAAGATAAATTAATGTTTTCATAATCGGAGGTGGAAATTGATTTAGAAAGATTATCCGGAGAACTACCGGTATCGCCCTTAGCAAACGCGGATCTGGTGCCAGTATGTTCTATGGTGCTGATACTCCACTTACTGTCGGAGGTTGTCCAAGCGCTAAAATTAGCGGATTCAAATCCGTCATTAAACGGCAATGGTCCGGCAACGGCTAAAACCGGAGCCGCGGACAAAATATAAGAAGCGGTAGGAAGAAGTAGGGCTAAGGCTATTAAGATAGAAAAAGCGCCTCGAGTTATTTTTAAAACATTTACCGAATTTATAACCTTTACGGTTTTTCGCGACTTTCGAACGAACTTTTTAATTGATTTAAACATGAAGTTCAAGATAACTGTTACGGAAGTTTTTGTAAAATTTAAAAAAGTAGCGGGATCCCGAAACCGCTACGACTTGGCTATAATAGCATATTCATAAAAAATGTCAATAGTTGGTATAAAATACCAACTTTGTTCAGGACGATTTTTGTACTATAATTTCTTTAGCAATTTTAAAATTGGGCTTGATGAAACGCATATCAATAACTGGCGGGCCGTGCGCCGGAAAAACAACGGCGATGGGTTACGTGCCGGAAAAGTTATCGGATCAAGGATGGGCAACGGTTTGTATGCCAGAACTCGCGACGCTTTTTATTAAAAGCGGTATGTCGCCGATAGCGATTTCCAAAATGTCTCGGCAAAAATATCTTCGGTTTGAAGAATTATTACTTAAAGGACAAATACTTCAAGAGCGTTACTACGCGAAGTTATTAGGGCTTCATGATAATAAGCGCCAAGTTTTATTTATGGATCGCGGGTGCATGGATGTTAGAGCGTATATGACAGATGAGGAATTTAACCTGATTCTTCATAGAAATAATCTCAACGTGGTTGATTTGCGGGATAAGCGCTATGACGCGGTGTTTCATCTTTCCAGCGTGGCAGATGGCCGGCCAGAGCTTTATACAAGGGAAAATAATAAAGCTCGTATAGAAACCGTTGAGCAGGCTCTGAAGAGCGATGCCCGTACTAAAGAATGCTGGCTGGGACATCCGCATTTAAGGGTAGTAGATAACAGCACGCTTTTTGAAGGAAAAATGAAGCGTCTTTTAAAAGAAGTCCAGCGATCGTTGGGTGTGCCGGTAATGCTGGAGATTGAAAGAAAATATCTCTTACAAGAGCATTTTTCCATTCAGAACATTCCGGTCCCCTATCAGCGCATCAGTATTGAGCAAGCATACTTGAAAAAAGAAGGCGAACGGCCGCGCCAGCGCATCCGTTGCCGCGGACAAAATGATTATTGTGTCTATTATTTGACTGAGAAAACCCCTTCAACAGGCTTACCGCAAGTGGTTCGGCCCAGCTCACCACAAGTAGGATTCGCGCGGGAGGAAAAAGAAAAGCGGATTCGCGGAAAAACGTACTATGAGTTAATGAAAGATATTGATCCACAAAGAGAATTGATTAAAAAAGAAAGAATTTGTTTTTTGTGGAAAAATCAGTATTTTGAACTGGATCTTTTTCTTGGGCCAAAGTGGCTCAAGGGCATGATGCTTTTAGAAATAGAGCTGACGGAAGAAAACGATAAAGTGGAAATTCCGAATTGGCTTGGCAAGATTAAGGAAGTTACGGACAATCCGCGATACGAAAATTCCAGTTTATCAAAAGAACCGCCCCAGTAGGCGGTTTTTAATTTATTGTATCTCTTCAATAAGCTCAGAGAATAATTTCTTATGGTTCCCGAGTTAAGGCTTGAGAATGCCTAAGCAAACCACACATCCTTAATTTCCTGCAGAATATCATCAGGTATTGGAATTTGCTTGCCGGGTTTACTCTTTCCCGGGTAGCGCCACGCGCTGATTAAAATAATTTTTGAATAAGGTAGTCCTTCAATAGACTTAGGAACTAATAATTTTTTATTCCCCGAGCGTAGTCGAGGGGCTACCCTATTTTGATACATCAGCCAAATTTCTTCCTGCCGTTTCGGCGTGTCGTTCCGTTTCATAACCGCCATAGTATTTTGCGCGACCCCCTCTTCTTTACGGTCGTAGGATTTTAAAATAGTTTTTATTTTTTGCTCGGAAATACGGTAAAAAAGCATCTTATTTTTAATGTGCGAAGTCCAATGATATTCTTTAGTGTCTTTAGGAAATTTGAACATTGTGCCTGTCATTGTAAGATTGCTTCTCCGCTAGTTGGCGGATCGCAATGACAAATAGAGTATAAGATTGCTTCGGTTCGCTCGCAATGACGGCCAAATAAGATTTATAATGAAGTTATGTACCGTATTTCTACTTTTGTTTGTTGGTTGCTTGTAGCGGTTATGATAATTGTAAGTGGTTTTCTGATGTTTGGGGCTTCTCGCGGCGATTCGGCGATTATGGACGAATTGGCTCATATTCCGGCCGGTTATAGCTATGTAAAATATCTTGATTATCGTTTAAATCCGGAACATCCGCCCATGATTAAGGTTCTGGCCGGCCTGCCGCTCCTCTTTCAAAAACTGAACTTTCCTATTGAAACCGAGGAATGGAAAAACGGCCTTAACGAACAATGGTCGCTGGGCGCTAAGTTTTTGTATGAGAGCGGTAACGGCGCTGACTTCATTATTTTTTGGTCCCGATTTTTGCCGACCTTACTTACTTTAGCGACCATCATTTTAATTTATATTTTTTCTAAAGAATTACTTGGTCGCTGGTGGGCGTTGTTGCCAGCTTTTCTGTTCGCGCTTTCCCCTACCGTTTTAGCTCACGGCCACTATGTGACGACAGATATTGGCGCGACTTTTGGGGTTTTATTGTCGTTATTTTTATTTTTGCGGTTTCTTTCTAAACCATCGCCGACGAATCTTATCTGGGCCGGTCTTGGTTTCGGTATCGCCCAGCTTTTAAAATTTTCCAATTTTCTTCTTGTCCCACTTTTTATATTTTTAATGGCAGTTTTTTATCTTGCCAGCGTTTGGCGCGATTGGAAAATGACCGATCCAAATCGCGGCCGATTACGCCGTTTCGGCATTCGTTGTTTTCGCTATTGCCGTTCACTATTTTTAATTTTTCTTATAGGTTTCACGCTAGTATATGTTGTGTACGCGATTTTGGTTATCAATTATCCAATAGAAAAGCAGGTTGCCGACACCACAAAATTTTTAGAGACCTTCACTCCCAGAGTCTTTCCAGAAATCATTCAATGGGCCAGCGGAATACAAATTTTACGGCCCTTGGCGGAATATTTTACCGGCATACTGGTGATTTTTCAGCGGGCTACCGGCGGCAACACAACTTATTTTCTTGGTGAAGTTTCTAACATCAGCTGGTCATATTATTTTCCGATAGTTTATTTATTAAAAGAGCCAATTCCGGTTTTGTTGATGCTGATTTTTAGTTTTGTGCTTGGTTTTTTCGGGTTTTTAAAATCCGGTGCAGGCGTGATTTTTAAAAAGTCGTCCGCTTTCACTGAATATCTGTCGCTCCGTTTTCCCGAATTTTCCATATTGGTTTTTGTGGTTTTATATTGGGTTATAAGTATTAATAATAATCTCAATATTGGCGTTCGGCATATTCTACCAACCATTCCGTTTATGTATATTTTGGCCGCTGGAGCACTAAAAAAGTGGTTTAGCATTGAAGACGCTTTGCTTTTTAAAAACATCTCGGTGCGGGTTTTAATTTTCGCTCACGAACTGATCGGTCTTTCATTTAAAACAGTAGCGCTTACTGCCTTGTTACTTTGGTTTTTTATATCTTCGTTGGTGGTTTATCCTCACTACCTTTCCTATTTTAATATCTTTGGCGGCGGGACCAATCACGGTTATCGGTCGGTAACCGATTCTAATTATGATTGGGGGCAAGATCTTAAACGGTTAGCGATATGGGTAAAGGAGAATGGAATCAGTAAAATCGCGGTGGATTATTTCGGCGGTGGAAGTCCTAAATATTATCTCGGAGAAGCGGTTGAATTATGGCAATCGGTTCGTGGCAATCCAAAAGAAGAAGCGGGTATAGAATGGCTGGCAGTTTCTATTAATACAATTCAGAGCGCTAAAGGCCAGTTGACTAGCGGTGTTCGGAATCCGGTTGACGAGTATTTATGGCTGAATGATCCGTATAAGCCGTACGCCAGAGCCGGAAAATCTATATTTATTTATAAACTATAGTTATAAAATCCCCTTGCCTCTTGCCTGCCCCGCCTTGGCGGTGGTCGCTCATCTCTTATTACCTAGATTTAACGTACATTCGGTTTTCTACCGTTAAATCAATATATTGCAGGCCCTTTAACGAGTTTTTTTCTAAAAATGTCGCCAAGCCGGCTAAAGAATTCGCGGGGTCAAACCGCAAACTGAAATTCACTGACGCTCCGGCTAATGACAAGGCGTGAAATTCTTGCAGCGGCTCTTTGAGTTCGTATTTTTTAACCGCTAGCTTATTTTTTTCAAAAAAACCGATGATTCTTAAAATAACTTGATACCACTCTTGATTAACGGCGGGTTGTCCAATCACCGGCGTTGCGGCCGCGTCGCTGTCAATTCTTAAAATTAAATGGCCTTCTGGGGCGGGCGCGTTTTCAAACAGTACTCCGGTTTTATCAAACCAATAGCAGGCGTGTTGAAGATTAGCCGAATCATGGCACCAAACGCCAAAAGGCTGGCGTTCTTCTATGATTAAACGAACCTTTTTTTGCCAAAGCATTTTGTCCACGGTTAATTTAGCCAATAAGGGTTCGTCTAACTTTACTTTACCAATCCAAGAAAGATAATTATTAATCCCTAATAATTTTGGAATAGTTTTGTTTAGTAATTGATTTTGAATAGCGGCGAGCAGCTCTTCAGAATTAATTCGCTGATTTCCGACTACTTCTACTTGTACTTTCATAAGCGGTGAAAGAAAGATGATATAAATTCCCAGTACTACCAAACCGCAACCAAGAATAATGAAAATATAAATCTTAAATCGCCAGAAGCCCTTGTTTCTAGTACTTCGGCCATCTGACTTATAAATATTCATTCGCGAATAATTTAGATAATAATTCTTTCAGTCAACGGATTGATTCGCGTAATAATTTCGTAATGAGTGGTGGCGGTTTTTTGGGCTAGTTCGCTGGCAGTTATTTCACCGCCAATTAAAGTTGCCCGATCGCCCGCCCTACATTGAATGTTGCCGACATCAACCACGATTAAATCCATGGAGACCCGTCCAAGAACACGCGCCCGTTTATTTTTTATTAAAACTTCGCCCACGCTGGAAAGTTTTCTGTCAAAGCCATGCCAATAGCCGATTGGAATAACGGCTATTTTCGTCGGTTTTAAAATCTTTTCGGTCAGATCATAGCCGACATAATCCCCCTTTTTCAGAGATTTAGTTTCGCTAATAATGCTGTGCCAGGAAAGCACGGGTTTGAGTTTTATCTTGTTTCCAAGTTGAACTTCTAATTCCCGAGAAGGCCAAAGACCGTACAAAGCGATTCCAATCCGCGCCGCGTCTAGGTGATATTTTTTATTAATCAACGCTCCACCGCTTGCCGCGCAATGCTTAATTAAATTTTTGAACCCAGATTTTTCTAAGATTCGCACCGCTTTTTGAAATTCTTCAAACTGGAGATCGGTAAAAGTTGGATAATTAATGTCTTTGGCCGAAGCGAAATGAGTGTAAACGCCAGTTAATGAATCTTGAATCTTTAATCTTGTCCCGCCGCTGACGGGATCCCGCCTTCTATGTGCTGTTTTTAAAATTTGTGGCGGGAAATTTTTAATTTGCCGAATAATTTTTTTTAAATCATTCGGATAAAAGCCCTGCCGGTGCATGCCGGTGTCAATTTTCAGGTGAAATTCCGGTTTGAATTTTGATTTTAAATAAGCCGTGAGCTGTTCTGGTGCGGAAATTGTGACGGCAATTTTGTTTTTCGCGGCATCTACTAAAAGACCGGGTAGAGTTGGGCCTAACACTAAAATCGGTTTTTTAATGCCATTTTGTCGGAGCTTTGTACCCTCCACGACGCTATCAACGCAAAAACCATCCACGCCTAAATCGTTGGCGATTTTGGAAAAGGCAAGTAATCCATGGCCGTAAGCGTTGGATTTTACTACTGCCCAAAGCTTGGTTTTAGGCGCGAGTAGCGATCGGACGGTCTTATAATTATGAGAGGCATCTTTAGAGCTAATATTAACCCACACCTTCAAATTTGGCTTCATTTACCCTTAATTTACAATAAAAACCCTTATTAGGCAAGTAGAATTACTCTATAATTCTCCTATTTAATCTCCTTAAATCCGCAGTATTTTTGGAGAGCTTTGGGAATTTTGACGGTGCCTTTTTCGGTTTGGCCATTTTCAATAATGGCGATAAGCATGCGGCCAATAGCGAACGCCGTACCATTTAACATGTGGACATAATTAGCTTTGAGCTTTGAGCTTTGAGTTTTGAGTTTTGCGTTTATTCCTCGCGATTGGAAATCCGTAGTGTTGGAGCAAGATTGGGTTTCACGATATTGATTTTGTCCAGGGAGCCAAGTTTCAATGTCGTATTGCGCGGCATCGGTCCAGCCCATATCGCCAGTGCAAATTTGGACAACGCGGTAAGGCAGACCCAATTCCCGCATTAACTCTTCCTGGCATTCCAATAAAAATTTATGCTCCTTTTCCGAATCTTCTGGTTTGGAAAAAGAAAACATTTCTACCTTATCAAATTGGTGGACGCGCAAAATTCCTTTAGTGTCTTTGCCGTAGGAACCAGCCTCGCGGCGGAAACAAGTGGAAAAACCGACGTAGCGCCGAGGTAGGTCTTTTTCATCCAAAACTTCATCAGCGTGAATTGGCCCGATAGTATGTTCGGCGCTACCCACAAGATAAAGCTCGTCCTTTGGGAAATAATAGCGTTCTTCTGTTTGAGAACCGGCAAGCCGTCCCATACCTTTGTAAACATCGGGCCTAATCATTACCGGCGGAATAACTGGAGTAAAACCTTTTTTAATTAATTTATTAAAAGCCAGCTGGACTAAGGCGAACTCCAATAAAGCGGCTTCTTTCATTAAATAACCGAATCGACTGCCGGAAACTTTGGCGGCTCGTTCCACGTCAATAATGCCCAGTTTTTGAGCGATTATCAGATAATCCTGCGGCGGGAATTTAAACTTAGGTTTGCCCCCTACTTCACGGAGAACTTTATTTTCCGATTCGTCTTTACCTTCCGGCCAGTTATCAGCGGGAAGATTGGGAAGTTTATCCAAAATTTCATCGCGTTGTTTTTCTAAATCCGGCAGACCAGCTTCGGCGGATTTTAATTCTTCCTTAACTACTTTAGCCTCTTCTATTTTTCGTTCTTTACTTAAAGCATTAAGCTTTGCCCGCAATTCATCGGTTTTTAATTTAAGACTTCGCCACTCGCCGTCTAGTTTTAAAAATTCGTCCACCAAAGATGGATTGGCTTTTTTAAAAGCAATTTTTTCTTTTACATACTCCGGTTTTTCGCGGATTAAAGCAACGTCTAACATTATAAAATAGTATAACTTACCACGGTGGCAAAAAAAATACCCCGCTAAAGCGGGGCTTCCCTCCATTGCCAATCTTTAAATCCTAATCTTCGGAGAGTGGAGTAGTAAATCCAATAACCGGTAGGGCTCTTTTTAGATTCAAAGAAGGTTTCGAATTTTCCAACCCTGCCAAATTTTCCCATGTAGGCATCGCGGAGAATGGAAATATATTTTTCTAATTCTTTAATGTCGAGCCAACGAACTGAATCTACATTATCGGCTAATTCGTTTTTGGTCCCTACCTTATCTAAATCAAGAACGTCATCTGGGTTAATAGCGTAAGTTCGCACCCAAGAAGCCTTTTCCACTTCTGGCAAAAGTGAAATATCTGTTAGTAGATGCTTCGCCATTTCCGAATAACCGTGGATACTTTTTACGTATCCCTCCCCAGCCATTCGCAAGTAGGTCTCTTCTTTCTCTTGTTTACGCCTTTTTATTTCAGACGCAAGACCGATCAAGGATTGAGCAATATACGGGTCTTCAGTTTTTAAAATAATGTTTGCTTCTTCAAACCCTTCTCTTAACGCCGTTTCTTCCGGAGTCTCACAGCAGTCTATAGGCAAACCAAGCCCTTTTAAGGTTTCTTCGGAATAAACTCTATGTTTTCCGCCCGGCAAACTATAGCCAGTATCCTTATAAAAAAGATCCTTTCCGTCTTCTTGAACCCAGTGTCCAGTATTATGAACAAGCAAAACTTTTTCTAGATTGCCGTGGAAGTCTAGATTAGCTATACGGACAAACGAAGAGCCCTTAGTGGAGTGTGGAATTACTTTTTCATTTCCCACTTTAAAACTCCTTAATCCGCAAACGTCGGGTGGCCCATTCTTTCGTAAGAATAGCTATCCACCTTTCTTTAATTTGCTGGCTATATATTACCAAATTTATTAATTAATTGCAAGCCCATGTTTTTTTGAATAAAAAAGGTCCGTCGGCTGACGGACTGTCTTTGTTTATTTGAATTTATCTTTTCGTTATCTTGGTAAAAGGCGTATAGATAGAGTGAAGAAGTGGTATTTCAAAAATATTATTACCACTTGACCAAATCGCCGCTGGTTTACCGTATCGTCTTTCGTTTTCTATTCCTTCAAAAGGCAACGCGGCAACAGGACGGTTGAGAGCGAGCCCCGAGTCTTTCCAGTGCTGTTCACCGTCAAAAATCGCGAGCTCATTAAGCGGTTCATCAATATGGAGACGCACTGGCATTATTAAATCAATAGAGCCGATGTCCCAAACTACGGGAAGGACACCCTCCGTAACTTCAAGGAAATTTTCTGACGGATGACTAATAACCAACCTATATTTTTTGTTAAGCGGATACGGAGACATAAAGGACGGCTTTTTTTCCGTAAGAGAGAGGTGCCAAAGAGCAGCCTGCTTCTCAAGAAACATTTCGGTGTTTAAATCAGTGAGCTTTGGATTGGAAAACGCGTATGCTACGGAATGATTCTTGTCTGTAATCAACAGCTCTTCAAAAAACTCTCTGAAGATAATTGACGAGGGGTGTAGTATTTCTGACCAATTATCCGATACCCCGGAAGCAGCGTTGTATCCTATCGGAAAAATATCTCGGGCAAAACCAATAACGTATTTTTCCGTATCGGACGTGAGAATAGGAAGAACTCCGCCAGCCGACATCCAAAACGGTTCGTTCTCGTCCGCAAGGTTGACTGGCCCCATTCGTTTGCTTGTTTTCATTTCCGCCAGTTTTTTCGCGAGCTTCGGTCGAGGAATGCTGTACCCGAATTTTCTTTCACTGTGAGTTGTAATAACGCGAGGATCTCTTTCTAATTGAATTTCTAAGACTTCTTCGTCTTCGGTTTTTGAAAAGATTACCGTAGTTGTCGCGGCAATAAGAAACTTCCGATTTTGTCCCTGAACACTGGAAAGAAGCGGTAATTCTTTACGCCAATCCATTATTAGCCTCCTTTGTTCTTTAAAGAACCGAGTCTATGTTAACACCAAACTTATTTTTTGGCAATACAGGAATGTGGCGCCTGTTTATTGTTTGGGGTGGAGGGTGGGGAAAGGAATAATCTCTTTAACTGATGGGCTTTTGGTTACAAGAGCGGCTAAGCGGTCAATGCCAATACCTAAGCCGGCGGCTGGCGGCATGCCATACTCAATCGCCTCTAAGAAATCGGGGTCCAGACGCGATGATTCTTGATTACCTGCCCGAAAGGCTTTTTCCTGCCGTTCCATTTGAGCGCGTTGAATAACCGGATCATTCAATTCCGAGAAGCCCTTTAAGATTTCCGCGCTACCGACAATAAGTTGAAAACTTTCCGTCAAAGACGGGTCATCTTCTTTTAATTTCGCAAGCGGCATAATAGATTCCGGATATTCCAGAACTATCGTCGGTTTTTCTATTTTGGGGCGAACTTTATGCT
Source organism: uncultured Candidatus Saccharibacteria bacterium (assembly GCA_964360605.1). GTDB lineage: Bacteria > Patescibacteriota > Minisyncoccia > UBA6257 > WO2-44-18 > CAYHXN01. The sequence continues at coordinate 4,733 of CAYHXN010000013.1, read as the reverse complement.
TAAACGTTTCATCTAGCTCCGCCGGTTTTACGTTTTTATAATCTTTTCCAGAATATTTTTTGAAGATTTCAGAAAAAGTTATTTTTTCCCATTTACCAGGAATGTGTTGTTTTAAAACCTTTTCAATAAATTCCAAGAGACCCCGATAGTCTTGATAAGCCCAATAAAGCTCTAACATGGTAAATTCCGGGTTGTGGTCTCGGTCAATGCCTTCGTTCCGAAAGTTACGGCCAATTTCAAAGATTTTTTCATATCCGCCGACTAATAATCTCTTTAAATAAAGCTCTGGAGCCACGCGCAAGAAAAAATCGGTGTTTAGAGCATTATGATGAGTCGTGAATGGCCGCGCTAAAGCACCGCCGGGAATCGGCTGAAGTATCGGAGTTTCTACTTCTAAAAATCCTTCTTTCGCCAAAGCTATACGGAGTTCAGTAATTAATTTAAAACGAACGGTAAGTTTTTCTTTAGTGTCGTTGTTTAGTAAAAGATCCAAATAGCGCTTACGGTAGCGTTCTTCAACTTCTTTTAGGCCATGCCATACAGACGGGAGCGGTCGGAGAGCTTTGACAATAATTCTAGCTGACCGAGTATCAATACTTTTTTCGCCGCGCTTAGTTTGAAAAAGCGGGCCGCTCACTTCTACAAAATCGCCAATGTCGGCCGTGTTTTTGAGGTCAGAAAAATTCGCAAGACTCTCTTTCTTAACAACGGCTTGTATCTTACCGCTTTCGTCGCGAATATCTAAAAACATCAAGCCTCCTTGGACACGGAGACCTAAAACGCGCCCCACGGCAAAAACCACTTTTTTGGATTTAGAAAACTTGGAGAAATTCTTTATCAATTCGTCAATTGAGTGAGCGCGCTGAACTCGCGCCGGATAATGTTCCGGTCGGCGTTTTTTCAATCGTTCTTTGATAATGTCTTCAAGCATAAAGTTTATAAAGTGAAAAGTTTGTAAAGTTTATAAAGCATAATAAAAACTTTATAACTTTATGAACTCTATGAATTTTTTCTATTCTATCCCTACGATTTTATATGTTGTTTCTCCGCTGGGAGTTTTGACTTTAACAGAGTCTCCGGATTTATGACCTAAAAAAGCTTTGCCCAAAGGCGATTCGTTGGAAATTTGTCCCGCTTCCGGACGAGTTTCATTAGAACCAACAATCCGGAATTTCATTTCTTGGCCATTTCGTTCGGCTACTACAGTGGATCCCAGCCGCACTTGGTCTTGTTTGCCGGTGGGTTGGATAACGGAAGCGTTTTTAACCATTTCCTCAATCTCATAAATCCGGGCCTCTACCTGTCCTTGTTCTTCGCGAGCTTCCTGATACTCAACGTTTTCAGAAAGATCACCAAGCTCTTTAGCGCGCTTTAAGCGATCGGCTACTTCAGCCCGTTTAACCAATTTTAGTTCCTGCAGCTCTTGTTTTAATTCTTCTAAACGTCCGGGTGTTAAATAATGGGTCATAGTATTAGTTAAATGTAAAAAGTTAAAAGTCAAAAGTCAAATGTTTCACATTACCCATTCAGCTTATAAGCATCGCGTTTAATCCACCACCAGATTTTTATTACCTCCCAAAGAGTTTTAAAATAAGAACTAAAACGAACTTTACTTGCCGGACTATCGGCCCAATTCACCGGCATTTCCTTAACGCGATACCCCATTTTTTTGGCCAATACCAATACCTCTACATCAAAAGCCCATTGTTTAGTACGTAATATGGGGAAAATTCTTTCCGCCGATTCTTCGGAAAAACATTTAAAACCGCATTGGCTGTCTTTAGTGCCGCGAAGAAGCATCATCTGAATAAAAAGATTTCCTAGCTTTCCCGCGAGATAACGGCGTAGTGGCGAAGGTGGATTTATGACCGCCCCCCTAACTCCTCGAGAACCCATCACAATATCGTACCCTTCCTTTAGGTAAGGCAATATTTTATTGAATTCCGCGATAGAGGTAGAATTATCCGCGTCCATAAATAGCCGCCAACTTCCCTTAGCAATCAGCATTCCTTGTTGGACGGCGCCGCCTTTGCCGTGATTTTCTTTGTTGTCCAACATCTTAAGATTTTTTATTATTGGCGTGAATCGTTCTACAATCTCGGCAGTATTATCCGTGGAACCGTCATTAATGACAATAATTTCATAAGAATACTCTTGTTCAGATAAGTTTTTATCAATATCAATGAGCGTGAGCGGTAAACGCTCGGATTCGTTGTAAGCGGGAATAATAATTGAAAGAAAAGGTTTTACCATATTGCTAATTTAGGCCAAGGCGAATAAATTTAGCCACTAATTCCAAAAACCAGGCGAAAAATTTGCCGACTATCTTAAAAAGATCCGAAAAGATGTTTTTAATTTTCGTTACAGAAGGGCCGATAGACTTAAACCAAGAAAAAACTTTAGTGTCCGGAGCATTCGTTATGTCGGCGGTTTTTTTAAACCATGGAGAGTTGCGAAAAGGTTTTTGAATTACTTCGTTGGCGGAGGTTATAAACTCTATGATTTCTTTGGGAAAAGATTGGTTAATTTGAGCAGTTTTAGGCATTATCGGATTTATTTCGGTAATCGTGAACCCAGCCGATCCAAAGATAGAGTGAAAAGCAAGCAAACTAAGGGCAAATTTTTTTAGCCGCATTTAAGCATATTATACCATAAAAAAGCCGCGCGGGAGCGCGGCTGTTCAACAGTTATTTTGGATTTAGCGGCTTAAAGGGGAGAAACTTCGGTTTTTCTTCGCTCGGATTTATTATGAAATACTTTCCAGGAGATAGAGGGTCGGTCAATTCGTAGAATTTTATGGTTCGGTTTTTACTTTCTAGTTCTTGGATATCTTTCATTTCAAACATTATCGCATAGTGCTTACCTTCAGATTCAAACTTACTAACAAGTTCGTACACACACGTTTTTGACGGCTGCGCATTTCGAAGAGTGTGTGGCGTTATTGGTTCTCCTTGTAGGGAAACTCTCAAGAATAAAACTGAAAAAATAGCCATCGCAAGGATTCCTGACACCGTAAGCCAAAATTCAAATTGCATTCCCCCTTTATGAATTAAATAACCCAAGCCGATACATAAAACCATTACAAAGATTAAGAAGAACAAGCCTTCAGACATAGTTACGCCTTCCTAAAAAACTAGGGTTATCTTATCACTATCTCTCTAGGTAGTCAAGAGGATTGATGGTGATGCCCAAAGGAATCAAGCCGCAGTTGCAGGTTGAAAAATTTTCCAAGCGGACGCTCGGAGCCCAATAAACAGTAAAGTGAAGGTGGGGGCCAAAAGAGTAACCAGTATTGCCGGTATAACCGATGATGTCGCCGCGTTTAACTGAAATACCGGTGCTAACCGCGGGACGGGAAAGGTGGGCATACAATGTGCTTAAGTTATTGTCATGTTTAATTAAAACGTATTTTCCATATTGGAGCCGGCCGTTGTCTCCTACTGCGATGACCTGGCCATCTTCCGCCACGGCGATTGGCGTACCGATAGGCGAAGCAAAATCCACCCCGTTGTGAAACCCGTTTTTATACAAACGTTTTCCAATCGGTGTTTGTCCGTACTCTTGAGATATTTTTCCCGATACCGGACGACCTAAAACGCCCGGACGTTTAATCGGCAGAATTGTCGGGTCAAAGGTTTTACGCAATTCGTCTTCAATTTTTTCAATTTCTTCTCCGATAGCCGATTGTTTTTTCTCTAAATCGCTAAGTTGCTGTTGATATAATTTTTCTTGGTTTAAAGTTTGCGCTAAAAGACCGGAGCGACTGGTTTTTTGATCGCTTAAAATATCCTTACGGGATTTTAAAGTTTGATTTTCTTTCGCCAAAGTCATCTTTTTAGAGCTTTGATTTTTAAATTGTTGACTTAGCGTTTGTTGCAAAACTTGAAGATTTTTGACTTCTTCTCCAAGTTTTTGATTTAGACTGCTAATGTTTTGAAATTCAAAAAAACCGTCCACCAAACTGCGGTTGTTTAAAAACGCCAAAAACAGCGGTTCACGATCGCGTTGCTGAAGCTGACGCAGAAACTTTTTGACCGCGCTTCGTTTTATATCTAAAGAACCGGTAGTCTGTTCTATTTCCCCTTGTAACTTGCTGATTTCAAGGGCGGTTTTTTCAATATTAATTTCGCTAGATTTAATAGAAAGACCGACTTGATTGATGCCGTAGTTAAGCTTAGTTACCTCCTGTTTCAGAGTTTTTTGCTGGGTTTGGGTTTCGGCAATTTGCTGTTCCGTTTTTTCTATCTGGGCATTAATTTCTTGCAAAGCCCTAACTCTTTCTTCTATGGCTTTATTGAGGTCGCCCGGTTCAGCGGCAAAAACAGCGGGAATTGAGGGGTTAGAAATTAGGAATTGGAGTACTAAGATTAAAATAAAAACATTTTTGATTTCCATAATTCCAATTTCTTAATTTTTCATCTCTAATTTCTTAATAGCATCTTGAACCCTTGATAATGTTTCCTGTTTTCCTAATATGGCCATCATTTCCATCGGGCCGGGTGAAGCGTCTTTGCCGGAGATGGCGGCGCGAAGCGGCCAAAGCACTTCTCCTTTACCTTTTTCGTCAGCCAGCTTCATAATATCTTCCGCTCCGCCGCCGTTTTCTAAAATTGCCGCCACGCCTTTTAAATTTTCTAGAATCGTTGTCGGGTCAGTGTTTTTCCAAATTAAAAGTCCGGCATTGTAATCCGCTGATTTTTTCCACCAATTAGCCAACGTTTTAAAATCACTTA
>CAYHXN010000012.1:0-17981 GCA_964360605.1 uncultured Candidatus Saccharibacteria bacterium | reverse complement strand
TCGAACCATCGATCCCCGTCTTATAAGGGCGGTGCTTTAACCACTAAGCTACTGGCCCGTAAAATCCCGAACAAATTGTCCGGGTACGATTATAGCATATTTATCAATTCTCCGACATTTTTGATTATAAACTGCCCGTGAACAACCTTCAGTAAATCTTCTCTCGTATCCGAACCGCTTTCTACGCCGATAAACTGAAAACCGCAATTTTTTGCCAAACCATAATCAATCTTTGCCGAATCACCAACCATAAGAACCGATTCCGGATAGTCAGGTAGTTTCTTAAGGAAGAAATCGACGGAGTCCAAAATTCTCGGATCGGGTTTCGGATATTTGGCCAAAAGAAAGTTCAATGGCCTTACTCCGGCTCCCTGGATTGCCGTAACCGGATGAAAGTAGTTTATCAAAAGGTCAATATTGGTAATATCTAATCCGGCGCTCTTCAATAATTCAGAAAAGCCGGTGTGATAGTGCCGATTAGTCACGACAACACTCCCGATTTTTTTAGTCCTTAAGTGTTCTAAAAGTTCTTCCGCTCCCGAAACAGCGCGGGGATTAGCTAGCGCCTCTTGGTCGTAAAAACTTTTCCAAAAAGTTAAAATCTTCTCTTTACTCCAGCCAAGGTCTAAAAAGACGTGTGTCGGATGGTCTGGGAACCAACCCGTACCATCTGTTATCCCCGTCTTCTTTACTAACCGAGAATTTATTTTTCTATGAAGAGGAATATTATCAATTAAAGTGCCGTCACAATCAAACAAAACGCAACGAATCGGTAGTTTCAGCAAAAAACCGCTCTAAAATTACTAATGTAAGATTAGCATAATAAATTGCCTTGAAAAACGGCGTGGAAAACTAAACCGCTATCGGCTTAATTCTAAAAGGAGAAATGATTTCGTAAAATTCTTCCTGCTCTAGGGTTTCTTTCTCAATCAATGCCCTAGCAATGACATCTAAAGCTTTTTTATTTACAGAAATTATTTTCTTAGCCGTTTGATAAGCACGGGTGATAAAATTATTAACCTCTTCATCAATTTCCGTCGCCATAGATTCCGAGTAATTTTTTTCACTGGAAATTTCGCGGCCCAAAAAGATAAGGTCTTCGGATTTTCCAAAAGTAACCGGACCGAGTTTTTCGCTCATTCCGTATTTAGTAACCAAGCGGCGGGCAATTTCGGAAGCTTCTTTAAGATCATTGGACGCTCCAGTAGTCATTTCTCCAAAAATTTCTTTCTCGGAAGCATAACCACCCATCGCGGTCGCCAAATCGCTCAAAAATTGCGAACGAGTTCGTAAACGAGATTCTTCTAATGGTAGTTTTAATGTGTAACCGCCGGCGCGTCCGCGGGCAACGATAGAAACCTTATGAACCGGATCGGAATCCTTGACGCCGACAGCAACTAAAGCGTGACCGGCTTCATGATAAGCAATTATTTCCTTTTCCTTTTCAGAAATAACCCGGCCCTTTCTTTCCGGACCAAGAAGAACTTTTTCTATGGAAGCGTATATATGTTCCTGCCATATTATTGTCTTATTTTCACGGGCGGCCAAAATTGCCGCTTCGTTTAAAAGATTGGCTAAGTCTGCTCCGGAAAAACCCGGGGTCCGAACTGCCACTTTCTTAAGGTCTACGGACGATTCTAATGGCTTGTTGCGAGCGTGAATCTTTAAAATTTCTTCCCGATCGGCGATGTCTGGTAAATCTAAAACCACCCGCCGATCAAAGCGACCCGGGCGAAGAAGCGCTGAATCCAAAACGTCCGGGCGGTTAGTCGCCGCTAGAACCACCAGACGGGTATCCCGCTCAAAGCCGTCCATTTCTACTAGAATCTGATTTAAGGTTTGTTCACGTTCGTCGTGACCGCCGCCTAATCCAGCGCCGCGTTCACGGCCAACCGCGTCAATTTCATCCACAAATAAAATAGCGGGGGCCGCTTTTTTAGCCGTCGCGAAAGCATCTCGCGTTCTAGAAGCGCCGACTCCAACAAACATTTCTACAAACTCGGAAGCAGAAATGTGAAAAAAAGGAACGTTCGCTTCCCCGGCGACCGCTCTGGCCAATAAAGTTTTACCCGTTCCCGGAGGACCCATTAACAACACTCCCCGAGGAATCCGCGCGCCAATTGCTAAGTATTTTTTTGGATTTTTAAGAAAATCCACCACTTCCACTAATTCCTGCTTCGCTTCTTTTAATCCCGCGACGTCTTTGAAAGTGAGCCGGTCTTTAAAGGGCGCGAAGAGTCGGATGTTGGCGCGTCCGAAGGTAAATGCCTGCGAAGCCCCGCCCTTAGCCTGGCGAAAAATCATCCAGAAGATCGCTATGATAACGATTAATGGCAATAGAGTCGGTAATAGAATTCCCATCCAGAAACGAAAACCGGATTCGTCTTTGACCTCCAAAGAAACTTCGCGAAGCGCTTTGGCATCCACGCCGAGATTATTCAAAGTTTCGGTAAAACCGACGTCAGATTCTTTTTTAGCGGTAAACTGCTCTTCGTTTTTTAAAGCGACTTCAACGTCACTGCCACTAACTACGATTTTCGCGACTTCATTATTGTTAATCTTACTAACCAGTTCGTTAATAGACAAAACCTGGGTCGTTGGCGTCCCGCTGATTAAATAGGAAAAGGTGATGGCGACGATAAAAAGAGTAAGAACCGCCCAAATAATGTTGGATACTAAATGTTTCATATTAAGTATTATATAATATTACTATAGTTTGGAAAGTCAACGATGAAACAATTTTTCTCAGCTGCTATCGCTATAATCATAATTTTAAGCCTGGTAATCAGCTACGGTTTGCAACTGTTTTAAAAAAGTTGTAAATTAACTAACGTATCCCGCCTTCGCGGGGCAGTAAGCGGGTCTTTACCCGCCGAAGCCCCGCTAAGGTGGGGCGAAGGCGGGTATAGTATAGTGGCAATACACAACCTTGCCAAGGTTGAGCTACGGGTTCGATTCCCGTTACCCGCTCTGTAAAATAAAATACCCCGGCGTGGGGTATTTTATTTTATCCAGTCCGCTTAAAAAATCCACTTCGGATTAAACAAGCTCCAATAATCGTACTTGAACACTGCCTTATGAGTACCGGCGGGAACAAAAATTCCCGGAAAGACAGTATTAACTTTATACATTGGAACTTTTTGGCCATCAAGAAAAGCTTTCCATCCCGGAAGATAATTTTGGGTAAAAACTAAAAACTGTTCGTCGGGAGACTGAGTTTTCAAAGACACAAGTCCGTTTTCTTTTTTTTGAAGAAAAATCTTTCCTTCAGCAGTAAATGACTGTGGTTTGCAGGCTTTGCATTCTACGATGATATCCCTAAAACCGCTCTCCTTGAATGACTTATATATCTCCGACGGATCGGATTTGAAGTCGGTAATTTTGGTGAAATAAGCTAAGGGTTTGGCTGTGGGGTTGGCAAAAACAAAGACAGGTATTGGCGGCTTATCCGACCCGCCAATTATATATAAGGGAAAATAGTTCGCCAATTCTAAGCTGTGGCGAAGGTCATCTATACGAAAAGGCGATAAAATATAACGAATTCCTAAAAAATTTGCTAACGGCAAACGTTCTTTAAAAATTTCCGTTCTTTCCACTATCGATATGTCCGTGCCATCATCTCTTTTAACGTACAACTTATTCAATTTTTCTTCACCGCCAGTCGTAACCAATTGCCGTGTACCAATTGAAGCTAACAGTTTTCCTAAATCAACATTTAAAAGCGGGTCGTTTATTTCAACGGTTTCTACGCTATTCAATAAAGCAAAGTTGGGAAAATAAGTTTGGAATCGCAAGTCAAACATATAAGGAGCGTCTTTCTCCGAAGGAGTAATAGATTTATTTAGAAGTTCATAATAATATGAATCGTCCCAATCATCCACAAACAAAGGTAGCACCCGGCCGGGAAATTTTTTTAAAAATTCTAAAGTTACCGGTCTCGTTTCATAAGAACGCCTGTCCATAATAAGAGGCGCATTGAAAATATAAAAGAACGTGAAAAGGTCTAGAATCGTGAGAATCGTTAATAATGGCAAGAAAAGTGGTTTTTTAAAAAGTAGCGTGAAAATTAAATAAGCCGCAATCAAGAACAACATCGCGATGAGTACCGAGTAAGAAGTAGCTTGAGTCCGGAAAACAATCATTGCTAAAAGCATCAAGCTAGCCATTCCAATGGCAATTATTTTTAAATGTTTTTTAATAATTGTGACACTTAAAATATGCTCGCATCCGAAACCCACCAAAACCGCTCCGGCAAATGCGCCGACAAACATAAACCTAGCCGCGCCCTGAAAATAACTGAATAATGGCATCTTAATAATCAACCAAAACAGGGGCGATCCCTTAATGGAAATAGCCAGAGCCGCTAAAAAAACCCAGCGAAAAAATTTTGCGAAGGGATTTTTGCTGAAAAAAGAAAAAATGAGGAGTATTAGCGGCGCAATCCCCAAGTACAAATATGCCTCCAGTCCTCTCTCGGACGTAAGGTGTACAAAATTAAGTAATTCTTTAAATCCAATTGCATATCCTTGGGCGGCTTGATAATCCAGCCCGGCGCTTCGCCCTGAAAATTGGGCCATGATATAAACAGGTACTAACTGGAGAGCGCCAATCAAACTGCCAATTAAAAACATCAAAGCTAGGGCCACGATTAATCTATAAAAAAAAATTTTGCCGTGCTTTATGCCAAGAAAAAGCACGAACGCGAAAAGAGTCGTGAAAATATAAAGATTTCCAAAATAAACCACGGTTGTCAGCCATCCCCAAGCCACCGCCAGAGAACCGACTGCTACATACAAAGCAAATTTTTGCCAGCCGGAACTTTTCAAAATCATCATAATGACCCAGAAAAGAACGGCTTGAACTAAGAGGACATTGACCACTGTGGCATTTTGCGACCAATAGAAATCACCGATGATATAACTTAGTCCACCGATCAACGAACCCCAAATTCCGACGCCCAGCTCGCGAATAAAAAGAACGGAGAAAAATAACGTTAATGACAGGGTAAACCACAAATACCAATAATGAGCCGTGATGGGAGATAGAAAACGCGCTAATTGAGCCACGGGCGCAAACGGACTACTTAAATTACTTATAAAATTTGGAAAGCCGACAGCTACGTATGGGTTCCAGAATGGACTTTCACCTTTTGCGAATGCGTCTTTAAAGAAAGTAAGTTGGGGTATTATTAGTTCCGTAGCATCTGCCGAGAGAACCTTGCTACCGCTAAGCATCGGGAACAGAAGGATAAAAAATAAAACAAAGCAGACTATCAAAAGACCCCACCAGGTGCTGACAAAATTCTGAACGCGCTCAAGAATTGTAGGTTGCATATATTAACCACGCGCTTTTTTAGCGATACAAAGAAGCGAAGTTCCAAAAGGAAGGCTTATCCAGCGTAACAAACTCCCCTCTAGTCCAAATATCCAAGCCATCGCGCTATTTAGGATCTTTGGTATGGCAAAAACATCAGATCCGCTCGTGCGCACTCCTAATAAATTTTTAATGAGGCGAAATATGGCGATTGGAGGAAAAAAGAAAGTGTTAAAGTAAGTCATCTTCACTATGGTTAATCCGGTAGCTTCGCTGATCGCGGCGCGCATTTGTTTTTTGGTATATCGCCTCTGGTGATGAGAAATAGTGTCGTGTTCGCTCCATAAAAACTTATATGCGGGAACAGTCACAAGCATTACCCCATCGGGTTCTAGAACAGATTCAATTTTTTTTAATGCCGCCCGATCATCCTTGATGTGTTCTAGAGAATCGAAAAGCGTAACAAGACTGAATTTCTGATTAATCTGAACATCCGGCCATTCACCTTTTATAATGTTCAGATTTTTATCCTTTTGCTTAAGAGGCTCAATCATTTCATCCGCCATTTCCACGCACCACACCGAATCAGCTATCTTGGATACTAATGCGGTACAAAATCCGGTCCCACATCCAATATCCAACGCCATTCCAACATGACGTGGTATTACTTTATGATTCAGTATCTTAGAGATAACCTTTTGGCGGCCGGTAAACCACCAATGCGTTTCTTCTAACCGCTTATAATCTGCGTAAAGACTCTTGTCCATAGGATGTTATATATTATGTGGTCATCCGGCGGAACATATCAAGAGAATAAGATTGTGAAAACGAAAATGTTATTATAAAATCTTATCATGAAAAGTCTTTTTGAGAACGGCTTCATCAAGAAAATCGCGAATATCCCATTAGTCTGGAATGCCGCCCAAAACCTTATCGGAGCAAATCAATGGAAAGCCCAATTATACCCATCGGTATTCAAGCAAAAAGGAGGGGCTCTCCTGGATTTTGGTTGTTCGGGTGGTAATGTAACCGCGCTATTTCTAGATTTTGACTACTTTGGAGTGGATGTTGATCGGCAAGCGATCCAGGCCGCGCGCAATAAGTTTAAACAATACCCGAATGTAAAATTCTTTGATCTAGATATTATCAAAGACGGTTTTAAGCAAAATTTTTTTGATCACATACTTTTCGCGGGCACGGCGCATCATGTGACTAATGATGAATTAAGAAAAATCATTGAAATTCTCATTGAGAATCTCAAGATAGGTGGGCAACTTCATTTCTTTGATCCCGTTACTCAACCAGGAAAAGACAACTGGGTGACTAGATTTATCATCAGATCCGACCAAGGGAAAAATGTCCGTACCGAGGAAGCTTATAAAAGCTTTTTCTCGCCGAATAAATATCGCGTTGCTGAATGGAAAATTTTTTCCAGCCCAGATCGGTTTATCAAATTTCCGGATTTTTTATATATCAATATTATTAAGTAATCTTAAAATATCGCTTGTACCAATTGATAGTTTCTTTAAGTCCATCTTCTATTTTGTATGCGGGGCTCCATCCCAAAACTTTTTCTGACTTAGACGAGTCGAGATATTGATTTGGAATTTCATTTTTAGCGTTGTTCAATATAATCGGCTTCAAATCTTGCCTATCAATGAGTCGGGCAAGGATGTTTACGATTTCTAGTACTCGTAATGGATTGTTGTTTCCAAAGTTAAATGCTTCCCCTTTAATTTTGCCGTTCGCCAAATTTTCCGCGAGACACAGGTAGGCAGACACCGCGTCTTCAACATAAATATAATCACGCATATACGAGCCATCACTCCTAAGCTCAATAGATTTTCCTTGAAGCATAGTCTGAATGGTTCCTGGGATTAGCCGTGAGAAATGCAAATCACCTCCTCCATAAATATTCCCGCATCGAGCTACCGCGGTAGAAAGGCCGTAAACCTGCGCGTACATGCGCGCGATCTGATCAGCGCAACTCTTTGAACAATCATAAGGATGAAATTCTCCTTTAAGCGAAAAGTCTTCGGTGTATGGAAGAGTTTTTTGTGGTCCATAAGCTTTATCGGAAGAAGCCACAATCACGTGAACGCCCTGATGTTTTCTAGCTTCTTCAAGTACCCGCACCGTTCCCATGATATTGGTATCAAGCGCTTCGGCTGGATCAGCTAAAACCTCTCCGACTAAAGCGGATGCGGCTAAATGAAAAACAGTGTTAATTTTGTGATTCTTAAAAAGGTTTTGTAATAACTTGGCGTCTCGCACATCTCCCTCTACGTATAAAACTTTCTTAAGTAAAGTGTCGTATGGCTCTCCCAGAAAACGTTTCGGTCTTATATCAAGAGACACCACTTTGGCGCCCCGGGCCGCCAATTCATAGTTTAACCACGAACCAACAAAACCGGCCCCGCCAGTCACCAATACAGGTTTATTTTCCCAAAAAAAATTGGTTGCGATATTCATTTTCGTGCCTATCGCCAAGTTTTCCAAGCCGCGGTGCCTTTATTCCACTCTTCGTTTAAAAGCTCCGTATCGCGAACGGTATCCATGCACTGCCAGTACCCATTGTGGTAATACACCGCGAGTTGGGACTCCGAAGCCAGCTTTGGCAATACGTCACGCTCAAAATTAAGTTTCTCGTCATCAGACAAGCGATCCAAAACTGATCGATTGCAAACAAAAAATCCACCGTTGATATAGTTATCCTGTAGCTGGGACTTTTCTGTAAATTGAACGCCGGAATCCCGAACTTTGATCTGTCCGAATCTGGCCGGTGGACGGACACCGGTAATAGTTACCATTTTCCCTTGAGCTAGATGAAAAGCAAGTAAATCATCAATATTCACATTGGCCACGCCATCACCATAGGTAAGCAAAAATATATCACCTGCGATATATGAAGTAATACGCTTGAGACGCGCTCCGGTTTCAGCATTTAATCCGGTTCCAGCAATAGTTACGCGCCACCGTTCTTCGGCGGGAACATGAACAGTTACATTCCGATCTTCCTTGGTAAAGTCGATGGTGAAATCGCCCTGATGTATTGGATAATTGAAAAAATAATCTTTGATTTTTTCTCCCTTATAGCCAGTGGGAAGGATAAAATTAGAAAAACCAAAAGAATTATAAATTTTCATAATGTGCCACAGAATCGGGTGCTCCCCAATCCGCACTAGCGGTTTTGGGATAGTTTCCGTCTCTTCTCTGAGACGCGTACCCTTTCCGCCGCACAGAATTACAACTGGAATTTTGGATTTATCGATTTCTTTTTGGAATGATGTATTCATTGCCATGTTCTATCGAAAATAACACACAATAAGTCTCCTGTAAATTTAAGCGTTTGGTCTTAAGGTTTTAGAAATTCTGCGATGATTTTGTCCTGCAGGGCTATATTTTCAAGTATTTCTTTTTTACTCACTAACGGAGGATTTTTGCCATCAATCGCGCCGACAAATTTTTCAATGGATACTTTGAGCGGGTCCCTTATCTCAAATTCGGACCCGTCGGTCACTAATCTTTGCAGATAGCCTTTTCCAATTTCTCGCCTAAATTCTAATCCATTAAAGATAAAGGTTACCTTTCTCGGTCGGTCTGCTTTATGGATAAATTTGTAGTGTATATCACATATCGCCTCTTTATTAATATATTTAAAATAAACATCTATGTCCTCCGGAGAGTGTTTTAAAAACTTTATCTCCTCCACTTGCCCATCCGGAATTAATTTTACCACCATACTATTCGTGTGCGCTAACTGCTCGGCTAACATATCTACGCCCGAAGCGCTCGGCTGCATCTCCATAGAAAAACTTTTAAGCTTAGAAAGGTCAGTCCTATCTTTTATATAATCAATAATCGCCGGCCACTGCGTATTCACGGTGAGTACTTTCCCTTGTTCTACTGATAATTCTAATAGTTCCTTGGCTGCTCCATAATTATCCGTGTGAGAATTTAGAACAAGAGGCTTCTCGCATAAAACATGCAAGCTCTTTTCAATACATCTTTTAGCCTGGGAATAATGCAGGCGCGATGGGGTACAAACACTAACCGCGTCAAGATTCTCATTTTCAATAAGACGGTCCAATTCAAAATATACTCGCGGGCGAACTCCGAATTCGGCATACAGACCTTCGGCGGCTTTAGTAGCCATCTCTAAGCTACTTCCAAGGATCGCGACAACTTCAACTCCGGCGCCTAAAAACTCCCTGACATGAAATTTACCAATCGAGCCTGCCCCGAGAACCGCTATTCTTAACTTCGCCATTTTAAACTTCCGAATTTTTCACTATTTTAAAATCCGGTAATGGAACAACGAAATCTGATTTAAGGCCACGAGCCTTTAATTGCTCCATAATTGGTTTATCGTAATGCCACGCTAGTAAAACCACGAAATCTGGCTGTTCATCAATCAACCTTTGATTGTTCACGACCGGAATATGTTTTCCGGGGAGATACATACCCATCTTTAGAGATGCCGGTTGCTCGGCCAAATATGGCAAAAGTTCGGAGTCTACTCCGTAGTAGTTGAGGAGAGTGGAAGATCGACCTGGACAAGAGTTGCCCACGATCCTTTTTCCGGATTTTTTTGTGGAAATTAAAAAGTCCATAAAATTTATCCTGGCATCCCGCACTCTTTCTGCGAATTTTTTATATGTCTCAATCTTGTCCAAACCGGATTCCTCTTCCAATTTCAAAAGATTACTAACTTCAGCGGAAACCGGTCTGCCCTTACCCTTAGTGACATGCACCCGAATATTGCCCCCGTATCTATCACCTCTTTCTACATCGGTGACGGTAAAATCATATTGATCAAAAAGAGCGACGAGGGCTTTTAGCGAATAGGTTCTCAGATGCTCGTGATAGACTGTGTCAAATTGTCCACCCCGAATTACGTCCAAAAGGTAGTGTGTTTCTGAAACAAAAACCCCATCGTCTTTTAATAAATTATAAGCGCCCATAATCACTTCGCCCAAGGTTTGCATATGAGCGAAAGTGTTAGTAGTGACCATTAGCGAAGCTTGGCCATGTTTTTGTTTGATCGCCTCGGAAGTTTTTATATCAAAAAAGGATTGAATAGTTTCAATGCCGCTTGCGTTAGCAAGTTTAGCGATATTAGTAGGCTCTACGCCCACTGTTCTAATTCCCGTACCCTTAAAACCGCTCAACAGCGTGCCGTCATTTGACCCTACGTCAACAACTAGGTCGTTTGGTTTTAAATTATATTTCTTAATTAAAGACTCCGCGATCTTTACCTGATATTCCACCAACTCTTTGGTAACTCCGCTCTTGTAAGGATAGTCGGGATGATAAACTTCGCTGCCATCTACGCAATAATCTATTTGAACACTAGTGCAATTTTCACACCAAATCATCCGTAACGGGTAGCTTTTTTCCGGTTCGTTAAGCATCGCTTTGGTCAACAAGGTATCGCACAACGGCTGATGCCCAAGATCCAAAATCGTGTGCAGCTTATCTGAGTTACAAACCTGGCAAGTACTGATATGACCGGTCTTTATAAGGTGGTGCCTGGGGTAGCTGAGGTTCATAGTTATCGTTTAATAAACTTATAGTAGAGTAAGTTTTTTAGAAATTCAAGGCTGGCTCCGATGCCTATTTTAGACTTTCCTTCCTTTCTTGGTTGAAAGACTACCGAATACTCTTTTATCGGGGTTTCGCTCCGCAAGGCCTTGATAACTACTTCGGCATCAATAAAAAAATCGGTTGAGATTAGGCCGGTTTTTTCATAAAATGATCTTTTGAAAAACTTTGGCTTGGCATTTACGTCGTGCACTGAAGTAGAAAATAGAACATGAAAAATAAGGTTATATATCCCACTTTGTATCGCTCGGAATATGCCATCGGGGCGCGTCATTCTCCTTGCTTTATAAAAAACAAGGTTCTCTTGTCGCATTTTTTTATACATTTCCCCCAAGTCTTCCGCGCGTACCTGACCATCACCGTCAGTCCATCCCACAATTTCACCACGCGCTACGGAAAGACCCTCTAAAATACCGCCGCCATATCCGCGATTTGGATAGACGCGGCGGACGCGTAATTGAGGAATTACTTTTTTTAAAGATTTCAGGATAGCTTGAGTGTTATCAGACGAACCGTTATCCACAACGATAATTTCAAAGTCTGGTTCAAATTTCTGTAGCTCCTTATGAATGTCCCAAATTGTTCGTTCAATATTGGCACTTTCATTGTAAGCAGGAATTACGATAGAGAGTCGCATCAACAGCATATTATAATAAATACAATGCCTTGGAAAGGACGAGGAAGGGTCAAAAATAGAGCAATGATCTGCTAAATTACAGGGGAGCCAACTATGCTATACTTGAGTTAAGTTTCATCAATTATATGTCCGAAAAATTTCCGAAACCAGAAGAAGAAAAAATAGCCGGTAAGGCGACTAAAAGGTTTTTTAGCCGCGAAGAAAAGATAAAAAAAGCAAAAGAGGAGGCCAGCAAACTTTCATCAAAAGAAGCGCAAGAAATGATGGATGGAGTATTTAAAGAAATTATTGAAGAAATAAAAAAAGAAGATCGATAAAAAAACAGCTCTCAAATGAGCTGTTTTTGTTTTAGGCAATCTACAATTTGGCGGTGCAATTCTTCAACGGAAAGATTGCCGTCAAATTCTTGCCACCTGCTTTTGAATCTCATCGCGAAGAATTCTTTAAATCCCGCGCGAACTTTTTGATGAAATTCTAGTTTTTCTTTTTCAAATCTGGTCTCTACTCCCTCTTGGCTTTTGCGAGCCAATCCTATAGCCGGTTCAATATCTATATAAATATAGAAATTCGGCTGTAAACAATCTGTAGCAAAATTATTAAGAAAACGAAATTCATATGGCGTGCAAACTCCGCGGCCGCCGCATTGATAAGCAAAAGTTGCCGATTCGTAGCGATCACTGATAACTATTTTGCCATCGTTTAAAGCCGGTTTAATTATTTGGTCAACGTGTTGACTGCGATCGGCTTCAAAAAGTAAAAGTTCGGCTCGGTGAGAAAACTTTCCGTGATAAGCGGGGTCTAGTAAAAGCTCTCTGATTTTTTTGCAAACCGCGTCATCGCCGCCCGGCTCTTTGGTTAAAAGTGAAGCAATGCCTTGAATATCCAAATACTTTTTGAGTAATTTCACTTGAGTGCTCTTACCGCTGCCTTCGCCGCCGTCAAAAACTATGAATTTCCCTCTGGTCATGATAGTTCCATTATAAAACAACTCTCTTTATACTAATAAGTAATGAAGGCAAAGGTCAAACGTTTTGATAAGTCCCTACCCCTGCCGGAATATAAAACCGACGGCGCGGCGGCAATGGATTGCTATGCTCGGGAAAACGCTTCAATTCCCGCCGGACAGGTTATTCTGATTCCCTTAAATTTAGCCGTTCAACCGCCGGCTGGACATTTTGTTTTGTTAGCGGCACGAAGCTCTCTTCATAAAAAAGGGCTTTCTCTCGCTAACGGCATCGCCATCGGCGATGAAGATTTTTCCGGCGATAAAGATGAATATAGGGCCGCGCTTTATAATTTCAGCAATCAAGCCGCGGAAATTAAAAAAGGCGACCGAATCGTCCAAATGATGATTTTCCCATATACCAAAGTAGAGTGGGAGGAAGTAGAAAAATTAAATGAAAAAAATCGGGGCGGTTTTGGAAGCACCGGCGTTTAACTTCCCGTAATTCTTTTCTTGCTTTATAGTATAGCTAGCTATTTTGAGTATAGACGTGGCGGTTGTTACGATTACCGGACATCTCGGTTCGGGTAAAACTACTGTCGCTAAAATTATTTCCCAAACCTTGGGCTGGCCCCATCATTACACTGGTAAAATAATGCGGGATTTGGCCGAGCAAAGGAATTTAACGATTGAAGAGTTTTATAAGCAATTGGAAGAAAGTCCGGATTTAGAAAAAGAAATTGACCGAAAACAGGCGGGGATTATAAACAGCCAAGACAACATCGTTGCCGAGGGACGGATGGCATTCTTTTTTCCTTCACAATTCAAAAAAATCAACGTCTTTTTCAAAGTTGATGAATTAGAGGGAGCTCGCCGGATGAAAGATCGGCCCGATAATCAAAACCGTACGTTAGAAGAAATTCTGACAAAAGCCCGCGACCGATTGAATACGGAACGCGAGAGATACAAAAAACTTTACGGCATTGCCGATCATATGGACGAAAAACTTTTTAACGTTGTAATAGACACGACCGAACTATCGGCCGACGCAACGACGGATCTCCTTTTAGAAAATCTACGGGCCCTTATTTGATAGGGTCTTTTTAAATTCTCTGTAATCATTTTTTAATAACAAGGAATTTTTTTTCTTTTTCTGAACCTCTAAAAGCGGTTTCGGTAAAGGAATTTTTTTGCCGATAGCTTTTTCCACGATTTCTGGAAATTTCGCTGGATGGGCGGTGGCTAAGACTATTTTTATGCCGGCGGTTTTAGACTGAAAGGCGGCCGCCAATCCCACCGCCGTGTGCGGATCGGCAATATAGCCATATTTTTTATAAACTTCTTTAATTGTTTCTTCCGTTTCCGCCTCGCTGACGGTAATTGCCTCCAAATCTTTCTTAATAGCAGTTAAATTATTTTTATATAAATCTAAAATTCTCGCCCAATTGCTTGGAACTCCTACGTCCATAGCGTTAGAGTAAGTCATTTGGGCTTTTTTAACGGGCAGCTTCCCAGTTCTTAGGTATTTCGGCACGCCGCTATTGATATTTACTGCCGCAATGAATTTCCCAGCCGGAAGGCCGATTTTTTTAGCCAATAAACCCGCGGTGAGATTGCCAAAGTTTCCACTAGGAACAATGAAACTGGGTAATTGAGTCATTAAATCATTAAGTAATTGGGTATAGGCGGAAAAATAGTAATGCATCTGTGGAAGAAGGCGGCCGATGTTAATGGAATTAGCGGAAGACAAATTTATTTTTTTCCGAAGCGCCGAATCACCGAGCGCTTGTTTGACCAGACGCTGACAGTCATCAAAATCGCCTTTTACTTCCAGCGCGAAAATATTTTTTCTTGCCCCGCCTTGGCGGTGGCCGAAAGTGGTAATCTGTTTTTCCTGGAGCGGACTGACACGTTTGCTAGGATATAAAACAAAAACATTGATATTTTTAAGGCCATAAAAGGCGCTCGCCACCGCGCTCCCCGTGTCCCCAGAAGTGGCGACTATTATATTTAACTTGCTTGCCCCGCCTTGGCGGTGGCCTCTTGTCACAAAGTATTCCATCGTTCGCGCCATAAATCTTGCTCCAAAATCCTTGAAAGAAAGCGTTGGGCCATGGAAAAGCTCAAGCACATAAAGATTTTTGTCTAATTTCACCAACGGTACCGGAAAATTAAATGATTCTTTAATTATTTTTCTTAAAGTTGGTTTGGGAATATCCGTAAATCTAGAAATTATTTTCTCAAATTCTCCAATTCCTAATTCCTGATTCCTAATTCCCGGAAATGCCTGCGGCATATATAACCCCCCGTCCTCCGCTAAACCTTCCAATAACGCAGTGCGAAAATCTACCTCTGGGGCTTTTCGATTAGTGCTGTAGTACTTCATAAAAACTATTCTAGTGTTCTTAAGAATTTGAGAATAGATTTTCCCAAATCGGAAAGTTTGTGCCGTACCATGTTTCCTTCATTGCGTTTCCAAACTAAACCAGTAATGGCTAAGCGTCGCACGTGCTCGGAAGCAGTTTTAAAATTGATATTCAAAAGTTCAGATATTTCCCATAAAGATAATTCTGGCCGCTTATCTAAAAGCGTCAGAATCTCAATACGCCGATGGTTAGAAAAGCCCCGAACTATTTTTTCTAAATCTTTAAAGTGTTTCATGTTATTTTCCTATCATAATCTATTCTAGTGTTCTTAAGAACACTAGAATAGATTCTATTATTTGTTGATCGGAGGTATTGAAACAAGAAACAGTGTGAAGGGCGAATTTTTGATAAAGCGGCGTGCGCTCGCGATAAAGATTATCTAGTCCGTTTTCTTGTAAACCAACGATGCCGCGACTATTCGGATTTTTACCTAGGCGTTTTTGGATTTCTTGTAACGGCAATTCTAAATAAATTACGGTTGTTTCGGCCCGGAGTTTTTCCATCGCTACTAGAGAATAAATAATACTACCGCCCGGAGAAAAAATAGTGTTTTCAAAATTTAATTCCAAAGTCAGCTGATTTTCCAGATTTATTAACGCGTCGCGACCGTCTTTTTCCAAAATTTCCGCGTGGCTCCGGCCGATTTTTTCTTTTATCAGTTCGTCCAGATCAACAAACCGAAATTTTAGCCGCTCGGCTAATTTTTTTCCGATAGTGGATTTCCCAGAACCGGGCATACCGATTAAAGTAATTCCTTTCATTTTTAGAATGAATTTAGCGCTTTTTTCTTCAGTTTAAAAGCATTCCCGTGTTTCAACAACCCCAAATAAGTAGGTTTGGCTTGATAATTCCTGGTGGAGCTGTAAGATATTATCCATCAAATCCAGGGAGAAAATCTGAACATCGCGGCGGCGTCTTTTTCCTTTAATAAACTCCTGCCAGGCTAAAAGCAGGTTCTCCACCGAAATTATATCTTCAAATTTATGTCTCAATTGAATTTTCATAATCCAGATAAGACCCCCCCCTCGGGAAACTAGTTGGTAAAAACTTTCCTTTATTTCCTAAAACACTCAATGCTTACAAAATTTGGCATACATATTTCCAACATTTGCCAAAGTTATCCCGCTATTCTTTAGGAAACAAAATAGATGATCTATTTTTGGGATTTATTGAAACTGTTTATTTCGCTCTTTATTCTTCAAAAGAAAATCGCGATACATCAATTCAAAGAATGAGCAAAAGATTAGATCTTCTTAAACTATTTTTACAAATCGGTTGGGAGGTCAATTTGTTAGACAATAAAAAATACTCTGCCGTCTCCATTCCCCTGTCCGAGGTCGGTAAGATTATTGGGGAATGGAAAAAGCAAACAAAAGAATAGAAACCTCGCTCAAGGCAAAAAAACGATAGTTCTCATTCCACTGATCATCACGCCAGTTCAGATTCAGGTTCCGCTTGTCGTTCCACCTGTTGAGATACGCAACGTTCCAGTTGCCATTCGGGTTCTGCCAGGAAGATTTGATTGTGCAAGATATCGTCCGCGACACCGTCCATTGAATTCTCTCTGGACTGTATCTTATTCGGAATCTCTAATTCTCTAATACATCGCACCGAGGTCATTTATTCTTTTTCTATTTTGGCCGCCTGTAGCCGTAACCGCAAGCTGTTTCGCCTATCGAAATAATAATTAATTTTTTTAAAAATTAAAATAGCCCGAAAGATAAAATCTTTCGGGCTAATGGTCCAGAAGACCAGCGGTTCAGAAATCTAGACCTCGCTCAAGGCAAAAAAACGACAGCGCCCATCCCACTGACCACCACGCCAGCGCAGACCCAGGTCCCGCTCGCCGCGCCACCCGAGGAGATACGCAACGCCCCAGCGGCCATACGGGCTCCGCCAGGAAGATCTGACTTCAACGATTGGGGATTCTCTTTGTTTATCGGGGTGGTCAATAGAGAAGGAAATCAGGTCTTTGATATTGCCGGGCGTGAGTTTGAGGTGTTTAATAATTGCCTTGACTTCTTGGATATTGGCTGATCTATGGACACAGAGAAGAACGGCTTTTCTTTTCTTGAAAGGTTTGACGTCTTCCTTGAAATTCCGATCACTGATGTTTGGGTCTATAAAACCTTTAAATCCGGCCATTTTAACCAGCTCGTTGATAGTTTTGTCATATCGGGCGGTATAGGGAAGTTCTTCCAGCGTAACGGTCTTTAATAGGCCGGGTAGCCGTTTAGCAATTCGAGCACTCAATATTTCTTCACAGAACTCCTTAAGGCCTAGCCATTTCTTATCTTCGGGGGCGCTTGTAATAATATATTCCAGATCATCTTCTTGAGCATATTCGGAGACCATTCTCCCGAAATTCCTCTTAAATGAGGGGAAGTCCTTGAGTTTGGAGCGGAGTTCTTCGGGAAGACGGTCGGTTAGCCAAAAACTCTTCTCTTCTCCTTCTTTTCCTTCATCTTTCTTTAATCCGTAGACGGCTCGGATGGCATGATGACCTAAAAAGTCATTGTCTTTGGAGTTTTTTAAGATTTCCCGGTTTCGCTCGGAAAAGAGTTCTTGGTCGTCAAGAGACAATATGTGTTTCTTTCCATCTCTTTGGACCTCAAGCCAGGATACGAATTCGCACATTCGGCGACTCCTTTTTAAAATGTTTTGAGCGAAAGCTCAAAGCTGAGGAGAGTATAACATGGGGTGGGTATGGGTGTCAACAGATTAGGGGGTAAAGCCCCAAGACGTAGGTTTAGAAATTAAGTAATCCTTTTTTATACAAAAGTTCCGCATTTAAAATTGCCGCGCCGGCGGCGCCGCGGATGGTGTTGTGGCCAAGCACAACCATCTTAAAACTTTGGTTTTTTGGTCCTAAAACTGGATCCTCTCTTAAGCGGCCGATGGAAACGGCCATACCGTTTTCGCGGTTACGATCCAGCCGCACCTGCGGGCGAAAATCGTTTTCCAAATAAATCAGTGGCTGGAGCGGCGCGGTCGGTAATTTCAGTTTTTGCGGCGCGGATTTAAAATTTTTAATCGCCTGCTTTAAACGGGCGACGCT
>CAYHXN010000011.1:0-19722 GCA_964360605.1 uncultured Candidatus Saccharibacteria bacterium | reverse complement strand
TTTTGTCGCTGGACAAAAAGAGCTCTGGTGATGCGAAAAGGTTGCCCGAGATAATCAAGAAAGATTTCTACCGAACCGTGTCGTATTCGCGAATCGCTAACTGTGAATCAACTTGTTTCATTGTTTCCAACGCTACGGAAACCACAATTAACAGCGCGGTGCCACCGATAGTCAGGGTTTGAACGCCAGTCAAAATCTGAGTCAAAGTCGGCAACACGGCAATCAATCCTAAAAAGATGGCGCCGAAAAGAGTTATCCGGCCGGTTACTTTTTTCAAAAAGTCGCCGGATGGCTCGCCAGGACGGATACCCGGAATAAAGCCGCCGCTTCGCTGAAGATTTTTGGAGATTTCCTGCGGGTCAAAAGTAACAGAAGTGTAAAAATAAGTAAAAACGAAAACCAAAAAGAAATAAATAGCCGCGTAAATATAAAGGTTGTTTATAATTTTATTTACAAATTCCTGAAGGACTATGGAAAATCCCGGGGAAGCAACGGCGGAAATTTGGGCGATAAATTGAGGAAAAAGTAAAATGGAAACCGCGAAAATAATTGGAATAACTCCGGCTTGATTAACCTTCAGCGGTAAATAACTCATGCTACCGCCGTACATTCGGTTGCCGCGAATCCGTTTTGTATAAGAAACCGGAATTTTGCGCTCTCCTTCGTTAACAAAAACTACTCCAGCAATGACTATTGCCGCCAGAATTACATAAGCCAAATAGGTAGGTAAATTTTCCGGAGCATAGCCAGTAATAATGTTTCTAACAATAATTGGTAATCCGGAAACGATACCGGCAAAGATAATAAAAGACACTCCGTTGCCTAATTTTTGTTCGGTAATCATATCGCCAATCCACGTCATAATCAGCGAACCGGTGGTAATAATGAGAACGTTTTGCAACATTTGGCTAAGAGTCAACGGACCCAATACTTGTTGGCTCATTAAAAGATTTAAAAATCCATACCCTTGTAAAGCGGCTAACGGTACTGTCAAATACTTAGTAATACGGCTAAATTTTGCTCGTCCTGCTTCTCCTTCTTCGTAATAATAAGCTTTCAAAGATGGGAATATCATCGTTAAAAGTTGCATAATAATACTCGCGGTAATATACGGACCCACGCCCAACATTACGATAGAAAGATTTTCTAATCCGCCACCGGAAAAAAGGTTAAAAAAACCGAAGAGCTGGTTAGAGTCTAATAAAGACTGCAACCGGAGGGAATCAATCCCCGGTACAGGAATAGCGGCTAAAATTCGAAAGGCGATCAGCCAAAGAGCAATAAAAATTACTTTTTTCCTAAGGTCGGGAATTTTGAAAATTTGTAAAAACTTAAACATATAGCAGTTTAGTTGCTTATTGTTCCGCCGGCAGCTTCTATTTTTTTTCTTGCTGATTCAGAAACTTTGAAGCCCTTAACGGTTAAGGCTTTTTTAACCTCCCCACTTCCTAAAATCTTATCAACGTGGGGTAAGGTAGCTCGGTCAACAGTATTTCCTTCAACTCTTTTTTCTAAATCTTGAACATTAATAATTCGCGCCTGCTTATCAGATCGGTTTTTATAGCCGCGAAGTTTCGGCAAGCGCTGGATATAATCTCGTTCTGCGGGACGAATCCGGTGTCCGGAACGGGATTTTTGACCCTTCTGTCCCCTGCCGGAAGTCGTGCCACGCTTACCGCCGCGTCCAACGCGCGTTTTTGGATATTGGCGATGCCTTGGTTTTAATTGGTGTAATTGCATGGTTTTTATTTTTTACTCCTTAATTTCTGTAACGCTGCCAAAGTCGCTAAGGCATTAGTAAGTTTATTCGGAGTGCGGCCCAAGCACTTAGCGGTAATATCCTTGATTCCGGATAAAAGTAAAACAATGCGAACGGAACCGCCGGCACGCAAACCGTGACCTTCTTTAGCTGGTTTTAGTTTAACGCGAGCCGCGCTAAATTTCGCCTCTACTTCGTGGGGAATGGTACGGCCTACTAAGTTAATGGTAGTAAGATTTTTTTTGGCCGCTGTTTTTGCTTTCGCGATAGCCAAAGCAACGTCGGCGCCTTTTCCAATGCCGATACCGATTCTTCCCTTTTCATCGCCAATCGCCAGAGTGGCGCGAAAACGCATACGCTTACCTCCCGCGACTACGCGAGTAACACGACGCAAATCAAGAGTTTTTTCTTTAAACTCACTGGGCTCTTGCGGCCGTCTTGGACCCCTATTAAAACCTCTACCTCTATTATTAGGAATCATAAAATTAAATCTTTAGTCCCGATTCTCGGGCGCCTTCGGCTACCGCTTTTACGCGACCATGGAACTTATAAGCTCCGCGATGAAAAACAGCGTTTTTTAAACCAGTCTCTTTTGCTTTTTCCGCGATTGTTTTGCCAAGGGCTTTTGCTTGATTAGTCTTGCCTTTGGTTATGCCGGCAATAGCTCGGGTAGATCCGGAAACTAAAGTTTTTCCGGAACTATCATCAATCAGTTGAGCGTAGGTATATTTATTGCTTCGGAAAACACTCAAGCGCGGCTTTTCTGCCGTGCCAAAAATAGCGCCGCGACTGCGCTTTTTCCTAAAGTTTCTATTTAAGCTTCTTTTAGCAAATGGTTTCATAATTTTAAGACGCCGTTCCGGTGCCCGCTACTTTCTTACCTTCCTTGCGGCGAACTTGCTCGCCCTTATAGTGAATGCCTTTACCTTGATACGGTTCTGGCGGTCTAACCTTGCGGATTTGGGAAGCCGCTAATCCCACTAATTCTTTATTAATGCCAGAAACAGTGATACCAATCTTATCAACGGTGATTTTAACGCCCTCCGGAGGATTATATTTAACAGGATGAGTGAAACCAACAGTTAATATTAGTGAGTTACCTTCCATATTAGCACGAAAACCAACCCCAGCCACTTCTAAAATCTTACTGTATCCTTCAGTTACTCCTTGAATAGCGTTTTTTAAAAGCGAAGCCATTGTCCCCCAGTTAGCGCGGGCTTGTTTGTGACTGCCGGTAGATTTAACCATCATTTCTTTATCTTTAATTTCAACGGACAAGAATGAAAGAGTATTCAAATTAATCGTGCCTTGCTTGCCCTTTATTTGAATTAAGCCGTCAGCGTTCTTTACTTCAACGCCTTCCGGAATGATTATTGGTTTTTTAGCTAGCTTGCTCATATTATTGTTACCAAATTTCAAACAAAAGCACTCCGCCGACTTTCGCCCTACGAGCCTCACCTAAAGTCATTAGTCCTTTAGACGTAGAAATAATTCCCGTGCCGTACCCTTGACGTACTTTTCTTAAATCTTGATAACCGGCGTAAATCCGGCGGGACGGCTTGCTGATTAATTTTATGCCCTCTATGGCGCCTACGCCATTCGCGTCGTAACGCAGTGTAACTTCTAGAATTCTCTTAGGCATGCGCCCCTTCTTTTCTACCGCGCCAATAAATTTTCCTTTTGCCAAAATTTCCGCCACCGCTAAATCCATATTGGAATACGGCAACTTAATGGATTCTTTTCGGGCTTTCTGCGCGTTTTTAATTTTAATCAATAAATCTATATACATAGTAATTGAATTACCAACTTGATTTTCTTACTCCCGGTATTTCGCCACGACTAGCAAGCTCTCGGAAGCAAATCCGGCAAAGACCAAAATCCCGAATATAACCGGCTTTGCGGCCGCAACGAAAACAGCGCCGAACAACTCTAGAAGAAAATTTCGGTTTCTTTTTGGCTCTTACGATAGTAGATAATTTAGGCATATATTTTACTTTTTATTCGTTGTCTGTTGTTTACTAAACGGCACTCCTAACGACTGGTATAATTCAATTGCCTTCTTTCTGTCTGTGATATCTCTGGGAACAAGGGTGGCCTGAATACCGAAAGAAACCTTGGCGTGCTCTGGATTGATTTCCGGAAAAACAATGTGCTCTTTTACGCCTATTGTCAAATTACCGTTCTCATCCACGTTTTGTAAACTAATACCGCGAAAGTCCCGAACGCGCGGCAAAACCACCATAACTAATTTGCTTAAGAAACTAGCCATCATCTTTTTTCGTAAAGTTGATTTCAATCCAATTACCATTCCTTGGCGAATTTTAAAGCCGGCGATAGATCGACGAGCTAAACAAGTGGCCGGTTTTTGTCCGGTAATAGAGGCGAAGTCTTTTACAATTTCCGGCAAAACTTTACCTTCAAAATCAGGCATAGATGTCATACGGCCAATACCCGTGTTTATCACTATTTTTGAGATTTTTTTTATATTATTAGTAGTTGTCATAATAAAGTCTAAATAGTTGCCTTACATTTTTTACAAACACGGCTTTTTTGTTCTCCCTCTATTTTAAAACCAACCCGAGATGCTTCTTTGCAATTCGGGCATACCAACATTACTTTTGGAAGACGAATGGGGCGGGAAATATTCACCACCTCCCCCTTCTCGCCTTTCTTTTTAGGTTTCTGATTTTTTTTGAAAACGTTAAGCCCAGCCACCATTAAAGTGTTTTTTTGATAATCAACACCCGATACTTGTCCAGACTTGCCTCGGTCTTTTCCAGAAATTATTTGAACTGTGTCTCCTTTGTGTATTTTCATACTATTTCTTCTGCCATCGTAAAGATGGCTTCATAACCTTTGTCTTTTATTTCTCTGGGTATGGGCCCGAAAATTCTGGTAGCTATGGGTTCTTTTTTATCGTTAATTAATACTGCCGCGTTTTCATCAAACCGAACCGCGGTGCCGTCAGCACGACGCAACGGGTGACGCTGACGGACAATAACCGCTCTTACAATATCTTTCTTTTTAACCTGTTTACGCGGCTCGGCTACTTGAACAGAAGCCACAATAACATCCCCGATACGAGCGTAACGTTTACGACTGCCTCCCAAAACTCTAAAACACCGGATTGTTTTAGCTCCGGCGTTATCGGCTACTTTTAATATGGATCGTTCTTGAATCATGTGTTTGTTTAATGTTTAATTGCTTGCTTGCCCCGCCTTGGCGGTGGTCGCGTCTCGCATTTTACATTTTACTAATAATCTTCCACCGTTTTTCTTTGGACATTGGTCTAGTTTCTTCAATAACTACCTTGTCTCCTACCTTATATTCATTGTTTTCGCTGTGAGCTTTAAATCTTTGGGTCACTTTGTAAAACTTTAAATACTTGGGGTGTTTTTTCATTCTAGTTACTTCAACCACGGCGGTCTTCTGCATTTTATCGGAAACCACGATTCCCTCAATTTTTCGTTTGTTTTTAGCTTGTTCCATGGGTGTGTGTATTATGACTGATTATTCAAAATAGTCAAAATTTGCGCGATGTCTCGCTTTGCTTTGTGAATTTCTTTAACATTTTTAACTTTACCAGCCGCTAAATCAGATTTTAATTGCCAAAGCCTATCACGGTGTTCTTGCGCCATTTTTTTTAGATCTTCTACTGGCCGAGTTTTTAATTGTTCTAATTCTTTAGATTTCATGGGGTTTTGTAACTTTATTCTTTTGTAACCATTCTTGTTCTAACTGGCAACTTATGTCCGGCAAGCCGGAAGGCTTCGCGAGCGATTTCTAACGAAATACCATCCAGTTCAAACAAAATTCTTCCTGGCCTAACCGGAAAAACATAGTGGTCAACGCCGCCTTTTCCGCCACCCATAGTTACTTCAGGAGGACGCTTGGTAATCGGTTTGTCCGGAAAGATGCGAATCCAAAGTTTACCTTCCCGCTTCAAGAAATTACGGATTGTTTTTCTAGCCGCTTCAATTTGGCGGGAATTAATCCAAGCGGGGGTTTCCGCTTTTAAACCAAAACTACCAAAGGCCAAAGTAACGCCTCGCGTTTCAACTTTCCGGTGAATAGACCTCCCCTTCTGCCATTTTCTATGTTTTACTTTTTTTGGAACTAACATATTACTTTCTACTTTTCGTTAAATATTTCACCTTTGTAAATCCATACTTTTACGCCGACTGTTCCGTAATTGCAAAAAGCCGTAGATTCCGCGTAATCAATGTCCGCGCGCAAAGTCTGTAAAGGAAGTTTACCCTTAGCAATCCACTCACGGCGAGAAATTTCCGCGCCGTCAATTCGGCCGGACAAACGAATTTTCGCTCCTTGCACCTCTCGGTTTTGCATCACTGATTCCATATGTTTCTTCATGGTACCTCTTGCCGGCAAACGCTTCTCTAAATCCCAAGCAACGTTTTGAGCCACATTCTGCGCCGCAATTTCATTTTTTCTTAACTCTTCTATGTTTAAACTCAAGGAAAACTTTTGCGCTTGTTGTTTGTTATCTTTAAATAGTTTGATTAATTTAAGCTCAATTGCTTTAGACAATTCCTCAATTCCCTTCCCTCCCCTGCCTATAATCAGACCGGGTCGAGCGGCTTTAATAAAAATGCGGAAAGCGCCGTGCGTACCGCGTTCAATATCAACGCGAACAATGCCCGCGGGAGAAATTTTGTTTTTAATTATTGTACGTATTACAAGGTCTTCCTCTAAGGCTTGTTTATAGTTTTTAGGCGAAAACCACCGAGAAGACCACCCTTTGGTAATTCCTAAACGAAATGAATACGGTTTTATTTTTTGTCCCATGAGTTTGTTTAAACTGACTTCCGCCTAAATAATCTCTTGAAGAATCCCGGCCTTTCTTGGGCAAGCCCTCTTTCCTTTTGTTGTTGAGATTTCACCTTCTTCTCTTTAATGACTTTTTTCTTCTTTTCTTTTTTAACTGGAGGGTTTATTACAAAACGGCTTACTAATAGTTGAGTAGATTCTTTCAAAGTTAAAACTATGTGGCTCATTTTCTTTTGAATTGGAGTCGCTCGTCCTTGAGCCCGCGGCAAAGAACGCTTTAGCATCGGTCCTTGATTAACTAAAATCTCGCTGATAAAAAGCCGATTCCCGTCTATTTTCTTGTTCGCGGCATTCGCCAAAGCGGAACGCAATAATTTTAAAAGCGGTTTAGCCGAACGCTGGGGACGCAATAAAAGCTGGGCTTGAGCTTCTTGAGCGGACAAACCACGTAACGTACCCGCGATTAAGCGCACCTTACGAGGAGCAATATCTAAATTATTGAGCTTTACTGTTTCTTGACTCATATAATTTATTTTTTACCTTCTGGAGCGGCTTGTACTGCCTTAGCTTTTTCAACCGCGGCTTGGGCTTGAGACGCTTCTAATTCTCTTTGCATTTTACCTCCATGTTTAGTAAATTTTCGCGTTGGCGCTAATTCACCAAGACGATGTCCCACCATTTCTTCTTTAATAAAAACTTCAATAAAATTCTTGCCGTTATGAACCCCAAACGTGTGGCCGACCATCTCTGGCGCAATTTCCGAACCTCGGGCCCAAGTCTTAATAATTTTTTTATCGCCCGGCTTTAATCCAGCTACTTTTTTCATTAGCTTCTGATCAACGTATGGGCCTTTTTTAGAACTTCTGGACATGTTTTACTTTTTACTAGCGAACTTTTGGTCGCCTTTTTATAATCATTTTTTGCGACCACTTTTTCTTATTGCGTGTCTTGTGACCACCCGTGATTTTTCCCCACATAGTTTTTGGGCGACGAGTGCCTCTGGGTTGCTTGCCTTCACCACCGCCATATGGGTGGTCAACCGGATTCATAACCGAACCACGTACCGTGGGACGGATACCTAACCAGCGAGAACGGCCAGCTTTCCCAATGTTCACTAAATTATAGTCGGGATTAGAAACTTGTCCAATCGTAGCTAATCCATCCCAAGGAACCATTCTCACTTCTTTAGAAGCGAGCCGAAGAGTAGTAAAACCAATGTCGTGACCCAAGATTTCAACGGAAGACCCGGCGGAACGAGCTATTTTACCACCGCCACCCGGCCTAGTTTCTATATTATGAACTTGATAACCAATTGGAATTTTTTGAAGCGGCAAACGATTACCAGATTTAAGAGGCGCGTCTTTAGATGTAATAATCACATCCCCCACCTTAGTGTCTTTGGTGGCTAAAACATAACGGCGATCACCGTCTTTGTAAGAAACCAGAGTGATAAAAGCTGACCGGTAGGGATCGTATTCTAAAGTTTCCACACGCCCGGGCACTTCCCATTTGTTTTGTTTAAAATCAACCGCGCGATAAAGCTTTTTATTACCGCCGCTTTGGTGGCGAGTCGTTATCACGCCACGATTATTTCTCCCGGCATGAGCGCGCAAACGCGAAGTAAGCGCCTTATGCGGCTCTACCTTAGATAGTCCCGTATAATCTACGGACGACATGTTGCGCCTTGACGGGCTTGTTGGTTTATAAAATTTCATATTAATGAGGTAAAATATCCAGTTTCTGTCCGGCCCTTAACGTCACAATAGCTTTTTTATAACCCGGCTTCACGCCAACACTGCGGCCCAAGCGCCTTTGCTTAGGTTTGGTATTTATAACCCGCACTTTCTCCACATCTACTTTATAAATCTCTTTAAGAGCTTTTTTAATTTCTGGTTTCGTAGCCGCGTTATCAACTACAAATCCATATTTACCCTCGGAAGTCTCCCTGGTGATTTTCTCGGTTATTAACGTTTGTTTAATTAAAAATTTATTAGACATGTTACTTAATTTCACTGATTGCTTTTTGGTCAATTAGTATATTTTTGTATTTCAATATATCTTCCACGTTCAGTGAGTCAGCGGCTAAACTCTTAACCTTCGGAAGATTTCCGGAAGCGCGATATATATTGTGGTTTCCTTTAGCGGGAACCAGCATCGCGTTCAAGATATTGTTAAAAAATGCCTTGAGTTGGGTGGCTAATTCCTTAGTTTTATAATTCGGCAACTCCAAAGACTCCACTACTTTCAAAGCTCCTTCGGATAAGCGCTTAGATAAAGCGGAGTGGATAGCCGCCCGCAACATTTTTTTGTTTATTTTTTTAGCAAAAATGCGATCCTTGGTGGGGCCGTGAGCAACGCCCCCGCCTTTCCAAATCGGGGAACGAATTGAGCCTTGGCGAGATCGGCCGGTATGCTTTTGTTTCCAGGGCTTTCGGCCGCCGCCCCGCACCTCTCCCCTACCTTTAGTATGAGCAAGCGGTTGGCGCCGGTTTGCTTGCTGAGTCATTACTGCTTGATAAACCAAATCGGAATTCCACGGCCGCGCAAATACAGCATCCGGCAATTCGGTTGTGCCCACTTCTTTGCCTGTTAAGTTATAAACTTTAGCCATCATTTATTTGGAAATTTCTACCCTACTGCCGGTATGACCGGGAACCGCGCCTTTTATTAAAATTGTTCGCTTTTCAACGTCAACATTCATCACTTTTAAATTTTTGGTAGTAACCCGAACAACGCCCATGTGTCCAGCCATGCGACGACCAGGAATAACACGTTGGGTGGCAGTATTTCCGATAGAACCGGGGGCTCTTAAGCGGTTTTTTTGACCATGGGATTTCGGTCCACCGTGAAATCCGTGTCGCTTTACAACGCCCTGAAAACCGTGGCCCTTGGTAATTCCGGCTACCTTTACTTGGTCTCCGTTTTTAAGTTCGGAAAAATCAGCGCCATCATCAACTTTAATTGGCGTAACCGCGGTGGCACTATGGTCATCAAATACTTGGGTCATTTTAAGTTTTTTGCCTTTAATTTTTGCCATATTATTTAGAAATTAATCCCACGCATAAAAAGGATGGTGAAATAAAAAAGATCGCGAAACTTCGCAATCCTTTTTATGTGTCGGATGGCTAAGCTCATTGCTGAATATTGTACACCATACCCCACACCTAATCAAGCTGGGTATGTGGCAATAAAGCCGAGCAACTATCCCATCTTGATTTCTACATCAACGCCGGATGGGAGATTGAGCTTAGAAAGCGATTCAATGATTGATTGGGTTGGATTCATAATATCAATCAAGCGCTTATGTACCCTCAATTCAAATTGCTCCCGGGAGTCCTTGTGGACAAAAGTGGAGCGGTTGACGGTGTACTTTTTTATTTCTGTTGGAAGAGGAATCGGGCCAACGACTTCGGCGTCATGCCGTTTTGCCGTATCCACAATCTGACGACAGGAATTGTCAATCAATTTATGGTCATAGGCCTTAATCCTCAACCGCAGTTTTTCTTTTTCAATTTCCTTTGTTTTAGTCATGCGAATACCTGGTGCTAATGTCTGCGAATTCTAGTGCGAATTTTAAACATTCGCATATCATTCGCAAATATTTGCAAACAAATTCGTGTGTTTATTTCAATATCTTCGTCACAACTCCAGCGCCCACGGTCTTGCCGCCTTCGCGGATAGCAAACCGCTGTTTTTCCTCAAGGGCAACTGGCGCAATCAATTTAACGTTGAAACTAATAGTATCTCCCGGCATAACCATTTCCGTGCCCGTCGGCAAAGTAACTTCACCGGTAACGTCAGTGGTTCGGATATAGAATTGCGGTTTATATCCCTTAAAGAACGGGGTATGGCGGCCGCCTTCCTCTTTGCTTAAGATATAAACTTCCGCGTCAAATTCGGTGTGAGGCGTAACGCTACCAGGTTTCGCGAGCACTTGGCCGCGCTCCACATCTTCTTTCTTCAAACCGCGAAGTAAAAGACCAACGTTGTCGCCCGCGCGACCCTCGTCCAAAAGCTTATTAAACATTTCAATGCCCGTAATAACGGTCTTTTGGGTAGGCGTCAAACCGATAATTTCAATTTCTTCATTTAACTTGCAAATACCACGTTCAATTTTACCGGTAACCACAGTGCCGCGGCCTTCAATAGAAAAAATATCTTCCACTGGCATTAAAAACGGCTTTTGAATATCACGCACCGGTTCTGGAATAAATTCATCTAAAGCTTTAACGAGATCCAAAATCGGCTTGGCCGCCGCGTCGTCAGCAGATTTAGCATTCATGGCCGCTAAAGCGGAACCGCGGATAATCGGCGTAGTATCACCCGGGAAATCATACTTCTTTAAAAGCTCGCGGACTTCGGCTTCCACCAAATCAACGAGTTCCTTATCGTCAACCAAATCAACTTTGTTTAAGAAAACTACAACTGCCGGCACGCCAACTTGGCGGGCGAGCAAAATATGCTCGCGGGTTTGCGGCATCGGGCCATCAACAGCGGAGACAACTAAAATCGCGCCGTCCATCTGCGCGGCGCCGGTAATCATGTTTTTGATATAGTCAGCGTGTCCCGGGCAATCAATATGGGCATAGTGCCGCTTTTCGCTTTCGTATTCCAAGTGGGAGACAGCGACGGTTAAAATCTTGCTTTCATCGCGAACGACACCGCCTTTGGCGATATCTGCGTACGACTTTTCTTTAGCCATGCCCTTCAACGACAAAACGTGCGTCAAGGAAGCGCTTAAAGTAGTTTTACCATGGTCAACGTGACCGATAGTGCCGACATTTACGTGAGGTTTAGTCCTCGCGAATTTTTCTTTTTCTGCCATACTTTCTCAAAAAAAATTAAAATTTGTGCGACTTTTTTATTTTTATCTTAAAACGGCAATATAACGATTTTATATCAAACAGTATCAATATGTCAATAGGGAGTATTTTTGGGGTATAAATCCCGCAAAAAAACAAAAAAGGCGCTTAAGCGCCTTGCGGATTTTCGGACGAGGTTGATTCTTTCTTTTCTTCTTTTGGTACCGCGGTTTCTACTGAAAGAATCGGACAGGTATTGGTTTTAATGGCTACCCAAAGAGCGGATAAGAATCGGCCCATAGGACTGACACGCAGGACTTTAATAAACCTGAACGCCAGCCAAGCCACGAATACAATAGAAACAGAAAACGCGATTATGATTCCAAAAATAGTTGCCAGTTCCGACCAATTGATTTCCGTAGACGGTAAATGAACCCGAGGCCTGATAGATTCCTGAATAAAATAAACAATAATCATTAATAGAGATGTAATAGCAGTAGTAACAAAACTAATCCTGAATATTAATTTCAAATATAAGGAATTGGTCTTTATAAGCAACAGTGGCATTAATAGGAACGTTAAAAAAAATAAGCCAAGTCCCCAACGGGGTAGGAAATCTATTTTTTTTCCAGCGGAATCAACACCTGAAATTGATGCAACTAAGATAACTATTACAGCACCGACGGCAAATAGACAAAGATATAAAAGAATAAGTCTACCCACCGTTTCCCAAAACAACCTGCAAACATTACGGTCTTGAGGATTCAAATCAATTGTCTGTCCAAACGTCCTTGAATAAAATTTTCCGAATTTAATCATTAATCCGCCTTTCCCATCCGGCCTGATAAAAGTAAGTAAAAAAACCATCACCGAAGCCAACGCCGGCACTAAAGAAATAACTAACAGAAAAATCCGGAAACCTATATCCCCAGGATGGTTAAACGACCAGACATTAAATCCCATAACCGCTAACATAATCAAAACCAAAATCGCTCGTGCCCCAATCATTGATTCACCTTTCAACAAAACTGAACAGATAATAACAAAATCTATTCGCTGTGTAAATTGAAGTTTTTTTTCTCAACTGTGAGGATAATTGTCTTTTCGGAACGTATCGGAGCCGAATTGGATTGGTCCATTCGTTATTAATTTAAAACGAATGGCAATTCGGCGAGATAAGAAGTGGGCCGACCCGTCCCGCCACTAATATGTAATTTAGAGAAGGCGGGATCCCGCCCGCGGCGGTGACAGGAGGTCGGTCACACTGTTTCCAAAAAGACAAATATCCGAACTACCTCTTTCCTTCAATTATCAACTGCGCCACGCTTTGCGGCACTTCTTGGTAATGGGAAAATTCCATCGTAGAAGTTCCCCTGCCCTGTGTCATAGACCGAAGTTTGGTCGCGTAACCAAACATTTCCGAAAGTGGAATTTTGGAATCTACAATCTTAATCCCGCCGATACGATCGTTCATTGCTTCAATCTGTCCGCGCTTAGAACTAATGTCTCCGGTAATATCGCCGAGATAATCCTGCGGCATAATCACCTGTACTTTCATAATCGGTTCTAAAATTATTGGCTTGGAACGCTTGGCGCCATCTTGAAAAGCCATGGAACCAGCCACCTTGAAAGCCATTTCCGAAGAATCTACTTCGTGATACGAACCGTCATAAAGCGTTATTTTCACGTCGGTCATCGGATAACCGGCGACAATGCCCTTATCCATCGCTTCTTTAATACCCTTTTCGGCGGCAGGAATATATTCTTGAGGAACCGCGCCGCCTTTGATTTCATTGATAAATTCAAAACCCTTGCCGGCTTCGTTGGGTTCCAATCTAATTCTAACGTGTCCGTACTGACCACGACCGCCGGACTGACGAATATATTTTCCTTCCGCTTCTGCCTTACCTTTAATTGTTTCCCGATAAGCTACCTGCGGCCGGCCGGTGTTTGCCTCAACATGAAATTCACGCTTCATGCGGTCTACGATAATTTCCAAATGAAGTTCGCCCATGCCGGAAATAATAGTCTCCCCCGTTTCAGGGTCGCCGCTAACGCGAAAAGTGGGGTCTTCTTCCGAAAGCCGCCGCAAAGCCACGCCCATTTTTTCCTGGTCAGCTTTGGTTTTCGGTTCAATGCGCATACTGATAACCGGTTCCGGAAA
Source organism: uncultured Candidatus Saccharibacteria bacterium (assembly GCA_964360605.1). GTDB lineage: Bacteria > Patescibacteriota > Minisyncoccia > UBA6257 > WO2-44-18 > CAYHXN01. The sequence goes on along the minus strand of CAYHXN010000011.1, from coordinate 6,209 downwards.
AATAATTTTTTCTAAAATAATCGGGTGTTCTGGTTCGCAAAGCGTGTCACCGGTAGTAGTAGCTTTCAAACCAACAATCGCGCCGAGATCTCCCGCCGGAATTTCATCTACTTCTTCGCGCTGGTTAGCATGCATCCGCACTAAACGGCCGATGCGCTCCTGGTTGTTTTTGCTGGAATTTAAAATGTAGCTTCCTTTTTTCATTACACCGGAATAAACCCGAAAGAAAGTCAGCGAACCCATAAATGGGTCGGCGGCAATTTTAAAAGCCAGCGCCGCCATAGGTTCTTCGTCTTTAGGATGACGAAATAATTCTTCGCCGTTATTAGGACTAATTCCTTTGACTGCCGGAATATCTATAGGAGAAGGAAGGTAATCAACCACCGCGTCTAAAACCAGTTGAACGCCTTTGTTTTTTAAAGCTGAACCGGTCAAGACCGGAATAATTGTCCTTGCTAAAGTCGCTTTTCTTAAAATTCTTTTTAAATCTTCCAATAGCGGCTCTTTAGCGTCCAGATAAGCGGCCATAGCGGCGTCATCCTGTTCCACTATTTTTTCCACCAAGTCATGCCGGTATTTTTTGGCTTCTTCCAGATATTCGGCCGGAATTTCACCTTCAATAATTTTTTCGCCTTTCTCGCCCTCAAAGGTATAGGCCTTCATTTTTAATAGATCAATTAATCCCTTAAAATTAGCTTCCAAACCCATCGGAATTTGAATCGGTATAGCGTAAGGATTCAAACGTTCACGAATGGAGCGCAGACTTCCCTCAAAGCTCGCGCCGAGACGATCCAGTTTATTGATAAAGCAAATACGAGGCACGCCGTAATCGTCAGCATATCGCCAATTAGTTTCGGACTGGGGCTCCACTCCGGAAACGCCGTCAAAAACTACAACCGCGCCGTCCAGAACGCGCAAAGACCGTTTTACTTCAATTGTAAAATCAATGTGTCCCGGGGTGTCAATTAAGTTAATACGGTGTTCAAATTGTTTATCACCGCGTTGATAAGTCGGAATCCAAAAACAAGTCGTGACGGCGGCGGTAATGGTAATACCGCGCTCGCGCTCCTGTTCCATCCAATCCATTACCGTATCACCGGTATGAACCTCGCCGATTTTATGAGAAACACCGGTGTAAAAAAGAATACGCTCCGAAACGGTCGTCTTACCAGCGTCAATATGGGCAATGACGCCAATATCTCTAACTTTTTCTATAGGATATAATCTCATGAAACTTAAATCTTAAATCTTGAAACTTGAAACGTGATTCATACTTCACGATTCACGTTTCATGCTTTATGAGAATCTACCACGCAAAATGAGCAAAGGCGCGATTGGCTTCCGCCATTCGGTGCGTGTCTTGTTTTTTCTTAATCGCCGCGCCTTCGTTTTTATAAGCGGCGAGAATTTCTTCGGCAAGCTTTTTAGCCATTGGTTTCCCCTTTTTCTTTCTGGAAGCGTCAATTAACCAATGAGTAGCTAAGAAAAACTTGCGGTCTGGCCGAATTTCTCGGGGTACCTGGTAATTAGCGCCACCGACGCGTTTGGAAACGACCTCTACGGCTGGCGAAACGTTTTCTAACGCTTTTTCAAAAACCTCCATCGGGTTCAGCTTGGTTTCTTTTTGTAAAATATCAAAACAATCATACAAAATTTTTTCTGAAGCGAATTTCTTTCCGCCTTCCATTAAATAGTTAATGAACCGCGTTACTACAACGCTTTTGTATTTTAAATCTGGTTTATGCTCTCTTTTGTAATTGTGTTTTTTTCTCATTATTTTGTTTCTGCTTTTGGCCTCTTCGCGCCATACCCTGACCGTTGCTGTCTCCGAGCTTCTACTCCAGAAGCGTCCAAAACGCCACGTACAATATGATAACGCACACCCGGTAAGTCCTTAACGCGACCGCCTCGGACTACTACCACGGAGTGTTCCTGCAAATTATGTCCTTCGCCCGGAATATAAGCCGTTACTTCCATGCCATTAGTAAGCCGTACACGGGCGACTTTACGCAAAGCCGAGTTTGGTTTCTTAGGAGTGGTGGTAAAAACTTTTAAACAAACGCCGCGCTTGAACGGAGAAGCAGACCGGAGCGGCTTGTTTCTAATTGTATTAAAATAACGCTGCATCGCTGGCGCCTTGGATTTATAAACCGTCTTTTTTCTTCCTCTTTTAACTAATTGCCTAATAGTCGGCATAACGGAAATAATAGCAAGAACAACTAGAGTAAGTCAAATTATCAAAGTTTCCACGAAAAGCTGTTATAATAAAGGAATGCCCGACTTAAGCACTCTCGTTTTTCAGCTTCTTGTATTATTATTTTCCGTAATTATCCATGAGGTATCCCACGGATTAATGGCGCTCTGGCTTGGCGACACTACGGCGAAAAACGCCGGCCGCCTTACCCTTAATCCGCTAAAACACTTGGAGTTTTTTGGTTCTTTTTTCGTCCCGCTTTCTTTATACCTGTTATCGGGCGGCGCGTTTGTTCTTGGTTGGGCTAAACCGGTTCCTTATAATCCATACTCGCTTAAAAACCCAAAGCTTGGAGCGGGTTTAATTGGTCTTGCCGGGCCTTTAAGTAATATCATCATCGCCTCTATTTTTGGGTTGGCGCTTAAACTTCCCTTTGCGAATCTACTTGGCCCGGAAGGAGAAATTTTAATCCAACTTATGAGTTTTATAATTTTTATCAACGTTCTTTTGGCAATATTTAACCTTGTACCCATTCCCCCACTGGACGGTTCTAATGTTCTCTTCGCGCTTTTACCAAAACAATTTACTCGCCTACAAATTCTTTTAGAACGCTACGGATTTTTTATTTTGCTTTTAGTAATCTTTTTCGGCTTCCGTTACGTCTTTCCAATCGTGGACGCTATTTATCGATTTATCTTAAGTTGGTAATTCCAAATCTATTTTAAAAGTTTTTGCGGGATGTCTTATGAGCGGATTTTGAGGCCTTTTCGGCATGGTGTTCCGATGGACATCGGAACCGAAAAGGCCGAGACCTCGGAGCGGCTCGTCCCGGCCAAAGGCCGAGGATCCACGATGCGAAGCATCGGGACTGGAGCCGCGAGAATGAGCGGATAAGACATCCCGCAAAGACTCGCAGTAATCGACCGAGTAGACAGAGACGGCCCGACTCTTTATAATACTCGTGGAACTTTTACAGGCGCTATGTGAAGCTTGCCGTAATCTTGTCTTTTGTCGCTGGCCTCATGCCTGCCCCGCCTTGGCGGTGGCCTGCCCAGCCTTGGCGGTGGTCGCTTAGCGGATTTAGCCAAGACCAAAACATGGAACTGAAAGCCGCGGCGGGGTCAGTTATCATAACTCCGGAAGAAAACTTACTAATGGGAGGATTTAGTCCGAACCGCATGGCTTTGGGAACTTACGATAATCTTTATGCGCGTTGCCTAGTTTTAGAAAAAAGCGGCGAACGTCTTGTTTTTGTCAGCGCTGATCTTCTTGGTTTAATACGTTACGATGTTCTCCTAATTAAAAAAGAACTTGCCGAGAAACATTCCATAAAACCGGAGGGTGTATTTATTTTTTCTACCCACCAGCATTCCGGTCCAGACACCATAGGTCTTTGGGGACGAATTCCATTAGCGACAAACGGACGCAATGAAAAGTATATGGAGAAAGTCAGGAAAAATATCGCGCGTTTGGCGGCAGATACCGTGAAAACGACTGAGCCGGCAATTCTGAAGATATCCAAAACCGAAAGCGACGGATTTTCCAAAAATTCACGTGAGTCGGAGCTTCTGGATAAAGATATTTTTGTATTGTCGGTAAGGGGTAAGCATAAGCAAATCGCGACAGTAGTTAATTTCGGTTGCCACCCAGAAGCGCTTTCTCGTAGCAACCGTTTCGTTTCCTCTGATTATCCAGGATATCTTTGTAAAAGATTGGAAAAAGAACTTGGCGGAACAGCAATTTTCATCAACGGCATTCTCGGAGGCATGATTACTCCTAACACTGGCATTTTGCGCCGTCCGGAATATAACCCGTTAAAAATAAAATACGATAACGTAAAAAAATGTGAAGCGATGGGCAATATTCTGGCAGAATGGGCTATTAAATCTATTCCTAACGCAAAACCGCTGGAAAACTCTTGGAAAGTAACCACACAAAAGATAGAGGTGCCGCTGGAAAACCATGCCTTTAAACTAGCCTCTAAGCACGGCATTATTCCAAAATCCGAAGGAACGGCTCGCGATTGGAACGTCATCACCGAAGTAAGTGTTATAGATTTTGGCAATGCCAAGATGCTACTGGTACCCGGAGAGATTCTACCAAAGCTCGGGTTGGAAATTAAAAAAATGTTCAACGCGGAATACGTAATGATGTTTTGCTTGGCCAACGACGAAATTGGCTACGTAATACATCCGGATGACTGGCCGCGCGATCTTTATAAATATGAAAGATCAATGTCGGTCGGACCCGAAGCGGGGAAACGAGTAAGGGAAGCTTTTAAACAAATGGCGGTCCGATAATCATCGGGCCGCTTTTTCTTATTGTTTGACTTATAGGTTCTATCGGTTATAATACGTATCGGTAATTTGAAAAAGGCGTTATGGATCACGATGCGTTTCTGGAATTGGTGGAGAAAGTTATGACTAAAGATGATTTTAAAAATGCCTTGAATGAGGTCCAGAAAGAATTCGCTTTACGAAACATTTATTACATAAAAACCGTTCCACCGATTGTACTTTTCGGAGCCAGAGCGGAAAATCCGGACAGTAAAAAATGGGAAGATGTTGAAAAAAAGATTAAAAACCAACTGATCGGATTTTTAAATATTGACGCGGTTAATGAAAAACCTGTTCAAGTCAAAGTTGTGGCTACGCCCGAAGATGAGGTAAGCTTGCTGCTCGTGGACGTGCTGCCATATCTCCATCAAGACGGGGGCAGCGTCCAAATCACAAGCATTGATGAAGAAAAAGGTGAGGTAGTTTTAAATATGATGGGCTCTTGTTCCGGTTGTCCGTCTTCCATCAGCACATTGGCGCATGGCATTAAAACGCATCTGCAAAAATTTCTACATTGGGTAAAAGGAGTAAAATCTGACCAGCCTCCGATTACGCCTAATTTCGGTTTTAAACTGGAAGATCCTCCGCCGCAAGATGTTGGCGGGGAATCTTAGGAGGAAAAATGCCGCTACAAGAAGAACTAGAAAAATTCTTGTTGGAAGAAATTCGTCCGAAACTGAAAAACGATCCCCAACTTTCAAAAGTTGTTGTGTGGGTAGAAGAACTTAATCCTGAAAAGAAATCGGTTAAACTCGCTCTTGCTTTAGGCAGTTCATCCGGATGCAGCCCTTTTTGCGGTTGCGCCGCCCAAGAAATCACTGATAAAATCGGAAAGAAAATCAAAGAAAAATTTCCCGACGTGCAGAAAATTTACGGATCCGCGTCCATAAATCCTCCGTCCGGATATCTAGAAAAATGGACTTGTCCTGAGTAGAACCGATGAAACAAAACCCCTTAACGGGGTTTTTATTTATCCTGAGTAGGGTCGAGGAACTTGTCCTGAGCAGAGTCGAAGGACTTGTCCTGAGCAGAGTCGAAGGATTACAAGAAGGTTAAAATCGCCCCCATCGCCAGCATTACCGCGAGATAATGGCCAGAATCAATCCAAAAAAGCGTGATGGATTTATTTTTGCTGAATAGTTTATCGTTGAATTTAACAGTGGCTAATAGTCCCAGCCAAACGATAAAAGTCAGTTTCAAACCGCCGGTAACCGAGTTAATACCGATGCCATTTATTAAAACCTCTAAAACAATCGCCATCACTAAAGCAGTAATAAAACTCATAAAATAATTCGCGCCCATTCTCTTTTTTGCTTCGGCAAGTTCGTTTTCCGTCCAGTAGGATTCTCGCATCCAAACTTTCCCAAAAAACGGGCCGTACCACAAAAACCCGATTGCCATGGCCGCCACCCCCGCGACCAATACTGATAATAGATTAATATCTGTTATGTAGTTCATAATTTAAGTTTCAGGTTTCAAGTATCAGGTGTCAAGTTATGGCGGAGGGTGAGGGATTCGAACCCTCGATACCTTTCGGTATACACGCTCTCCAAGCGTGCGCACTAGACCGCTATGCGAACCCTCCGTTTATTAATTTTTGAAATGCCTCGCCACCTTTGTAAGCATTAATCCGTTTTTCCCTACTATAAGCAACTTCGGCATTATTATACTTCTCTGTA
>CAYHXN010000010.1:0-21456 GCA_964360605.1 uncultured Candidatus Saccharibacteria bacterium | reverse complement strand
TTTATTGTTTTGCTTCAATTTTTCATTTATAAAAACAAGCGTCCTTAACGGACGCCTTTATTATTTATATAATTGAGAATATGACTAATGACTGGCCTTCGGCTTACGATCCTAAAGCCATTGAGGAGAAAATCTACAAATTCTGGGAACCCTACTTCGCTCCGCAAAGAGGAGCTCTGAAGGGCAAAGGAAAAACATACGCGATTCATCTTCCACCCCCCAACGTTACCGGCTCGCTTCATATGGGCCACGCGCTGAACGTGACTATCAGCGATATTTTAATTCGCTACCATCGGATGCGTGGTTTTAAAACCGTTTGGTTTCCGGGAACGGATCACGCAGGTATCGCTACTCAAAATATTGTAGAAAAACAGCTTAAAAAAGAAGGCATTAACCGTTGGGATTTGGGACGGGAAAAATTTATTGAAAAAGTTTGGGAGTGGAAAAATAAATACGGCGATATCATTGTTGAACAATTAAAAAAAATTGGCGCTTCTTGTGACTGGTCGCGCTTTCGTTTCACGATGGATGAAAAATACGCGGAATGGGTAAAAAAAGCTTTTATTCATTACTACGAAAAGGGATTGATTTATCGGGGGAAAAGAATTGTCAGTTGGTGCGTTGCCTGCCAAACTTCGCTTTCTGATTTAGAAGTGGAATATAAAGAAGAGATAGGAAAATTATACTTCATTAAATATCTCATTGTAGCTCCGACGCGAGGCGGTCAGAGCGACGACTACATCGTCGTCGCAACCACAAGACCGGAGACGATGCTTGGCGACGCGGCAGTAGCGGTCAATCCAAAAGACGAGCGTTATAAAAAGTTAGTTGGTAAAAAGATATTATTGCCAATTCAAAACCGCGAAATTCCTATCATTGCCGACGACGCCATTGATATGAGTTTTGGCACCGGAGCGGTGAAAGTCACTCCGGCGCACGATATTTTGGATGCTGAAATTGGAGAGCGGAACAAACTTCCTCAATACGAAATTATTAACGAGCGTGGGAAGATGACCGACATTGCCGGTAAGGACTTCTCGGGATTGAAAGTCTCCGAAGCGAGAGAAAAAGTAGTTAAGGAATTAGAAACATCCGGATTACTAGAAAAAACCGAAGATTATAAACATAATATAGCAATCTGCTACCGCTCCGGTACCGTTCTGGAGCCACTTTTAAGCGACCAATGGTTCTTAAAAATGGAAGAACTCGCCAAAAAAACCTTGAAAACCATTAAATCCGGAAAAACAAAGATAATTCCGGAGAACTTTGAAAGAACTGCCACTGCCTGGTTAGAAAATATCCGCGACTGGTGTATTTCCCGCCAGATTTGGTGGGGACACCAGCTTCCTGTATTTTTTTGCAAAAAAATACAGGAAGAAATCCAAAATAAGGAATTTATAATTTCTATAGAAAAACCGAAACAATGCCCGATTTGTAAAAATTGCGAAATGGAGCAATCGCAAGATGTTTTAGACACTTGGTTTTCGTCCGCGCTTTGGCCGTTCGCGGGATTGTCTGACGAAGATTTAAAAGACTTGTATCCTTCCAATGTTTTAATAACCGCCAGAGACATTATTAATCTTTGGGTGGCCAGGATGGTTTTTTCCGGTTTAGAATTTCAAAAAGAAACGCCTTTTCCGGAAGTTTTAATTCACGCCACGATTTTGACTAAGGAGGGAAAACGGATGTCTAAATCGTTGGGAACTGGCATTGATCCAATCGGTCTTATAGAAAAATACGGCGCGGATGCCACTCGTTTCGGAATTATTTGGCAAGCAATGGGCACGCAGGACATTCATTGGGATGAAGCGGCGGTACAGGCGGGGAAAAAATTCGCGAATAAATTATGGAATATCAGCCGATTTTGCCAAAGCAAAATTGAAAATTTCAAACTTCCAATTTCCATGCCTACCGGCAGGCAGGCAAATTTAAAATTCACAAATGAAGAAGATAAAAAAATTCTCAAACAATTCAATGATTTAAAGTCCGAAATTGAGAAAGATATAGAAAAATACGAATTAGGGCCGGCGCTTCACAAAATTTATGATTTTGTCTGGCACGAATTAGCGGATAAATATATTGAATTAGCAAAATCGCGAGAAGACGAAGAGGTAAAAACCGCGCTTGGAACACTTCTTATCGGGACTCTTAAGATGTTGCATCCGTTTATGCCTTTTATCACCGAAGAAATTTATCAACGGCTTAGTTTGTCCGAAACGCAAAACAAGGGTTTAATTATAAGTGAATGGGAGTAGTTATTCCGTTAATTTTAGGATTATTACCCAGCTTTGCTTGGTTAGCCTTCTATCTTTTAGAAGACCTGCGCCATCCAGAACCCAAGAGGCTAATTTTCTATACTTTTCTTGCTGGCGCGTTCATCACGGTTTTTGTTTTACAATTTCAAATTCTCATTAATAATTGGCTTTCTTCGGCTAATATTGAGACTTACAGCAGTTTCGCTTTCGTGCTCTTTGCCTTAGTAGAAGAGTTTTTCAAATTCTTCGCCGCTTTTCTAGTCATGAAGAAAAGCCGAGACTTGGACGAACCCATAGACCCGATGATTTACATGATTGTCTCCGCCCTCGGTTTTTCCGCGGTGGAAAACGTGGCCTCTGTTTTTCGATCTACGGACGGGTTATTGGGCGCTGGCCCGATAGAAACTACCACTCTTCGCTTTGTGGGGGCAACTTTACTTCATACTTTAAGTTCCGGCGTGATTGGATATTATTGGGGTCTTTCTGTCGCTCGTAGAATGAAATTCTGGCGTGCTATTATCGGCTCTCTTGCCATTGCTACTTTATTGCACGCAATTTTTAATTACTTTATAATTAGATTTGACGAGATAACCATTCCGATTTTGTTTCTCGTCATCGTAGGCTTTTTCATCCTTAGCGATTTTGAAAAACTAAAAAAGTTAGAACCATAATTTATGGACGAAATAAAACCACAACTAAATAACGAAGAAGACGGAGTGGAAATTGATCTTGCCAAATCCTCTTCCGCGGTCGCGAAAAAGCAGAACGAGACGGAGCTTTCGGAAGATGACGGGCAATTGACGATTGACGTTTATCAAACTCCAGAAGAAATCATCGTGGAATCCCCAATCGCCGGAGTTAGTCCGGAAGATTTGGATATTTCTATCACTCCCGATTCGGTAACTATTCAAGGCACTCGCCAACGAGAAAAAAAGGTAAAAGAAGAAGATTATTTCTATCAAGAATGTTATTGGGGCCGGTTTTCCCGTTCCGTAATTTTGCCGCAAGAAGTGGACGCCGACCGCGCTGACGCCAAGATTAAAAACGGTGTTCTCACTGTTATTTTACCGAAAATAAATCGCCAAAAATCTAAGAAGCTTAAAGTTTCAGAAGGTTAATTCGGGCTGTTTTTATGGTGCCATCCGTGCTATATAATAGGTAGTCTTTTGAATTTAAAGAACTGGAGGTTGCTGCCGATGGCGTTGGGGAAAATAGGCGTTATTTTTTGCGGCGGCAAGTTCCGCGGTGCTTTTGGGGCTGGTTTTTCCAAAGCGCTTTGGGAAAAAGCCAAGCCGGATTATATTCAAGGCGTTTCGGTGGGAGCTCTCAACGGAGCAAAGCTCATTGAAAGCGGACCGGATGCTTTGAAAAAGATTTGGCTCGGCGAGGTTGAGGTTATTGGCCCAAGCTGTCTTTTCCATAAAACGGATATGGTAACAAGGCTTTTCAAGTCGTCGCTTTTCACCGACAGCGGATTGAATTGGCTTTTATCCAAATTAGATCTTTCTAAGGTTGTAAACTCGGCAACCCATTTTGAAATTGTTACCAGGAAGCGTTCGGAAAACTGTCTAGAGATATTTTCCAATCGGGAGATTTCTCAAGAAAAGCTTTTAAAGGTCATTAAGGCATCGGTAAGCGTTGGAGGATTCTTTCCTAAGGTGGAAATTGACGGGGATTATTATTCTGACGGTTATTATTTTTCTTTAGAATCAGCGGCTAAGTTCGGATGCGATACGATTTTCGTTGTTATTAATGATCAGGTGTATGACGGTACCGACATTCAGGACCTTCATTGGATGCGGGGAATTTTTTCTGACTTCAATTTCCTTTTAGACGAATTGATAGGAGCGAAAATAACCTCTTTTTTGGAACACCACAAGGATTTTCAGCTCTTTGAAGCGGAAACGCCTTGGCCGGTTTACAAAAAGGTTTTTGAGGGCCTTAAAGCTTTTTTAACCAATATCGTTAGTGGAGATAATTTGGACATGGTGTCTCATCGCTTAGTCATCATTAGTCCGAAAATCTATATCCCCACTCTTTCCGATAACGGTTTTAAAAAAGGCGACCTAACCCAACTCTTTGAGCACGGAGAAGAGTGCGGCCGGTATATTTTAAAAAAATTAGGACTTTAGCTCCCGTCGCATTACGCGATCGGGAGTTTTTTGTCCTTTCCGTTGCCTAAATCCTATATAATAAATGTATGGTTGAAATCTTTACCGAAGCAGTTGTTTTAGATAAAGAGCCAACGGGCGAGCAGGATGCGCGTGTTCATTTTTTTACTAAAGAACTCGGGAGGGTCTCCGCCAAAGCCGTCAGCGTCCGAAAAATTATTTCCAAACTCAATAGCCATCTGGAGCCGCTTAACTTAGTTCAAATTCGGCTGATAAATAAAAATAAATTTCAGGTTGCCGACGCGCTCAAAGCGAGTTCTTTGCCGGCTGATTGTTTACCGGTTCTACGCTTGATTAAAGAAGTTTTTCCGGAAGAACAACCAGATTTGGCTCTTTGGGGGCTGGTTATTAACAACGAACTTACTCCGGCGGCGGTTTTGAAAGTTGCTGGTTTTGATTCCGCTCACGCTTCCTGCCAGCTTTGCCAATCTCGCGCCAGTCTAAAATTTCTAGTAAAAAACCTGGATTACTTTTGTTCTAATTGCCTTTCCTTTGGTTCCAATTCCCCCCAAAACGACACTGTTATTGTTTAGCTCCTGTAATGAGCGAGTAAGATACTCCAGTACAGCTAATTTGTTAGTCGCTGAACAGTGAGTTAAAATAAATCTTATGTTGGGAAAATCCAAACTAATCATAGGTCTTGGCGTTGCCGCTTCCGTTTTATTGATTAGCGTCGGCGTTTTTTTATATATTCAATCCCGCTCCGCGCAAGGCGTTTCTATAGATTTTCAAGTACCGGACAAAGTTTTAGCCGGCGTGCCATTTGATTTTCTAGTTGGCGTCAGCAACGAATCCAAGAGTTTATTAAAAGAAGTTCGGCTTTCCATCAGCTTGCCGGAGAATATGGCGTTTGTCGGTCAGCCATCTCAAAAAACTGTTGAATATCGCGAACTGGGAATGTTGGGTGCTGGCACCCTTACTCAAGAACGGTTCCAATTGATTGCGGTTGGCGGGGACAACAGCATCCAGCAGATTCAGATTTCTGCTACTTATTCGCCGGCGAATTTAGGCGCGCGTTTTGAGAAAGAAAAAAACATTGATATTCCCGTCGGAAACTTCGGTTTGTCTTTGGACGTGGTAACTCCCACAAAAGTTTTTAGCGGCGAAGATTTTGAAATTTTAATTACCTACAGAAACGTCGCTGAAGATGATTACCGAAATCTAGAATTGGTGGTGGAGTACCCGCCCTCTTTTAATTTCGTTAAATCGGATTTAGAGCCCGACGTGAGTAATCGCGAATGGCGTCTAGGCGATTTACGTAAGAATTCCGAGGGGAAATTAAAAATATCCGGTAATTTAATCGGTCCGGATAACGCCGTTTTTGAAACGAAAGTTGTTGTTAAAGCGCGTTTTCTAGGAGAGTTATACGCCATTAGTTCGCGAATCGCGACTATTGCCGTCGCCCCATCTCCGCTTTCTTTAAAAATAGAACCCAACGGCGATTCCGGATACATTGCTCGTCCTGGAGACAATATTAACTATATTCTTACTTACAAGAACACCACTGATATAAATCTCAACGATGTGGTAATCAAGGCGCGGTTGACTGGAGAAATGTTTGACCTCGCGCATCTTAATACCAGCGCTAATTTTCGCGCTTCTGACCAAACTTTAATTTGGAACGCCGCCAACGAATCAGAGCTCTCTTCTGTTCCTGCCGGCAGTTCTGGAGCAGTATCTTTCCAAATTCGCGCTCGCTCTGATTACCCAATCCGCCGTTTGAGCGACAAAAACTTCCTTTTGAAAGTTTCAGCGGAAATAGAATCTCCAACCGTTCCATTTTTCGTCGCCGCTTCCAAGACAATCGGCATTGTCAAGTTGGAAACAAAAGTTGCCGGTCAAACAAGGGTGGACGCCCGTGTTTATTTCCGCGATGCCGATTCTGGAATTCTTAACAGCGGGCCCTTTCCTCCGAATGTTAGCATTCCCACCCGATACACTGTTCATTGGAGATTGAGCAATTATTCCAGCGATGTTTCCGGGATTGAGATTAAGGCCTTTTTAGGGCCAAATGTTAAAATGACTAATATGGTCAAATCTTCTACTGGTTTCGCGGCTCCTCAATATAACGAGAGAACGCAAGAAGTGGTTTGGCTGGTAGAAAAAATTGCGGCCACGCGGGGAATCATTGGAGAGCCGGTTGAAGCGATTTTTCAGATTGAAGCCATCCCTTCGGCATCCGGCAATTACTGGCCGTTAATCGGAGAGACCGTTCTTAAGGGAAAAGACGATTTTACCGGTCTAGAAATTTCCAGTAAAGATTTCCCGGTTACTACCTTACTTCCTGACGATTCAACAGTCGGAAGCCAGCAGGGAATAGTTAAGCCCTAATTACTAATAGCTAGTCATTAGGCATTAGTGTAAAATTAAAAAATCCCTAACGGCTTTTCAAAATGAACTTAATGGATAAAATTATAAGCTTGTCTAAGAGGCGAGGTTTTATTTTTCCTGGTTCGGAGATTTACGGCGGTTTAGCAAATTCTTGGGATTACGGCCCTCTTGGCGCCGAGCTCAAAAGAAACATTAAAAATGAGTGGTGGAAAATGTTTGTTCAACAGCGCTCCGATGTTGTCGGTCTTGATGCGGCGTTGATTATGAACCCGAAAGTTTGGGAAGCAAGCAGTCATTTACAAAATTTCACTGACCCATTAGTAGAGTGCAAGAAATGCCATCAGCGATTTCGCTCTGATCAAATTCAAGGTAGCCCTTCGACAGGCTCAGGGACTAACGGTTCCCGAGCGGCAAAGGATGATAGTTCCCGAGCGAAGTCGAGGGATGATCTTTCATGTCCCGAATGCGGCGGTGAATTAACTAAGGCTAAGCAATTCAATCTGATGTTTAAAACTTTTCTTGGGCCAACCGAAGACGCGGCGAATACCGTTTACCTGCGGCCGGAAACAGCGCAGGCGATGTTCGTGGATTTTAAATTGGTAACCGAGACTACGCGGAAGCGCTTGCCTTTTGGTATCGCCCAGACCGGTAAAGCCTTCCGCAATGAAATCACTCCCGGAAATTTTATTTTTCGCACCCGCGAGTTTGAGCAAATGGAAATTGAATACTTTATTGAAGAGAAGGACTGGAAAAAACATTTTGATAATTGGCTGGAAGAAATGGGCAGGTGGATGGAGCATCTCGGCATCTCTAAAAAGAAAATCCATTACCGCGAAATTCCCAAAGATGAGCGGGCGCATTATTCCCAGCGGACTGTGGATATTGATTACGAATTCCCATTTGGCAAATCAGAGCTTTACGGCCTTGCTTACCGTGGCGATTTTGATTTAAAAAATCATCAGGAGAAAAGCGGACAGGATTTAACCTATACCGACCCGGAAGACCCCAAAAACAAATTCCTGCCGCACGTGATTGAACCGACTTGGGGCGTGGATCGTTCGGTTTTAGCGGCGATGCTAGAAGCTTATAACGAAGAGGATGCCCCGACTTCTGAAAAAGATGAATCAGAGCAACGGACGGTGATGAAATTTCCATTCTGGCTGGCGCCGATTAAAGTGGCGATTTTGCCGCTTTCTAAAAAAGAGGAATTAGCGAAAATAGCCCGCCCCGTTTATGAAGAACTGGCGAAAAAATTCGTCTGTGAATACGACGAGACTCAGAGCATCGGCCGCCGTTATCGCCGGCAAGACGAAATCGGCACGCCATTTTGCGTGACTGTGGATTTTGAAACCGAAAAAGATAAGTCCGTTACTGTCCGGGATCGCGATTCCATGAAGCAAATTCGCGTGGAAACCGCTAAACTTACTGAAGTTTTAGAAAAATCTCTTTCCGGAGAAAAATTTGAGAAGCTGGGAAAAATTGTTAAATAAAATGTTTAAAAAAATTACTTTACCTAACGGATTGCGAGTTATTTTAGCGCCTCACGACAGTTTGGCGACCACGGTTTTAACTTTAGTGGAGGCCGGTTCCAAGTACGAAACGTCGGAGATTAACGGCTTATCCCATTTTTTGGAGCATATGTGTTTTAAGGGAACGGCCAAGCGGCCGACCGCGCTCCGGATTTCCAGCGAATTAGACGCCTTAGGAGCGGAATACAACGCTTTTACTTCGCAAGAATGGACGGGATATTTTGCTAAAGTTCGGAACGAGCACGCCGACCACGCTTTGGATTTAATCAGCGATCTTTATCTAAATCCGGTTTTTGACGCCGCCGAAATTGAAAAAGAAAAGGGAGTGATTATTGAAGAGCTGAATATGTACGAAGATATGCCGCAAAGAAAGGTGCAGGACTTAATAATGGAACTTTTGTATGGAGACCAGCCGGCCGGCTGGGACGTAGGCGGCAAAAAAGAAATCATTCGGAAGCTTACTCGTGAGGACTTTATCAATTACCGCTCCAAGCACTATGTCGCTTCTGCTACCACCATCATTATTGCCGGACCGGTGGAAGAAAAATCCTTGTTATCCAAAATTGAAAAACATTTTCAAAACATTCCCGCGGATTCCAAGCATGGAAAAATAAAAACCTTGGACAACCAGTCAAAACCGGAAACTTTAGTGAGATTTAAGCAATCCGACCAGACCCATCTTGTTATGGCTTTCCGCGCTTTTGACGCTTTTGATGAGCGGAATTACGCTTTGGAAGTGCTTAGCGACATCCTTGGCGGCGGAATGAGCTCGCGGCTTTTTCAAAAAGTCCGGGAGGAGCTCGGCGCGGCTTACTATATAAAAGCTGGAAGCGATACTTTCACCGACCACGGATTTTTAAGCATTGCCGCTGGTATTGAGCACTCCAAATTAAAAACTGTCATCGGAGCAATTTTGGGCGAACTACATCATTTAAAAAATGGCGATTTGGATGATGCGGAACTGACACGGGTCAAGGATCATCTTAGCGGCCGCCTGGTTTTGGGATTAGAAACCACCGACGCTATCGCCGTTTACTACGGCGGACAGGAGGTGTTGAAAAAAGAACTTCTTTCCCCGGAGGAGCTTTTGAAAAAAATTAACGCCGTTTCTAAAAAAGAAGTCATAGATGTTGCTAACGAAATCTTTCGTGATGATAAGCTGAATTTGGCGATGATCGGGCCTTATAAAGACGATAAAGAGTTTCGGGAGATACTTCACTTTTAATTCCTCTCATAACGTTTTTCTAGCTGAAGCGTTTTCTTTATTGAGGCTCCTTTAGTTAAAACTAGCGAAAAGGAAAGTTTTTCCGCGGATTTTGAGGCCTTTTCGGCATGGTCTCGCCAAATTTTTCGCAAAAATTAGGCGGGTGAAAAGGCCGAAAACCTCGGAGCGGCTCGCTGGAGCCGCGAGAATGAGCGGAAAATTTTCCTTGAGCCCTTGCCAAAGGGAATAAAATATAGTTAAATTTAAGCGTGGAACAGAAGAATTGGACAATTGACTGGGGAAGCTTATGGAAAGTTTTTTTTCTCGGTCTTTTTGTTTGGCTGATTTTCGCAGCCCGTGACATTCTAGTAGCGTTCTTTTTGGCTATAGTTATCTCTTCGGCATTAGATCCTTTAGTAAGCCGATTGGAAAAAAACAAGGTCCCGCGTCTTTTGGGCACCCTGATTATCTACATCGCCGCTCTTTTTGGCGTTGCGTTGATTATTTACACCATTCTACCGTTGGCTATTTCCGAATTGAATAATTTACTTTCCAGCTTTGACCGATTTTCCGGAACGGTCTTCAAGTTTATTGATGCTTCCGCCGCCTTGGAAACTATTAATCAAAGTTTGACTAAGGTAGCCGATATTCTTCTTAGCGGCGGCACTTCGCTTCTGGACGTAAGCTCTCGCTTTTTAGGCAGTTTGGCGCTGACCGCATCGGTCTTCGTGCTTTCCTTTTATCTGACCGTCGGCCGTGACGGAGTAGAAAAGCTTTTAGTGACAATTATTCCTTCGGTTTACGAAGACCGAGCCGTTACTCTTTACAATCGGGTTCGTTCTAAAATCGGCAAATGGTTTGCCGGCCAGGTTTTTTTAAGTTTGGCTATCGGTTTCGGGGTGTTTTTGGGTCTTTGGCTACTGGGCGTAAAGTATAGTTTAATCTTAGGTATTTTGGCCGCTGTTTTAGAAATCGTTCCCTACGTCGGTCCGATTTTTAGCGGAAGCTTGGCGGTGTTAATCGGCCTTACCGAATCTTTGACGCTCGGCATTTATGTTTTGATTCTTTTTGTCATTGTCCAGCAAATTGAAAATCACATCTTAGTTCCCGCGGTAACTAGTTTGACCACAAATCTCAATCCGGCGGTTATTTTGATTTCTTTAATGATCGGCGCCCAAGTTTTCGGTTTTGTCGGCCTAATTTTAGCTGTTCCGGCGGCCGTGATTTTTCAAGAAGTTTTGGAAAGTTGGTCTAGTAATAAAATCAAACGGCGCGGTCTCGGACTTTAAATTTACGGAGTACGAATTTTTTACGAATCTACGAAAAATAATTTCGTAATTTCGTGTCTTTTCATACTTTGTAAAAGAACATTATGAAGAAGTTCTACATTACTACTTCCATACCCTACGTTAATGCCACTCCTCATATAGGAAATGTTTTGGATTCTTTATACGCGGATGTTTTGGCGCGCTGGCACCGTCAGCAGGGATACGACGTTCGGTTTTTAACCGGTACGGACGAACACGGGGCTAAGATTGTCCGTTCCGCGGAAGCCGCTGGTAAATCTCCAAAAGAATTTGTTGACGAAAATTCCCAAAAATTTCGCGCCTTGCGGGAAATTTTAAATTTATCTTGGGACGATTTTATTAGAACCTCTGACCAAAATCGCCATTGGCCAGGAGCGCGGAAATTATGGAAGAAATTAGCTGAGAACGGGGATCTGTACAAAAAGACTTATCGGGGCATCTATTGCGTCGGACACGAAGCTTTCATTACCGAAAAAGATTTAATTGATGGCAAGTGCCAAGACCACCAAAAAGCGCCAGAAACGATAGAAGAAGAAAACTGGTTTTTTAAACTTTCCGACTATGGAAAGAAAATTGAAAAGCTAATTTTGAAAGATAAATTGCGAATTGTTCCAGAAAGCCGCAAAAACGAAATTCTGGCCTTTATTCGTTCGGGGCTAAAAGACGTGAGTTTCTCTCGTCCCAGCAAAGACTTAAAATGGGGTGTTCCCGTGCCGGATGATTCTTCACAAACTATGTACGTTTGGGCGGACGCCTTAGTTAATTATATTTCCGCTTTGGGTTACGGTTCGGAAGACGAAAGTCTGTTTAAAAAGTATTGGCCGGCCGATATCCAGGTGATTGGTAAAGACAATCTCCGATTTCACGCCGCTATTTGGCCGGGCATGCTTTTGGCGACTGGCATAAAATTACCCAAAACCATCTTTGTTCACGGTTTTATTAATGTGGATGGCCAAAAAATTTCTAAAACCGTCGGTAACGTCATTGATCCAGCTGCTTTAGTGGGCAAGTATGGCGCGGAGGCGGTTCGTTATTTTTTACTTAGGGAATTCTCGCCGTTTGAAGACGGTAATTTTAGCTACGCTGCTTTTGAAGAACGCTACAATAGCGATTTAGCTAATGGCTTAGGGAACTTTACTTCGCGAGTGCTGGCGATGGGGGAGAAACTTGGAAAAATAAAGGCAGAGAAAGAGGATAAGCTAGTTATCCAAAAAATTAAATCAATAAAAAAGATTTTTGAAGAAGATATTAAAGAATCGCGCATCCACGAAGCGCTAATGGCGATCTGGGAATTGATTCACTACGGAGATGCCTATGTTAACGAGAAACAGGCTTGGAATCATCCAGAATGCATCTATACGCTTATCGTGATATTAGATACTATCGCCGCTTTGTTAAACCCGTTCTTACCGAAAACATCGGAAAAGATTACTCAAGCGATAGCTTGGGAGGACAAGAGCAGTCTTCGGGTAAAAAAAACAGAAAATTTATTTCCACGGATTCCTTAATAAAAAGCCCCCAGACCATTGGGGGCTAAAGAGCATCCGCGGTTTTGAGGCCGCTAGTCCAGCCGGATTGACATTCCGAAGGACAAGGTGAATTTACCATATTGTTTTTAATTTCGTCAAATGTAGAATATAAAATGCGATAGATGCTTATAGATTCCCATACTCACATACATTTCCTAACGTATGACGCTGACCGCGAAGCGGTTATTCAACACGCTCAAAAGGCTGGTATAAAAATGATTTGCGTCGGCACGCAATCGACAACTTCGGAATCGGCTATTAAGCTTGCCGAAAAATACCCAAAGGATATTTGGGCGACTGTTGGATTTCATCCAAATCATTTAAGCGAAGAATGGCATCACGATAAAAAGGAGCAAAAAGGAGCGGCGCCGGAAAATTTTGATATTGAAAAATTACGGGCTTTAGCAAAAAATCCGAAAGTTGTGGCGATCGGAGAGTGCGGATTGGATTACTATAGGCTAGGGACAAGCGAAATGAGGCAGATAAAAATGATAAAAGAAAAACAAAAGGAGGTATTTTTAGCGCAGGCGAAGCTAGCACAGGAATTAGACAAGGCGTTAATGATTCATTGCCGTCCCAGTAAGGGGACCGATGATGCTTACGAAGATCTATCAGAACTTCTAAAAGCCAATCGCTATAAACTAAAAACTGCGGTGCATTTTTACGTAGGTGGCTTAGAAATAACTAAAAAATTGGTAGAGGCCGGACTTTATTTTACCTTTGGCGGGGTGATTACCTTTGCTCGTGATTATGATGAAGTTATAAAATTTATTCCTTTAGAAAGAATTTTATTGGAAACTGACGCGCCCTATGTCGCTCCAGAACCGTACAGAGGGAAACGCAACGAACCGGCTTATATCGCGGAAACTGCTAAGAAGCTATCTGAATTAAAGGAGGTTTCTTTAGAAAGAATCGCTGAACAAACTACCGCTAACGCCTTGAAAATTTTTAAAATATCTTTATAATACATTTCGGACTTTTTAGAGTTTGAAATGGACCATGATTTGAGCCAGAAGCTGAAAGAATTAACCGAGAGAAAAAAGATTGTTTGGTGGAAAGACATTGCCGGTTATCATGCGGTTCTTAATAGTTGCGGACTTTATTTCAGAAAAATGGGATTTCCAGAATGTTACGAACTAATAGTTTTTGATACCCACGATCCCGAATCAAGAGAAGCGATTCAAATAAGTGGAGAAGTGGGTCGTGTTGTTGAAGAGCAAATCCGCGGGCGAGCCGAAAAGAAGAGGAAAAACTTTGATTATAGCCCCGGCGGCTGTGTATCCCCTGGAACAAATGGCGAGGTCCACCAACCTTTAAATAAATTTTTATCAATAGTCCAAGATCTTTAATTCCCGATTCATATCGGGTTTTTTTATTCTTAATTAAAAATAGGATTGACTCTAAGCTTAATTTTTAATATATTTTCCATAGTTTTTTAAGAGTCAAAAATTGATTGATGAAAACCGGACCTTGGTGGATTTATGGAAAGAGGCGGTTAGTTTATATCCCAACGAACCGGCTTTTATCTATTTTGGTAAGATAGTCACTTACAAAGAAGCAGACGTTCTCTCCGATCAATTTGCCAGAGTGTTAAAAAATTATGGCGTCACATTTAGGGATCGCGTTTGTTTTATTGCGCCCAACATTCCAAATATGCCGATAGGATTTCTTGCTGTTTGGAAAATCGGAGCGATTGTGGTCGCGCCCAATTTTCTAGAAACAAGCGAAAAAATAGTTGAAATGATCAAATTAGTCGATCCGCGTGTAATTATCGTTTCCGAAAATTTTCGCGAGCACTTTGAAGCGATCCGTCACGATCCAGCTTTCGATTATTCTGACCGTATGTTAATGATTTGTTCGCCAGCTGATTACCTGCCGCCGCTTTTAAAGGTGGGTTATTGGTTGAAAAATCGTCCAAAGCCACTGACAAAGGTTAGTTGGAAAGAAAATATTAAAATACTTGGGAATAGGGACTTGGGGCCATTCATTGATGGCTCTCTTACACCTGATTCACTGGCGGTACTGCAATTTACTGGCGGGACCACGGGCACTTTGAAAGCGGCAATGCTGACCCATTCCAATTTAGTCAACAACGCACTTCAAGCGCTCGCGCATGTCAACAAGGAAAAAATAACCGTGGATCACAATTCGGTTTTCTTGGGGCTACTGCCGTTTTTCCACGTCTATGGATTTTCCGTTTGTTTGAATCTGGCTTTTGCGGTTGGGGCAACCGTAGTGTTAGTTCCGAAATTTATTGACCAAGGAAAGATAAAGAAATTTGAACAAGAATTTAAAAAAACCGGCGATGCTAGATTTTTGCGGAAGAAGGAAGATGTTGTTGATGCGGGCGTAAGAGATTTGTTAAGAATTTTGAAGCGCCATCGGGTTTCTCACTTCCCAGCCGTTCCGATTATTTACGAAAGATTGGTTTCCAGTCAGGTGATGCGCGGAGCTAATTTGCCGGACCTGCGGTATGGAATTTCCGGAGCCGGAGCGTTAGACGGAGGAACTAAAGAAAAATTTGAATTTATGTCCGGAGCGACCGTAGTGGAGGGATATGGCCTTTCTGAAGCCTCGCCAATAGTTTCTGTGAATCCAACAGATTTAGAAAAGCAAAAGCAGGGCAGCTTGGGACAATTAGTGCCCGGCACGGAAATGAAGATAGTTGGAAATCAGCTTTACATTCGCGGGCCGCAAGTGATGGCGGGATACTGGAAAAATTCCAAAGAAACCCAAGAAGCTTTTGAAGACGGCTGGTTAAAAACCGGCGATCTGGTGGGAGTAGACGAGAGAGGCTTCCTGCATTTCAAGGGCCGAGACAAAGATATGATCAAGGTGATGGGCGATAATATTTATCCTTCGGAGATAGAATCAATAATTAAAAAGCATCAATCTGTCGCGGATGCGGCGGTGATTGGCGTTGCCGACCGCCAGTTTGGAGAAAAAGTTGTCGCCTGCGTGGTTTTAAAAGACGGCGCATCGCTTACCTTGGAGGAACTTACCGATTATTGCCGAAATAGCGGTTTAGGATCGCTAAAAATTCCCAGAGAACTCAGATTTGTTTTAGAAATCCCGAAAAATATTATTGGTAAGGTGTTGAAGTACGAACTTAAGAAAATTATCGAAACCTCGTCATAAACGGGGTTTTTTATTATAATTTTCTATATCATGCCTAAGTACGATTTTAAAAAAATAGAGAAGAAATGGCAGAAGATCTGGGCTAAAAATGGCTATCGTATTTGGCGTGCCAAAGAGAATCCTCCATCCTCCTCGGCCACTCCGCTAACTGCGGGAAAGTCCTACGTGCTAGATATGTTCCCTTATCCATCCGGAGAAGGATTACATGTCGGCCACGTAGAGGGCTATACCGCTTCTGATATCGTTGCCCGATTTAACCGAATGAATGGCAAAAATGTTTTACATCCGATGGGCTGGGACGCTTTTGGATTACCAGCGGAAAACTACGCTATTAAAAAGAAAATTCATCCGAGTAAAGTAGTATCCCAAAACATTAAACGATTTAAGGAACAGTTAAATAGCTTGGGGTTTAGCTATGACTGGAGCCGAGAAATTAATACCACCGATCCGGAATACTACAAATGGACCCAGTGGATTTTCCTCCAGCTTTTTAAAAAGGGATTGGCCTATGAGGCGGAAATTCCGGTGAATTGGTGTCCTTCTTGTAAAACCGTTTTGGCAAACGAAGAGGTTATCGCCGGAAGATGCGAAAGTTGCGATTCTTTGGCAGAAAGGCGGAATCTTAAGCATTGGGTCTTAAGAATAACCGCTTACGCCAACCGCTTGTTAGATGATTTGCAGGATTTAGACTGGCCGGAACGAGTCAAGGAAATGCAGAAAAATTGGATTGGTCGTTCCGAAGGCAGAGTTATAAACTTCTCAATAAGCGAGATCCCGCCAACAGAGGGGCAATCCTCAATTCCGGTCTTTACAACTCGTCCTGATACCATAGACGGAGCTACCTATTTAGTTCTTGCTCCAGAGCATCCGTTAATTGAAAATTTAAAATTAAAAATTAAAAATTGGCAGGAAGTTGTTAGTTACATCGCTCAAACAGAAAATAAATCCGAGCGAGACCGCATTTCGGATTTGAATAAAAAAACCGGCGTTGAATTAAAAGGAGTTTTTGCGATTAACCCTCATAATAAAGAAAAAATTCCGGTTTGGATTTCGGATTACGTTCTGGTTCACTATGGGACCGGAGCGATTATGGCTGTTCCCCAGCATGATGAGCGAGATCGGGAATTTGCCCAAAAATTTAAGTTGCCGATTGCAGATCGGCCCTTAGTGCCAAAAGAAAAATGGTTGGGGGAGTCTAAAATCAATTACAAATTACGCGATTGGATTTTTTCCCGCCAGCGATATTGGGGCGAGCCAATTCCGATAATTAAATGTGAAAAATGCGGAAATCAGCCGGTTGATGAAAAGGATTTGCCCGTGGAACTGCCGAAGGTGAAAAATTATGAACCGACCGGCAAAGCCGAATCTCCGCTCGCGGCAATTAAAAAATGGGTTAACGTGAAATGTCCCCAATGCGGCGGACCGGCCAAACGAGAGACTAATACCATGCCTCAATGGGCCGGCTCCAACTGGTATTATCTCGCCTACCTTAGTAAGGAACCTAAAGGCTATAAGCTAAAAACTCAAAACTTTGAATATTGGTTGCCGGTAGATATTTATGTCGGTGGCGTGGAGCACGCGGTTTTACATCTTTTGTATGCCCGTTTTTGGCACAAATTTTTATATGACATTGGCGCAGTACCCACTAAAGAACCTTTCCAAAGATTGGTTAACCAAGGGCTGATTCTTGGTCCCGACGGGCAAAAAATGTCTAAATCCAAGGGCAATGTAATTAGTCCTGACGATATGGTTAAAGAATTTGGCGCCGATTCTTTGCGGCTTTACGAAATGTTTATGGGGCCATTGGAAGATGCTAAGCCGTGGGACCCAAGCGGCATCGTCGGATTGCATAGATTTTTGAATAGAGCCAATAATCTAGTTTTAAAGCGAAGGACCTTAAGAGATTCTTCATCGTCTTTAACTTCTCAGAGTGACAAAATACAACAATCACTCCACAAAACTATAAAGAAGGTTACCGAAGATATTAAAAACTTTCATTTCAATACCGCAATCAGCGCCTTGATGATTCTATTGAATGAATTAGAAAAAGCGGACGCTATTCCCAAAGAATTTTACTCGGTCTATTGCAAACTACTTTTCCCGTTCGCGCCGCATCTAGTCCAAGAATTATGGAGTTTATTGGGACACAAAACCTTATTGGATTATGAATCTTGGCCAAAATGGGATGAAAGGCTGATTGCCGAGGGGGAATTTGATTTAATAATTCAGGTGAATGGCCGAACCCGCGGGACTGTCAAAGTAGCCAAGGAAATTCCTCAAAATGAAGCGGAAAGCGTGGCATTAGCCAGCGAATCGGCGAAAAAATGGATCGGGACTTCTCCCGTTAAAAAAACTATTTTTGTCAAAAACCGCTTGATAAATTTTATTGTTTAATTTATAATCTAATTGGCGCCAAAACATTTAAGGAGGTCCCGGAATGCCAATTGATCGGAAGAGGGTGGATAAAGCTTATGTCGTTTACGAACGGGCCACGTCCCAGCTTGCGGAAACTGTCTCTATTTTTTTATCGCGTTGTTCCGATAAAATGTTTTCTAAAAAGGAAATCATGGATGAAATTAAAGATTCCCTAACTTGGCAATGTCTATTCAGTGATTTTCATGGCACTGAATTTGTTAGTTTAGGCATTAGGCCCTCAGAAATAATGAGCGCTGTTTTAGCAAAGCTTTTAGTTCGCGGCAGTATTATTTCAAGAACAATCCGAGGATCTGAATACTATGGAATCCGTAATACAGGCTAGGCCCCCTTCGGGGCCATTTTTTTTTACAGCTTGCTCATTGTTTAGGAAGTTTATAGAATTATTTCATGTGCGGCATTGCTGGTTATATCGGTAAAAAAGAGGGACTTCCGATAGTTTTTGCGAATCTTAGGAAATTAGAATATCGGGGCTATGACTCGGCTGGCGTCGCCTTTTTTGATTTTCAGGGAGAAAAAAGACACATTAAAACTTTCGGCAAGATAGATATGTTAGAAAAAGCCATCCAAGGCCAAAAATCTTTGCCATTAACTGCT
Source organism: uncultured Candidatus Saccharibacteria bacterium (assembly GCA_964360605.1). Classification (GTDB taxonomy): domain Bacteria; phylum Patescibacteriota; class Minisyncoccia; order UBA6257; family WO2-44-18; genus CAYHXN01. The sequence goes on along the minus strand of CAYHXN010000010.1, from coordinate 2,962 downwards.
GTCATCGGGCACACCCGCTGGGCCACTCACGGGGTTCCTAGCGAAGCTAATGCCCATCCGCATTACGACTGCAAAAAAGAAATTTTTTTGGTTCACAACGGGATTATTGAAAACTATCAGGAACTAAAAGAACAGCTTCTAAAAAAAGGACACCATTTTCGCTCCCAGACCGATACCGAAGTAGCCGCCCACCTTATTGAAGAATACGGCCTTGAGCCAGCATTAAAAAAAATTGTTGGGGCTTATGCCTTTGCTGTGATTAATACGAAAGAGCCGCAAAAAATTTATGTGGCTCGTTTGGGGAGTCCCTTAGTAATAGGCATTAGTCGTGACGGCTATTACGTTGCTTCCGATCCAACCGCTTTGGCTGGTTTAGTAAAAAAAGTAATTTATCTCAAAGACGGCCAGCACGGCTACTTATCTTTGAATGATTATAAAATCGGCCCAGCTCGTCCGAAAATTGAGCATTTGGATATTGACGTGGAAAAAGCGCAAAAAGGAAACTTCCCGCACTTTATGCTTAAAGAGATTTTTGAAGGCCCAGAAGTTGTGGAAGCGGCTTTAAGGGGCCGTTTGTCTTCCAGGCGCGGAATGGTGAAGCTGGGTGGGTTGGAAGATGTGGCGCATAAATTTGAAAATATAAAAAAGTTTGAAATTTACGCTTGCGGCACATCCTATTATGCCGGTTTAATAGCGGAAATGCTTTTGGAAGAATTTACGGGCATTCCGAGCGAAATCACCCTAGCTTCCGAGTACCGTTACAAAAAAGACGCGCCCCAAAAAAACACCGCCTGCCTTTTCATTTCTCAATCTGGAGAAACCGCCGACACTCTGGCGGCGCTTCGTAAAGCCAATCAGCGTAAACTTTTAACATTGGGTATTGTGAATGGCGTCGGTTCTAATATTGCCCGAGAAACCGTTGCGGGTGTTTATAACCATGCCGGTCCGGAAATAGGCGTTGCTTCCACGAAAGCCTTTTTGTCTCAATTAGCGGTGTTGTCTTTAGTTTCTTTATACGCCCGCCAGAACAAGACAAAAACCGCCCGCGAATTTATGAAAGCATTAGCGGAAATTCCAAATCAGATTCGCGGCATTTTAAAAAACAGCGCTAAAATAAAGGCGATAGCAGAGAAATATCTTGATCATCAAAATTTTCTATATATAGGACGGGGATATAACTACCCCACCGCTTTGGAGGGAGCATTGAAAATTAAAGAAATCGCTTATGTCCATGCCGAGGGATACGCGGCGGGGGAAATGAAGCACGGCCCGATCGCGCTGATTGACGAAAATTTTCCGGTGGTGGCGATTGTGACTAAAAATTCTTTGTACGAAAAAACCATTTCTAGTTTGGAAGAAATAAAAGCCCGTAAGGGGAAAATTATAGCAATCGCTACCATAGGCGATAAGCGGATCGCTAAAATAGCGGACGATATAATTTACGTTCCCAAAACCGCGGAACAATTAGAACCGATGTTGAATATCGTTCCTCTGCAACTCTTTGCCTACCATTTTGGCGTTTTGAAAGGATATGACGTGGATAAACCCAGAAATCTGGCTAAATCTGTCACTGTGGAATAACCATGAAAGAACTTCTTATTAGTCTAACCGTGCTAAGCGGATTAGTAATACTCGTTATTTTAACTTACCGGCACTTGCCGGGTATTCTGGCTAACGGTTTGCCAATCGATCCAACTCCACAACTTAAAGCGCTCCTCGCCCCGTAATCCTATTTTCTCTCTGCCAGAACTATCTTTAAAGATAGTTCTTTATTGTCGCGTAAGACTTTGAGATTCATGATATCTCCTACGTTCATTACTTCCAGTAAATCCTGGATAGTTTGTTCGGGTGTGATTTTTTGGTCGTTGCACTCTAAAATAATATCTTTTTCTTTAATGCCCGCTTTATGCGCCGGACTATTGGGAATAATTGCCGGAGAATGAGGCCCTTGGTGAAGAACAATAGCACCGTTGGCTACCGGCAACTTCATTTTTTCTTGCATGTTTTCGTCAATGGTAATATAGCGAAGACCCAAAAGAGGTCGGCGAATTCGGCCGAATTTTTTGACGTCTGCTAAATCGCGTCTGGCGGCATTAATCGGAATGGAAAAACCCAAATTTTGGGCTCCGAAAACAATCGCGGTATTAATGCCAATGGCATTACCGCTCATATTAACTAGCGGTCCGCCTGAATTTCCCGGATTAATCGCGGCATCGGTTTGGATCAGTCCCCGCAATTCTTGGACATGAAAAGGATCGGTAGCGGCCTTAATAGATCGGGACAGACCGGAAATAATTCCGGTGGAAACGGTATTTTTAAAAAGTCCAAGCGCGTTGCCAACGGCAATCACGCCTTCCCCTAGTTCAATCCCAGAAGAATCCCCGAGTTTTACCACGGGTAGTTTTTGAGCATTAACTTTGAGAACTGCCACGTCGTCAATCGGATCGCGGGCCATTATTTCGCCTTTGAATTTTCGGCCGTCATCAAGAACTACGGTATATTCCGCGTTGGGGTCAATAACTACGTGGCGATTCGTAAGAATAATACCGCTAGCGTCCACAATGAATCCTGATCCGCCTCCGATCTTTACCATTCCATGAGCGTCAATTGCCTCATCGGGGATTTGAAGCTGGGGTCCGCCGCCAAACGGAGTCATCATTTCCTGTGGCAATTCTTTTTCAATCTCCTCCAAGCTTTTAGAGATGACAATAGATACCACTGCGGGCATCACTTTTTTAATAACTTTGGGAACAGAGGCCATAGAAATTATTATAACAAAAAATTTGCCAGAAGTGGCAAGTTTCGTGTGTGCAGGATACTTGAATTAGTTCGAACGCATTTCGCTCCGATGCAAGATCGGAGCGAGGAAGTCCCCCCGCAAAGAATCGCGAAGTCCGTTTTGGTGCGCGGGAGAGGAATTGAACCTCCACGCCTTGCGGCATACGCACCTCAAGCGTACGTG
>CAYHXN010000009.1:1769-22381 GCA_964360605.1 uncultured Candidatus Saccharibacteria bacterium | reverse complement strand
GTGGACCTAGTGGGAATCGAACCCACATCTCCCGCTTGCAAAGCGGGTGCTCTGCCACTAAGCTATAGGCCCAAACAAATTGAGTGAGGAAACTCTTTAAGAAGACGCTTGGGGCGGTTCCGCCTTCTTCATCTTTTTACTAAAAACGTAAATATAGAAAATTTCTAAAACTCCCAGCGTGTTAATTAAAAAGAGCGCGATAAACCACCATTTATGACCGAGCTGTCCTGCTTTCCATAATGCCATTCCTTTCCAAATTGCTGACCAAGCTAAAATAGGCACTGTCCACCAGGCCATAACTTCTAAACCGCTGAAAAGTCCTAATCCCATTTTAGTTCTTTTTTAATTATAGCAAAAACCAAATAATTTTTCAACTTTGGTGCCCCCGGCTGGAATCGAACCAACATCATCGCCTTAGAAGAGCGCAGCTCTGTCCATTGAGCTACGGGGGCTTTTGCCGAATATATTTTATATTATCACACCGCAAATTAAAAGGCTCCGCCTTACGCGGAGCGCTTGCTAGCCGAAACGCTTCATTGACCAAAATGCCTTATTCCCCCGCCTGTTGCCCAATACTGAAGCAAAAAGAATCCCGACGCCGACATCAACAATGCTATGCTGTTTTACCAAGAGGGCGCTCAAGCAAATCGCAAAACCCCAAAAGAAAAAGAACCACCCCAATTTTTTATTTCCTAATTCTAAAAGGAAAAACGCTCCGGTCATACTATAAAAAGCGTGGCCGCTGGGAAGTTGATTAGCGGAAATATCAATATTTCTTAACAAAACAACTAGGTATTCCAGAAAATTAGCTGATTCTCCAACCGGCGAAGGAATTTTGTGAATTGTCGGAAGAAAAATATAGAAAGCCGTCAAAATCGCTCCCGCTATCATGTAGGTGGAAAAAAAGTACCACAAAATCTTACGCTCACGGATAACCAAAAACATAAAGAAAATTTCAAAGTACAAGGAGCCGTAAATTAAAATAGCGAACGGCCAAAAGGGAATCATCTTATCAATCGTCGTGTAGGGCATTTCCGTAGGTTCAAGAAAAATCAAATGAGGGCTTATGAAGTAAGTGACTCCAGCTATAAGCCAGAAAATTACCGCCAGTAAAAAATTTCTTTTGTGTTCTAAAAAGAAATTCTTTAATTTATTCCATAAGAAATCAAGATTTTTCAATAACAAATTCAATCCAATTCCCTTTCAAAATACTAGGCAAAATAATATCACAAATTTTTACTTTTGTGAAGACAGTCACTAAAATGATTTGCTAAGACTCTTTCAAATTGATAAATTAAAAGCGTTCTTTGAAAAAGGAAGCTGATGAAAATTCAGATTGACGAAGGAATTTATTATCTTAATATACTGCACAGCATTGATGACTTGGAATTTGACCTGACGGTAACCAAAGAAAACGCGGAGGTTCTTTTCGTACGCTCTAGAGACCTTAAAAATGTTCGTCTGCCAAAAACACTGGTAGCGATAGGACGAGTTGGTTCGGGAGTGGATAATATCCCCCTGGATTGGTGTAATAAAAACGGCGTCGCGGTATTCAACGCCCCGGGAACGAATTCCAACGCGGTAAAGGAAATGGTTTTGTGGGCGCTAATTGAATCAGCTAGACACCCCTTCCAAGCCGCCAGCGCGCTGATTAAAAATCCCTCGGAAGCTGGAAAAATTAAAAAAGATTTTGAGGGACAGGAATTAGCCGGAAGAACAATTCTTATTATCGGCATGGGCGCTATCGGAAGCCGCGTGGCAAAAATGTGCCGCGCCTTAGAAATAAATGTTTTAGCGTACGACCCTTTTGTTAAAAAAGAAAATAGAAATCCCGATGCCCTTTGGATTGAATCTCTTGTTGATTTGGAAAGCGAACTGAAGAAAGCTGGCGGGCACTGGCCTGATTTCATAACTATTCACTGTTCGCTAAATGACCAGAATAGCGGAATATTGAACAATAAATTTTTCCGGGCCGGAGTTAAAATAATTAACTTCGCCAGAGCGGAATTAGTAAATGAAACGGATTTATTAAGCGGGCTGCAAACCGGTCGTGTCTCCGCTTATGTTTCTGATTTTCTTCCAAAGAAAATACCGATGGAGCAATTTTTAGAAACTAAAAGTTGCGTGTTTCTCCCACACCTTGGGGCTTCAACCATAGAATCTCAAATTCGCGCCGCCGAAACGGTCGCGGAAAAAATCAATGATTTTTTCTATCATGGCATTTGCCTAGAGTCGGTAAATTTTCCAGATATGCCTAATGAAAAGGCGGAAAACGGCCGGAAAAGAATTCTGGTAATTAACGAAAATACTCCAGGGATAATTAAGAAGGTCGCGGAAGCAATCAGCACGGCAGGCCTGAATATCGGCTCTATGACAAATAGAAGCCGGAGCGAAACCGGAATCGCGCTGAATTATATAGACATTGACGTTCAACCTAATGACAATCGCCTTTCGGAAATTTGCGGAAAAATTAATTTGATTGAAGGCATTATTAAGGCAAGAATTTGCGCGCCCTATAACGGCATACGATAAATCCCCCGCGAACGGGGATTTTTTATTATGGTCGGAGTGCTGGCCCCGCACATTAATTTTAATCTTTATTGTATCCGGGGTCCCGCCAAAGGCGGGAAAGTTTTGTCGGAGTGCTGGGAATTGAACCCAGGCTACGTGCTCCCAAAGCACGCGTACTACCGTTATACTACACTCCGATAGGATTAATTATTTTATTGATTAACAATCCTATCAAATTCAGCGATTGTTTCGTTGAATTGGCGGTCTAATTCATTAATAGATTTTGCTTCTTCGTTTATTTTTGCAATTAGAAAAGCTACTTCCTTGCCGCTGGCATACTCCCATGGTCGAGAAAAGCGGATTTGGAGAATTTCAAAAAGCTGACGGAAGTAATCATTATAAGTAAAGAGTCGGCTGACTAACGCGACTTCCAAACTAACGGCGGTAGCGACTGAATTGCGCGCCGCGGCCGGACGAATGTACGGAATAGCCCTCGCCATTCTTTCCAACTCGCTGGAAAGTCTTAAAGCCGATTGACTAATTTCCCTGTTGCGCATTAATTCTTTAGAAATTAAAAGTAGCGCTTCCGAAGTGTTGTACTGTCGGTCGTATTTCGCGATTTGATCCAAGCTTTTCAGTGAATCACCGGAAAGCGAAACAATCGCCTGCGCCAAACCAGAACCGCGCAAACGCGCTTCCGTAAATTCCGCTGGAACGGACTTCCCCGGAAATAAAACTAGCTTTATTAAAAGCGCGGCTCCGATGACTCCGGCTCCGATCATGACCCATCGGGTGCTCTTGATTTTACCCAATAACATCACTAATACTTTATAGAGAAAGGACGATAAAATCAAGTCTTTTTAAAAAGCGGGTATCGTATAATGGCATTACCTCAGCTTTCCAAGCTGAAGACAGGGGTTCGATTCCCCTTACCCGCTCTGTAAAATAAAATACCCCACGCTGGGGTATTTTATTTTATCCAGAATGCCGTAGGGAATTGAAACAAACCACAACCCCGATCAGGAAGGCAGGTCCGATGACCATCGGACCGTCGGAAACCTTTGGTGTCCGAGATGGGGGTCGGGGTTGTGGTGGTGTTCGACCGAGCGCAGCGAGGCTTGTTCCCCTTACCCGCTCCCGAGTCAAACTCGGTTCGCGAGTTTGCGAGGGCCAAGTCAGACTTGGCTTTTATCTATATAAATATAATAAGAGCGAAGTTGGACTTCGCATTCATTATGGAAAGATATTATGTGTATACTTTACTTTCTTTGCTTGATAAGAAATTCTACACGGGCTTAACCACTAATCTAAAGAATAGATTACAACAACACGCCAGAGGTGAAGTGAAGTCCACGAAAAACAGACGACCTTTAAGGCTTATTCACTACGAATACTTTGTTGATAAAGGCGATGCTGAAGCCAGAGAAAAGTTTCTTAAAAGCGGGTTTGGGAGAAAACAATTGAAATTAGCGCTGAAAAGAACGCTGGAAAAACTTGGAATATAAAAAACGTCCCGACGCGTGTCGGGACAAATTTGTTGTAATATCTACTCGGCAACTTTAACAATCGCGGCTTCTTTCGAACCAGACGTATCTATGTAAAATCGAATCTGACCGTTTTCGTACTTAACTACAAGCGCCGCGCCAGGATAAAGTTTATCGGTATTAAACAATCTGGCTATGTTTAATAAAATATGGTTTCTTAACTGCTTCCGCAAAAACCTGGCACCCTCTTCACGATACTGCGCGGCTTGCTGAACAAAGTGTTCCTTCAATTTCGGGTCTACTTCCAAACTTAACGGCTTGCCTTTTTCAGAAAGGAAAACGGCAAGTTCGGTGATCTTCAAATCTAAAACGCTGAAAAGCATTTCTTTATTCAACGGCTGGAAAACAACCACTCCGTCCAATCGCCCGATAAACTCGGGAGAAAAAGCTTCTCGTAAAGCATTTAATCCGCATTCGGTAATTTCTTCATTTTTACCTTCCGCTTCAACGGATGGCAGCTTTGAAGATGATTTCATAAACCCAAGGTGACTTCCGCCACCGCTTAAAAGATTCCCAATATCACGTGAACCTAAATTAGAAGTAATGATAATAAAGGAATTCTGGAAATTAGTAATGCGCCCATTACCAAGAGTTAATCTGCCTTTATCCGTTATTTCCAGCATTAAATTTCTTACGGATTCTGATGCTTTCTCAATTTCATCAAAAAGAATTACCGAAAAATAATCCTTATCGTCGCTGTATACTATATCGCTGGATTTTTTTTCTATATCTTCTACTCTTTTATTTAATCCCTGCAATTTTATTTCTAAATTAATCTTTTTTGTTTCCAACGCAGAAATTTCCTTCATTAATTCCCTATATCCTTCTCTTTGGGTAACGCCTTTATTGGGGGCAAACTCATTAATTCGTTTCTCGTTAAGTTCGGATAGTTTTCTGTTGATAAAGAAGATGTCCTTTCTAAGTCGGCGTTCCTTTTCCAGTAATTCCTTATATCCTTTGCTGTCCATAATAAAATCGTAGTTGTGTTTATTAATATTCCATTGGGAAAGTAGCGGCTCTTCGTCATGACCGATGTAACCGGGCGGTGAACCTATCAAGCGGGCATATTCGTGACGTTCGCTAAAACTTCCGCATTCTATCTTGGTTAATCCGTTTCGGTTGTTAAAAAAATATTTGGCTATCATTTCCGCGAGCAGTGTTTTGCCAACCCCGGAAGGGCCAAGGCACATCAAGACAAAAATCGGTTCGTCCGGATATTTTAATCCGGCCCAATGTATTTCAAAGGCTTCTCCGACAAACTGCAAGGCCGCGTCTTGCCCTTTTATCTCTTGCTTCAAAAAATCCAGCAGGTGCTTTACGGGCGGACTGGAACCGCTCGTGTCCAATAGAACCAGCTTGCGGTTTTCCATCACGAACTCCAGAATGTAAATTTACTGAATTCATATTAGCAATAAAAAATCCCCGACTCAAGGGTCGGGGTTCTGGCTTAACGCCACTGAACATTAAAGAGTTTGGAAAGCTCTAAGCATTGACGAGAAACTAATTCATTACTCAATTCGTCCTGAAACGCGATCCTCTTGTCTTCGTTAGCAATTTCATCTGCCGACTTCATACTATATTGGACGCTCGCCGACAAAAATTGCCCGGCCTCATTAAATTCAACCTTAACTTTGGCCATACCGAATTCAACAACTTTATTGAAGTTATTTTCAAACTTCGTATCAAACACTTGACTGGCCGTCATAATTCCTAACATCGTCCGACCGAAAGCGGCTGTACAAATAGCGGCGGCTTCATGGAAGTTTGCAACGCCCACCACTGAAATCTTGCGCAAATCTTCGTCGGGTGATGCAATAAATGCTTCTCTGAAAAAATTACAGGTTTGCTGAATCCGTTGTCCCTTAGCTTGTGTCTTGCCCTGATGAGGATGCTTCAATCCAATGGGAATACCGTTTACTTTCGCAACGCTAGTCTCACCAACACGAACAACTTTCTCATCTACAATCGCTTTAATATCCTCAATCTTTAATTCACTACAATTATGCGACTGAAGGAAAGAACAAACCTTAAAGATTAGTTCCGAACGCAGCACGCGTTCAAATAATGCCAGCGCGATTGAGTCCTTGGATCCGCTAAACCGCGGTTCGTCGTGATTGCCTTCTTTGAATATAAACTTAACCAAACAATGTCGGATGGATTCCTTAACACAACGCTTATCACGCAACTTCTCCCAACGAACAAGAAACACATCCATTATAATCTTTGCCTGCATCAGACCTAAGAAAATTTCCTGTTTGTCCGAACCGTTCATAATTGGCAGGAGCTCTCCATTATATTCATAATTGTGCGAAATACCTTGCTTAGCATCGCCATCAAGAATAATCGCGTCCACATCTTCAGCCAACTTCGGTTCGTCTCGTAATACCGTCCAATACAAAGTCTTCAAAGCGCCTACGTGCCAACAAGATTTTTGAACAAATGTCAGCGTCTTACTGTTCTTAAACAAGTCGGCAAGCGAAACATTAACTTTGTCAATCAACTCACCGCTAATAGCGTAACGGTTTTCTGCCTTGCTAAATACAATAATCTTGCGATCTTGTAATCCTTGAATTGTTTTTTCAATCTTTTCCTTACTCCAAGGATTCTTGGATTTAGAATTGATACGAAATTCAAGCGTATTCATGCTAGCGCTACTAGGCTGGAGTACCGACAATACTTTGTGGTGATACTTATTCAAGTCCTTAGGAAGGGCTAATTCTTTTTCATTGAAAATCACCGTTCGGTAATCAATCGGCTTCCAAGTAATCCGAAACAATCCGTTCTCTTTCTTATCAATCGTCACAACCGTGCAACTCACCATGTTTTCAGCAGATCGCTGCTGGTCTAACTTATGATGCGTTCCAGTAGCGATACAGGGAATGCCGCGATAGCGCGGAATAAAAGCGCCAGTGCCCGTACAACCGACGACAATCAATGGCGGAGGCGGTGATTGAGTCTTTAACGCGAAACCGTTTATGAGTCTCTGCATCACGCCTGTCACGTTCTCGTAAAACCAAGAAGTTTTATCCGGAACTAAAACTCGAACTTCGCCAAAACCAGTAAGCTGAACGGGGATCTTAACTTCCGTATCATTAAAAAGGCGCATATCGCCTTGGTTGCTGTCGCGGAGTTTATGCACCGCTTTCAAAATCTCGTACCCAATCTCGTGGTCGTAAATTTTTTCCGCAACCACTATATGATAGTTTACATCCTTAATCTTCGGTAAAAAATCGTTAAATGAACCGGCCATTTCGTTAATAAATGCCACGCGAATCGCTACTTTTTCGTTAGCGTCGCGAACACCCTTTTGTAATTTTTTGAGCTGTTCATCTAACTCCTTGCCGTTCATGATATGTCCGGCAATAATTACAAACACAGCTTTATGCTTCTCAACAACCTCTTTGGTTAAATTCATCAGGTACTTTCGGCTCCGTTTTGGAAAGTCCAATCCGGAAATAACTACAAAAGAAACAGGGTTGTTATCTTTCGCCGTTTGCAATCCTTTCTTAGGTTCCGATTTCATCTTTCCCCTTTCAAGTTTTCAAAGAAATCTAATTCCATTTTAAAGAACGTTGGCGGAAAGTCAAACTGTTTTTTAGTAATAAAAAAACTCCGACCGAAATCGGAGTTACTTCTTCGGCATGCCTTCTTCAAAACCAGATCGCGTTTGGTAACGGAACTTGCGACCGCGGAGTTCTTCAATCGTCATCGCGTCAGCATAACTCATTGATGAGCAAAGATTATTGATAAAAGTTTCAATAATCGGTCCCACCGCTCCCTTATATGATATCCTCCGAGATTCCCCTTCCGGAGCACGAACATCATCTAAGGAACCGTCTTCTAATCTATCCAATTGGAAATCTAACGAAGCGGAGCCGCGATAAATCTTAAACTTTTCTTTTTTATCAGAATAAATACGGCCCGGAGATTCATCGGTTCCGGCCAAAGCGCTACCCAGCATCACTGATTTCGCGCCGGCAACGATAGCTTTCGCGAATTCTCCTCCATCGCTAATGCCTCCATCGGCAATAATGGGAATTTCGCCGGCAACCGCCACGCATTCAGTAACCGCGGAAAGTTGAGGACAACCCACGCCGGTCTCTACCCGAGTTTTACAAGCTGAACCTGGACCGATACCAACCTTGACCGCGTCCACTCCGGCATCAATGAGCAAGCGAGCACCTTCCGGATTATCAACATTTCCAGCTATTAACTGAATATTCCGAAAATTCTTTTTAATAGCCGCTACGGCTTCCGCGACGCGGAAAGCATTAGCTCGCGCCGTATCCAACAAAATAACGTCCGCACCGGCTTCCGTTAAAGCCGAAACTTCTTCTAAAAATTTGACCGCTAACCCGACACTCGCGCCAACTAACAATCTACCCCTGCGATCACGAACCGCAAAAGGAAATTGATATTTTTTAACAACGTCTTTGGCGGTAATGAGGCCTACCGGTTTATTTTCTTCATTTACCAATGGTAATTTTTCAATCTTATGTTCTTCTAAAATAGTGATCGCTTCCTTAACGGAAATATTGGCTGGGGCGGTGATTACCTTCTTCGTCATTACTTCCGTGACTAAAATTTTTCGTAAACGTTCTTCTGGTTGATATTTCTTAAAATCTACGTCGCGGGAAGTTAAAATTCCGACTATCACATCCGAGTCATCTACTACCAAAAGACCGGAAGTTTTACATTTCGCCATAAAATCCAAAGCGTCTTTCAACGTAGCGCTTGGCTTGATTCGGTATGGACTTTCAATCACTTCATTATCGGCCCGCTTCACTTTCTTAACTTGAGCGATCCTTTTTTCAATTGACATAAATTGATGGATAAATCCCAATCCACCCTTTCGCGCTAACGATATCGCCATAGCCGATTCCGTCACGTCCGCCATATTCGCGGAAACAATCGGAATGTTTAATCGTATAGATTTAGTTAATTCTGTGACAAGTCCTTTTGAATCTTTGCGAATGTCACTACGACTACCCACCCTGGAAGATCGGTCGATAATAACAACATCGGCGAAGGTAATGGCCATTTCCGGATTTGGCAAACCCGCGATCTTTTTCCTTATATATTTAACAACGCGTTTTCGGATTTCTTTATCTTCCATACGGCATTTCTCAAACAACCAAACGTAAGTTTAATGAATCCCACGCGTAACTTCAAGTTGGTTCGCGATATTCACTTACTAATTCGCATAGTTCGCGTTGCTTGTGTAAGTAAAAAATGCCCCGATGCAAATCGGGGTTAAACTTCCCAGGGAAATTCTATCCACTCTTCCTTCTTTTCTCTTATCCAGATATCGGGTGTTACGATACTGTCAGGTTTTTTAAATAAGGTAATTATATAAAAACCGTTCTTTGAATATGGGGACAATGTTTCACCGGTATCGGCAATATCGTCTACCACAATCGTCTCATTAATAAAGTGACGATAAAAGAAAAAGGCGGGGTGTGCGGATTCAATTAACTCCAGTTTCAAAACATTCGCGATGCAAACTGCCAGCGTCAAACCGCCTTTAGGAATTCCGTAAACATACTTAACTTGCTCGTCCTTGCCAGAACTTTTTAAAATTTTCAAAATTTTGTTCTTGTCCTTTTCAAAATCCTTCCAAGTATAAGATTGAACTTTGACGCCATTTGGTTGGTCCACCATTTCGCGCCTTTTTCAAAGAATTAGTAGTAAGAATATCAGAAATAATTTATTTAGCAAACTCTTGATACAAAATAAGCTCCGTGCTAAAATAACGCTAGTATTTTTGAATGGAGAAATTGTGTTGGAAAAACTAAACTCCGCGCAACTCGGCGCGTTGCAAACCGCAGAAGGAGAAAATGTTGAACAGGTATCCGTAGGGTCTTTATCAAAAGGAACAATTGTTCGGGTAAAAACAAAATCTTACAACTTCTATCTTTTTGAAATTACTGAACCGACGTACTTCACAGCCCGCGTGGTTCGCTGTGAAGCGCGGCAGGGCATTTGTCTTGATAGCTACCGCGGAGAACGATTGGTCTCGCCAAAATTTAGAATTGGCGAATGCGTATGGCACGATCATTCGCGCACATCACCGATAGTAGAAATCGCCATTCTCAAAGTACGCGGCGGATAGTATGGCCTACGTAATCGCGGAACCGTGCATCAACGTAAAAGACAAAGCTTGCGTTCCCGTTTGTCCAGTGGATTGCATCTATGAATATGACGAATCTTTAGGAAAATTGGTAGTGCGTAATGCCGCTGGCGCTGTTACTAAAGAACGCGATGTAAATCCAGATTTGGATAAAAAACTTCTTTCCGCGCAACTTTTTATCCAGCCAGAAGAATGCATTGATTGCTCGGCTTGCGTTGAACCCTGTCCCGTAGATGCAATTTTTCTTGATAATGACGTTCCCGATAAATGGCAGAATTACATTGAACTGAATAAAAACGCTTTTGCCCCATAAGGGGCTTTTATTTATTAAATTTCTCTTTTAGCCACTCAATAAACCCTTCAAGCTGGGTTTTCGCCGATTCTCTATCCTTTCCAACTTTTGCTTCCATCTCAATATCGTACCAGCGGTCCTGTTGTTCAACAGTTAATTGGTCAAAATATTCCGCGTAATTTTCCAACGTTTCCAAAAGTTGTTCTATTCTGGATTCAATATTTTCTGGGCTCGGTATTTTTTCCGTCATGGAAAAATTATAACGCATTCGGCTTTACAAGTCACTAAAAAACCGCTAAAATACTGATTGATTTTTTTCCAAAAATTTGTAAAATAATTGAATAGCTGGGGGTGTCGTCCAACGGCAGGACTCTGGTCTCCAAAACCAGGTATTACGGTTCGAATCCGTACGCCCCCGCCAAACTAAATATATAAAAAAACCCTCCGACGTTCATCGGAGGGTTGATAAAATTATTTATTTCTCGCCTTCACTTTCACTTGGGTAACGTCGTGGAAACCCCACTTTCCGTGCTCACGGCCGATTCCGGAATTTTTGTATCCGCCGAACGGGTTAAATGGCGTGGTGTAATTCGTGCCGTTGATGCTGACCATACCGGATTGAATTGCGTCTGCCACTCGGTCTGCTCGTTTCAAATCTGCGGTGTAAATATAACTGCCAAGCCCGTAAGTAGTGTCATTGGCCAAAGCTATGGCTTCTTCTTCGGTTCGGAAAGAAACAACCGGCAAAACTGGACCAAATACTTCTTCTTTCCAAACTCTCATATCTGGATTAACGTTCGCCAGTACCGTTGGTTCGTAAAATGACCCGCCGAGTTGTTTTTCCAACGAATGGCCGCCGGTCATAATTCGGGCGCCTTTCCGCACAGCATCACTAACTTGTTCAACAAGAAGATTGTGCTGGCGCTTGGCGGCCAAGGGCCCTAGTTGAGTTGTTTCTTCGTGGGCCGGGCCGATTTTTCTAGTTGCAAAAGACGCAGAGATTCTTTCCACCACTTCGTTGAAAACTTTCTCTTCAACAATCAATCTTTTTAATCCGTCGCAGTATTGCCCGCAATTACTTAACCGGAACTCACCGACGCTTCTGGTGACCAAATCCACATCGGCATCATCAAACACCAAACCCGGAGCCGACCCCCCCCATTTCCATAACTGGACGGACGATTTTGTTAGATCTTTGGCTGACTTTCCGATAAAGCCGTTTTCCGGTTCGCGTACTGCCGGTGAAAACTAAAAGATCAATATCCTGCTTGATCAACCATTCTCCGACTTTGCCATCGCCGTAAACTTCGTTGAAAACGCCTTTAGGCAAGCATCGGCTCATAATGTCTTCAATAGCTTTTCCACAAATCGGCGTTTCTTCCGAATGTTTCATTACTACCGTATTTCCGGCGATTAAGCTTGGAAAGACATCCCAAACAAAAAGCAAAAACGGATAGTTCCACGGGAGAATAACTGCCGCCACGCCGAGCGGTTCACGATACACCCGATTAATTTCCGAATCATTTTCAAAAGTTGTTTCCGGCGCCAGATATTTTTCAGCATTGTCCAGATACCAATTAGCAAAAGTCAAAAGACCATCATAATCGGCTCGAGCTTCGTTAATCGGCATTCCCATTTCGTAGGATTCCAATAAAACATGTGCTTCTTTTCTCGCCTCAAATTTTGCGACAACGTCTCTTAATGCCGAAATCCGGGCTTGTAAACCGAGTCCTGCCCATTCTTTTGACGCCGAACGAGCCAGTCTAACTTTATCCGTGACTTCCCGGAAACTGGACATTTCAATCTCGTCAATCGCTTTATAATTGGATGGGTTAATGGAAATCAGTTTCGGCATAAAATCCTCGTTCAATGAACCGTTGAATAGTTTAGCAAATCAAAAACCCGCTGGGAAGCGGGCAGTAGGCGTCTTATAAAACGCTTTCTTTAATTTTTAATCCGCGTTTTTCCAGTTCTAAAAAAAACGGGCTACAAGGAACGACGACTTCCGGAGGCAAAACACCTCTTTGACTAATTAAACCAGTGGCGATCATCTGGGAAACAATAGAAATCGGGCAGGCAGTATCCACATCGCCGGCGCTAGCTTTCCACTTTGGTTTGGCCTTAGCGTGACAATCAATTATTAGGTCGTCGACTATCACTCTGGAAACTTCGTAATCATTCGGATCAACCGGCACCGCTACAAGGCCTTTGAATTGTTGCACCGTCCACCCGGACCGTAAATGCTTTAGGATCTCTTTTACGAATTCCCGATCAAAACTGACTTTAAAATCGCAATCTTTCAAGCCTTTGTCTTTAAAACTTATTGGCAGGGTCGCGATTTCGCTGTGCCGAGTCCGAACAGTCCAAACCTTTTTAAGAGGATCGGGGAATTTAGTTAGCTCCCAGCCGGTTAGAGGAGTAACTTGGCAAAATTTACCATCACGGAATACCCAGGGCTTTAATGTAAGTTCTTCTATGATGGTTTGCGCCGAATAAGGGAAAAATAGCCCTCCTTCGTGACGATCAAAATCTTTGAAGCCAACCCGAATTTTTATTGATTTCACTTTTTTCTTCAAGCTGATGGCGTAGGCGGCTAAAATGTTAGTAATGCCCGGAGCGCAACCCATGCCGATTACCGCGACAAGTCCTTTGTCTTGAAATTTTTTATTCAATTGCAACTGTTTGCGCGTCCAATAAAATAATCCACCCAAGTCCAGATAATGAATGCCGACCGACAGAGCCGCTTCCATAACAGCGAGATTAAAATCGTGCTGGAGGCAATTTATAACTACCGTAGACCATTTCAGTTCAAGAGCTAACATTTTTGGTTTTCGGACATCTACGAACGCAGCACGCACACGTTTGTCCCTAAAAGATTCCGCTGATGCCCGGGCGGCTGTTTCATTATAATCAGCCACCAGAATATGATTGTCGGGATGCGATTCAAAAAGATCCCGCACCACTACCTTACCGATAGTACCGGCGCCGCCTAATACCACGAAGTGGCGATATGGTCTCATCAATAATTTCCTCAAAGTTCTGGTGGTAGCTTATCATGCTGGACAAAAATCGCAAATTAGGTAGTCTCTTAGTAGAACTTTTATACGGGTAAAATATGAGTGCTTATTACACCAAACTCCTCAAAAAAGCTCAAGAATACGTGGCTATTTCCACTTGGGATCCAGATAGGATTTTTACCAAAGCCAAGGATGTTAAAATCTGGCTTAACAATGAATCTTTTCTAGATTTCGGTTGTGGTCCCGGGGTAGGTAATATTGGGCATAATCACTCAGAAGTTATAGAAGCAGTTATTCGCGTTCTTAAAAATAATGAAGCCGGATGGGGTGGAAATGAATTACTCAATAAGCATCAGATTAATCTTTCAGAAAGACTTTGCGAAATCACGCCTGGAAAATTTTCTAAACGAGTATTTTTCTCAAATTCTGGAGGTGAGGCGGTTGAAGCGGCGGTTATTGCTTGCCTGCGAAGACGGCCGGAACGCCGCGGCATGCTGTCTTTCATCGGAGATTTTCATGGCAGATTAGGTTTTGGCCGAACAGCAACTACCTCCCGGCAGATTCTTTTTGAAGGACTTCCTCAAGGAATTGAAAAAGCGTTTTATTTAATCTTTCCGGCAGAAAATCCGGAAACACCGGAGAAAAAGAAATTTCTGGATAATTTTTCAACCCCTGAAGAATACATGTCCTATGTTGAAAATACTATTGGTCCATTTATTAACGAAATAAATTTTGCTCTTTTGGAATTAGTTCAAGGTGAGGGCGGTATCAATAAAGCAAAAAAAGAAATAATCCAACAACTAATAGAGTATTTAAGAGAACATAAGGTTTGGATTATCATTGACGAAGTGCAGAGCGGATTGGGCCGGACCGGAAAAATGTGGGCTTCGGATATTTATGAGGTGGAACCAGATATTATAACGATTGCCAAGGCTTTGAGTGGCGGTATCATACCAATCGGTGCCACTGTTCTTCGTGAAAATCTGGGATTTAAACAATTAAAGGAGCACTGTAATACTTTCGGAGGTGGTCCATTAGCCTGTGCCGCCGGACTAAAGGTTCTGGATATTATTGAAAAAGATGAACTTTGTAAAAAATCAGAACGACAAGGAAAGTTTCTCAGAGAACGGCTTAAAATAGCTAAAAGCAATTGTCCGCAGGCCGATGAACTAGTTTATGACATCAGTGGCCACGGTTTAATGAGTAGAATTACCTTTCAAAACCTAGATAATGATACGCCGGCTTCTGAGGTGCGCGACATGGTAGCTACCACGGCGCTAGAGCTAGGATTATTTCTAATGAGTGCCGGTGAACGAAGCGTTCGACTAATGCCTCCACTGACCGTCAACAATCAAGAAATAGAAAAAGCGGTCAAGATTGTCATCCAAGCAATCAATAAAGTACACTCTAAATTGTAATACCAAAACCGCCTGTAATGGCGGTTTTTTTATTTTATCTTTTCGCTTCCTTATGTATACTGTGCTTTCTGCACCACTTACAAAACTTCTTAAACTCAATCTTGCGCTCAACCTGTTTTTTATTCTTGCGGGTATAATAATTAACCCGGTTACAGACGGAACATTTAAGCTTTATTAAGTGCGCGCTGAATTTTGATGGCATGGTTGAAAATATAGCAAGAAGTGTATAATATTTCAAGAACGATGCCAATGTAGCTCAGCTGGTAGAGCAACTCCATGGTAAGGAGTAGGTCGTCGGTTCAAATCCGACCATTGGCTCAATTTATAAATCTTTCTCCCGGTTTTTAAGCTTTGCTTTTGCTTTTTTAGCGATATTCTCCCCTGCCTTGCCAAGCTTCCGACAAACTTTAATTACTTCATGAAGATGCCCCAGCGGGTCTTTGTTGCGCTGTCCCCAGTCCCAGATAACGCACAAACGCTCTCCTAAAAACCTTCCGAGTTTTTTCTCCGCCGCGGCGGCGGATTCCGAAGCCAAAATACTGTCGCGATGAAAATAGCGCATATCCGTTTGATTTTTATCCAAACCAAAAATTCCATCGGAGAAAAACACGTAAAGCTCGGTTCCGTATTTTCTTTTAATTTCTTTTTCTAAATCAGCCAAACGCCGCGCTCCCGACGACGCTCCGGCAATAGTGAAAATAATAATCTTTTTAACTTTTGGGTGCTTCGCTAAATAATAACGGATGGAATCTATCAGAGTGGCGCCGGTCGCGATGGTGTCCCCAATGATGGTAATGTTGTTTTCTGGAATCGCCTCAAAATTATTGTAAGTAATGGCGCCACGGGGTTTGTCTCCCAACACGCGCCGAACCCCAATAAAACCCGCCGGTAAAGAATAACCAAAAACACTATAAAAGGCTTGGTTTAAGTGATAGTAAAATCCGCCAGACACTAAAATCAGTTCACAAACATCTTTGGCTCGCGCTCCTCTAAACAACCCCAATAATTTGGCGAATTTTAAAAAAGTTTCGTTGCAACGAGTAGAAAGTTTAGAAAGTTCAAAATCAGTAATGGTGGGATCAAAATGGATTTTTTGGGAATCTGGATTAGAAATAATATAAGTATAAGAGGGTAAATCCTGGCGTTGTACCCGATATAGGCGAGCTTTACCGAGAGACTTTAATACCTTCATTAAAATTTATATTATACGTTATCCTAACAAATTAAAACTCCCGGTATTGAACCGAGAGTATTTTTAATTATTTCAATAAAATCTCAATCGCTTTTTCTAACTGAACGTCTTGAGCGGCAAGTATGCTTTCTTTGGTAAACTTGACCTCTGTGTCGGGCTGAATACCGACTTTTTCTAATTTTTTTCCTTTAGCGGTGAAAAGTTGGCTAACAGTAACCATCATCCCGCAATCCAATCCTAATTCATGAACTTGTCCAACGCTAACACTGCCATGACTTTGAACACCGACAATCTTCCCTCTTTCCTGTTCTTGGATAACCGCCGCGAAAACTTCCGAAGCGGATCGGGAATCTTCATCTATAAGAACTACTAAAGGCAGATCAGTTATTGGACTTGAAGCAATCTGATAATTAATGGCTCCAGCGTTGCTTTTTAGAACAAAGGTTTGAGTTCCTTTGGGCAAGAAAAACTTCAAAATGTCGTACAGAGTAGTGATATATCCTCCCCGATTACCGCGAAGATCTAAAATTAAACCCTTAACGCCTTGCTGCTCCGCCATTTTAATAAAAACGGCTATTTTTTTATCTATGCCAAATTCAAATCCATGAAGTTGAAAGTATCCGAGCTTTTTATTGTCCGATATTAAAACTTCTTCTTTAGTAAGAGGACGCGTAATATCTCCCCGCTTAATCTTAGCTTTTACCTTCTCGCCTTTTCTTTCTAAAGTTAATTCTACTTCCGTCCCCTTCGGTCCCCTAACTTTACCCCTGATTTTTTCCATATCATTAGGTACGGCTTCTCCGTTAATTTCCAAAATCTGATCATACGGTTTCAGTCCTGCTTTTGACGCCGGACCGTTAGGAAAAACATCTATTAGATAATAAAAATTATCTTCTAGCTTTTTTATGATTACCCCAATACCGGAATAAGATCCTTCCTTAAAACGCTGATTAAAGTCGCGATACACTTCCGGATCCATAAAACTAGTATGGGAATCGTCAACTGTCATTAATAAATAACGAACAGCTGAAAATTCTAAAAGGTGTTTAGGGATGCCCTGTTGGTCTTTAATCGCGTCACGCGCCTTTTTAAACTCATCTTTAAATACTTTTTCGGCCTCTTCTTTACTCGCGTCGTCTTTAATTTTTTCCGACGCAAACTCCACATTCCTATTTTTCAAATCAGTAGCCATGCCGTTGAGCGCACCGTTATAAAGCTTGGGCCAATTTAAGGTAGCGAGATTATAATAGGACGATTTCAGAACTTCGCTCGCTTGAAAGACAAGCTCCGCGTCCTGAATAAGAGTAGCTTGACACTGCGGCGCGAGAACAACTAAAAACGCCAGCACGATCAGCGGAATCCTAAAACGCATCTTTACTCTTTTTCAAATAACTAAAATTGATTTTAGCAATTACAAAAAGTTACGCAATCTGTTAAAAAACTTTAATTCGTGTTATTATATAAATCACGAACGGGCAGGTGGCAGAGCGGTCAAATGCACGTGGCTGTAGACCACGCGCCCTAGCGGCTACGGGGGTTCGAATCCCTCCCTGCCCACAAAATTCAAGAGTGAGCCAACTACTTGGCTCGCGTGAGGGTGGAAATAATTTCAGACAAGCATTATTCGCCGTCCTAGCTCAATGGCAGAGCAACGCTTTTGTAAAGCGAAGGTTCTGGGTTCAAGTCCCGGGGACGGCTCAACAAAAAAACGTCCTACGGGACGTTTTTGTTTTCTTCGGTTTGTTCCGGTTGGGCAACGGCTTGCGGCAAGGACTCACTTTTGGCCTCGGTTTTTTTAACGCGATGTAAAAGTTTGTTAACTAAATTATCTACTTTTAAAATTATCACTTTAAGACGGCGTAAAAGCTTATCCCAAAAAGCGTTAATATTCGCGTCAATCTTGGAAAGCGGAAGCCTCTTTAAAAAGCGGTCAAGGTAGTTCGCTTTTTGAGTGCCCGTTTCAATTTCCGAAACACGCGGCAGCGCCCGTGCTAGAATAGCAACAATTGCCGCCAACGCGGAAAAAGTAATAATTTGGAGAAGAAAATCGTACATATTTTACAGTTCGTATCGGCAAAATTTCTCAACCCGAATATTCTCCCCTACCTTAGCAATCAAACTTTTAATTAAATTCTCCACGATAATTGTCGGGTCTTTAATATACGGCTGTTTCAGTAAATCAGCGGGTTCAGCGGGATTCATCGCCGCGATCTGCATTACCAGCTCATGAGCTAATTCTCTAAATGGCTCGGAGCGAACCACGAAATCTGTCTCACAGCGCAAATCCAATAAAACGCCGACTCGCCCGTTATGAATATAGGATTCCAAAATACCGGCGCCGGTAGCCCGATCAGCTTTATTTTCGGCCTTCACCAAACCGCGTTCGTTAATAATTTTTACCGCGGTATCAAAATCACCCTTGGCTTCATTTAGGGCCTTTTTACAATCCATAATCCCCGCGCCGGTCGCTTCGCGCAATCTTTGAATTTCGTTAACCATAGTTTTTATTCTACTAGAAAAGCTTGGATAAAATCCAATTCAAACTGGACTGCGAAGCGGTGTTGCCAGGAATCGGGTACTGAATAACGTCGGGATTATTATCGGTGTTTAGCAAAGCTATAATCGGGATTTTCATCTTACGCGCTTCGCGGACTGCCGTATCATGTACAGCGGCGTCAACAATCAAAACCGCGTCCGGTAACTTTAACATTACTTCCAATCCTCCCATCAACTCTTCCAAACGGGCAATTTCTCGGTCAAAACCAATACGTTCTTTTTTGGTATACTTTTCCAGCTTTCCAGTAGCACGGTCAGCTTTAAGTTTAATAAGATATTGAATTCTTTTGGAAATAGTTTGGAAATTAGTTAAAGTACCGCCCAACCATCTTTCTATAACAAAGGGGTAGCTTTGCTTTTTGGCAAACTCTTCAACTAGTTTTCGGGCCGCCGGCTGGGTGCCAATCAGTAAAATAAATCCCTTTTTTTCTTGAATTCCTTTTATAAATTCCCGGGCGGAACTTATTCCTTCCAAAGTTTTTGAGAGATCCAATAATTCAAAACCGCTGCGGTTAGCAAAAATAAACTTGCCCATCCGCGGATTGGTTTTGGATTTTTTGCGGCCATAAAGCAGTCCGGCTTTGACCATTTCTTCCATAATAGCGGCTTCTTCTGGATTAAGAGCAATTTGCTCTTCCGAAACCGCCAAAGTGTCTTTGTTTGTTATTTCTAACATTACTAGAGAATATAATAAAAAAACCGGCCGCAGTCAACCCTAAACCGCGCTTGGGTCAAAAAACAATATCGCCGCGGTTTTAGCGATAATTTTAAGATCCAGCCCTAAAGATTTGTTTTTTAAATAGCGAGCGTCCATTTCCAACTCTTGTAAGAATGGTAAATTGGAAGCGCCACTCACCTGCGAAAGGCCGGTGATGCCCGCTTTAGCTATAGGAATGTGTCGGTAACTTTCCGGATATCGCGCTATTTCTTCGGGCTCATGAGGTCGCGGTCCAACCAGCGCCATTTCTCCTTTAAGTACATTTATAAACTGGGGAATTTCGTCAAAACGAAATTTTCGGATTAATTTCCCAGAACGAGTCAAGCGCGGATCGTTTTTAATCTTGAAAAACGGGCCGTCTTGGCGTTCATTTAAGTGTTGAAGCTGGGTTTTCATCGGATGCGCCCCATCAATCATAGAACGAAATTTGTAAACGTAAATTGTTTTACCTCCGCTTATTCGCGCTAACCGCGCCAACACTGGCCCTTTTGTTTCCAATTTAATTGCCAAAGCCACGATTGGCCACAATGGGACGGATAAAATTAGGCCGGCGAAAGAACCAATGATATCTAAAAACCGATTCATTATAGAAATTATAGACTATGACTAAGACTATGACTAATAAATTTTGTTGTCATAGTTATCGTCATTTGTCATAGTTTAATTATGCGCGTTGCCCTAATTCACGACTATCTAAACCAATACGGCGGCGGAGAACGAGTGTTAGAAGTATTAATGGAAATGTTTCCTGAAGCGCCTATTTACACGCTCCTTTATGACCCGGAAAAAACTTTCGGCAAATTCATGAACCGCGAAGTGAAAACTTCTATTCTAGACTTTCCGGAAGCCCGTAAAAACCACCGCCCTTTTATACCATTGATGCCGGTTGCCATGAAAACCTTGTCTATTGACGGTGATTACGATTTAATTATTTCCGACACCGCCGGATTCGCGAAAGGAATTGGTATTAAATCAAATATCAAACATATCTCCTACGTCCACACTCCTCTGCGCTATGCGTGGGAACAAGAAACTTATCTCAATGGCCTCATTTCTCATTTCTTATTTCTCATTTCTAAACCCATTCTTAATTGGCTTCGTGATTGGGATTATAAAGCTGGCCAGAAACCAGATGTTTTGCTTGCTAATTCTCAATTTATCGCGGGAAAAATAAAAAATTACTATAACCGAAACGCTTCAGTGATATATCCCCCGGTAGATACCAAAAAATTTT
>CAYHXN010000009.1:0-1669 GCA_964360605.1 uncultured Candidatus Saccharibacteria bacterium | reverse complement strand
ATTGGACGCCTTCTCCACTACAAGCGTTTTGACTTGGTAATAGACGCTTTTGCCAAACTCGGTTTGCCTTTAAAAATCGTCGGCTCCGGACCGGAGGAACAAAGAATCAAGTCTCAAGTTTCAAGTTTCAAGAATATTGAACTTGTGCCTTTTATAAACAACGAGCAGGAACTCCGTAAACTCTACAACGGCGCCAAAGCTCTAATTTTTCCTCAAGTGGAAGATTTTGGTCTAGTCGCCGCTGAAGCGCAGGCCTGCGGAACACCAGTTATTGCTTATGCCGACGGCGGCGCGCTGGAAATAATTCGTGACAGCAAGACAGGAGTTCTCTTTAACGAACAAACTCCGGAATCCGTCATTGCCGCCGTGGAAAAGTTTGAAAAAAACCGCTGGAACCGTTACAACATCTCCCGTTCCGCGCAAAGATTTTCTAAAGACAAGTTTAAAAAATTGATTTACAATCAGATACAGGAACTTGTTGGTGAAAATTGAAATCCGAACCTAAATGCCCGAAGTGCGGAGAATTAGCCAAACTACTTTTCTCAAAAACGTTGATGGAGTGTTGGCAAGAAGCCTGGACTACTGTTCCAGTTTCAGCCAAAAAATATGTTGCCCTAATACGCGTCTGTCCGAAAAAAACCTGCCGGAATAGAAACAAAAATGGCAGTTTGCGCGCCTGGTGTCCGAAATGCCATAAATGGCAGTTCGGTGTAATCTACGATAGTTTACCTAGCGGTTGGAAATGTAATGGTTGTAAATTTCATTTCTATTTTGTTTGAGAATAAACCTAAATAGACCCGCTGGGTCTATTTTTCTATTCTTTCTTGATATGACTTAAAGCGTAACTCAAATCCGCCCCCACTTTCTTGCCTGGATTAAAAATATTTTGCGGGTCAAAAATCTTTTTAATTTCTTCAAAAATTCGGTAAATTTCCTCACCGTACATTTGCCGGAGATATGGACTACGAATTAAACCGTCGTTGTGTTCGGCAGAAATAGAACCGCCGTACTGGAAAACCAACTTATACACCTCATCCATCGCCGGAGCGATCTTCGCCCGCTCTTCCTCCCGCTCCAAACGCATTAATGGAATAACATGAAAATTGCCGTCTCCCATATGGCCGGCAATGGTATATAAAAACTTGAAGCGTTCCAAAATTCCATAAAGTTTCGGCAAAAAATCCGGTAAATATTCCGGCCGTACAATTAAATCATCAATAAACGGAGCGGTCTTGCGATTTTTTACCCTATGCCGCAAAAGATTAAAACTTTCCCGCCGCATTATCCAGTATTTTCTGGCTTTCTCTTCGGTGTTAGCGGAAAGCGTTTTCAGACCGAACGGCAAAAGTTTTTCCCGCGCCGCCGCAATTTGTTTATCCACTTCGTATTGATTATTGGCTTCAAATTCCGCCAGCACTAAAAGTTTGGGAACGCCGCCGGTCAGCATTGCTAAAATCTCCGGCAAAAATTTAAACGCCAGCGACAAAAAATTTTTCGCGCCCACTTGCTTGGCAAATCCCCAAAAAAACTTGGCTGCCAGTTTAAATGTATTATCGTCAAAAGATTCCAAACTAATCGGCCGTAACGGTAACAAAGTTTTTACGATTTCCGGCAAATGTTCCAATGATTTTAAGAAAACGACCAATAATCCGGAATGGGATTTTGCTTT
>CAYHXN010000008.1:0-23150 GCA_964360605.1 uncultured Candidatus Saccharibacteria bacterium | reverse complement strand
AAAAAGGCGCGGCTACTCCGAATACTCAAAAAGTTGGGAAAGTGACTAAAGAAGACGTTCGCAAAATCGCCGAGCGGAAGATGATAGATCTTAATACTTCTGATATGGAAGCGGCGATGAGGATTATCGCTGGAACAGCTAAAAATATGGGGATAGAGGTTATTGAGTAATTTGTGCTACAATTAAACTATAGCTAGCACTTGAAAAGGAGGATAAAGGTGGATAACGTTGAATCTAAGCCGCCGCTCGAAGTTGATGAAGCCACCTTGGAACGTTGGAAAAGGGAAGCCAGAGAGGCAGCGCAAAAAACCATAGAAGAGTTTAGGAAAAAATACGGCGACAATTGGAGAGAGATTATTAAAGGACAAGGCGTCCCGGGAATCCCTGGCGTACAGGGCTGGTGCAAACAATGCGACCGTAGCGAAGAACACAAGCATACCTTTACCATTTGAATAAAAAATCACTGCCGAGACTTTGGTCGAGGCGGTTTTTTATTTTCGGCGGAAGTTGCTTTTTAGCTTGTAGTTTGTTAGAATTTAATCGGTTTTTTGATGGGCGCAATATGCCGAAAACCTGCGACCACACGAGCGTCGGCGTTCGGATTTATCGCGGTGACCAACTACTGATGATTGAGCGTTATAATTACCCGAAAGCGTACGCCTTACCGGCCGGCCATCGCGATGGAGACAGTTTTGAAAAAGCGGCCAATCGTGAAGCCAGTGAAGAAGTTGGAATAACGATTACCCAAAGCGAACCGGAATTCGCCAGAGAAATTTACAATCCCTGCAAACGTGAAGACGGTGATTACCATAATTGGGAAACTTACCGAGCTTTAAAATGGAGCGGCGAAGTAAAGGCTGGTAGCGACGCCAAGAGATTTTTCTGGGCATCACCGAAGGAGGTAAAGCGACTAGCTAAGCGCACCGAATATTTTATGGAAAAATACGAAATCCCGTATAGCAGAGTAGGGGAACTGACGTTAGCAATCTTCGGCAATCCTCAATCTGCAGAGCAGAACCGCACCGATGAAGAATGGTATTGGGGTATGGGTTTGGAACCGGTTTGGTATTACATATTAAAGAACATTGGCATTATCTAGAACCTATCTCAAAAATACTCCCGCGCTATTGCGGGTTTTTTTATTATTGAATACACTAATGGCAGTACTGAATTTGTTCTTTGAGAGAGGAAAAAGGATGCAGTCAGAGAAAATTATTAATCAGCATAAAATAATTTTACCAGACAATATGTTGTTAATAATTTCCAAGCCCATATTAAAACCAGTCGTCTTTTGTACCAGTCAGCGTTTTAAGGAAGAAGTCCAGCATTTTATGAACGAGGTGAATAAATTGACCAATCTTTGGATTT
This sequence comes from uncultured Candidatus Saccharibacteria bacterium, assembly GCA_964360605.1. GTDB lineage: Bacteria > Patescibacteriota > Minisyncoccia > UBA6257 > WO2-44-18 > CAYHXN01. The sequence goes on along the minus strand of CAYHXN010000008.1, from coordinate 21,782 downwards.
TGAAACCGGATTTTCGCCGCCATCGTAAAAAGATGATTAAGAAAAGTGAGCCTAACCGGTTGAAGGCATGGAGTTATAAAACGCGTGTTCCTGGTATGGCAATGGCTCACGCTGAACGGCTTAGAAAAGTTAAAGCATACAGCGGGACGTGTTTTATTTACAATCCAGGCGGCTATGTTGGCTGGAATACTTTCGGAGAGTTCTTTATGACTAGCCAAGAATTGCACATGCCGATATTCGCCCTTGAACCGCACTACGAAGACGAAGTAATTTTTGATGAATTTGTAGACTTTTTTGTAAGTACGCCGGAAGAGTTTGTGGAGAAACAGAAACTTTTTGGCGTCAATCATTGCTTGGAAGTAAAGAAAGGTCTGGGGAGGAAATAAGATGGCTAAAAGACCCAACGGCAAACTTTGTCGGAGCGTCGGCGCCATTATAACAAACAGCCGTGGTTACTATCTGGTTCTTTATAGGAAGAAAATACCTTGCGGATTAGGTTTGCCGGCTGGACATATAGAGGTTGGCGAAAGCGCTATAGGAGCGCTAAAACGAGAAATTTACGAAGAAACAGGGTTAATCGTTAAACGCACGAAAAGAAAGCTTTACGCGAAAATACCAGGTAAGTGCGATCGAGGCGCCCAAAAACACATTTGGCACGTTTTCCGGGTTACTTCGTATTCTGGTAAGGCGTGTCGTAGAGAAAAAGATAAACACCGATTTGTAAAATTTTTAAGTACCCGGCAAATATTAGAATTGATTAGAAAGAGGCAAGCCACCCCGACTTTTATAGAAATTTTCCAGCGCCTAAAAATTATTAATAGTAACGGTCTTCATTTGGAAAAAAAGAAATAGAGGAAATCGTGAAATAGCCGAGCTTGTTAAAAGCCCGGCTTTTTTGTTACTCTAATAACAGCTTTTTAAAAAGAATAGCGATGAAGTCGGTCATATTTTGTTCCAGCCAGCGATTTGCTAAAGAATTGAAAGAATTTATAAATACTTTAAAAACAGCAACTCCCAAAGACCGAAAACTTATTATTTATGACCCAAAATTTAACGATGACGTCGTCGCTAAGGTTAAAGATTTACCAGAGATAGAGCGTTTGAAAAATCCGATTTATTCCCTTACCGTGGCGAAAAAAGTTCTTGAGCACAACGATAATATTCGTATCGCCGACGTTTGCTTTATTTTCAATCCGCATGGTTACATTGGTAACAATACTCATGGGGAATTGGTAGCGGCGGCTGTTTTAGGAAAGCACCTTTTTGCTTTGCAAAAACCGATTTTGATGGGGGAATTCCCGGATGAATTGTACGAAGAACCATCAGCTAATGCCTATATTCGGCATGAAGCGATAGCGACTCCGAAAGAACTTTTACAGCATTTGTGGTGAGAAAATGCTTCCAAAAAAAATAAAAAACCCGCCAGATTTTAGTCAATGGAAATTGACAAAAAAAGAGCTGATTTATTTTGACGACAAGAAAAAGCAATTTTTGGAATACAAGCGGAAAATTCAGCGCAAGAAACACCTTTTATTTGTAGCGATTAAGAGCTCTTACCAGGAATGCAATAGTTCTTTATTGGGAGAATCCTGGGATATTTTAGCTAAAGGTGAGCGGGTAAAATTCTGGTCAGTCAGCGATAATGGGCCAGATACCGCGCGAGGCCTGTTCTCGGTTTTTTACCTCAAGCGCTGGTGCACTTTTTCTTCCGAAACTTATGTATGTAAAATAGTCATTTTAAGACGGCGATTTGTGCGGACGTTAGTTTTTCAAGGTGACGTTAGTTACCCGCTAATTGAGTTTACGGTGTATAAGTGAATTCAGAAAAAGCCGTTCCGGATTTCTCAACTTGGTCATTTGTATCCGAAGCCTACGTTTATTACGATCCTTTAAAAGACGAGCTCTCTGAACACGAAAAGTTGTTGGATTCCGAACCGCGGTCTTTTTTCATCGCGCATAAATTACGTTATCAAAAAGGGTCGGGCGAGGGAACGGCAATAAAAATTTTTCACCAAGAAACCCAACTTATTTTTTGGGGTCTTAAAGATGAACCGCGGTCTTTTTGGGCTTTAAGGGAGGGAAACCGATGGCGGGTTTTTTCTTCAGAAAAATTTACCCCACTTTGGCGTGTTCTCCAAGAAACCAAAGACCAGAACACAAAACAAGAGTTGAAATCAGTAGACGCGATTTTGTTGGCGGTTTTAATAAAAGAGACCAACGAAGAATTTATGGCCATTCTTGTTAAGCGTCTCCATGCCCAGTAATTTTTCTCTCCGACGCGTCGGAGAGATTTTTATATAACCAACTAAAATTGTGTACCATTATCTCGCCATGGCGAGATAATGGTACAAGTAAAAGGCATGTAAAAAATTCATGTAAATATGAGGTTATTTTTTAACCCCGAAAAATGCGATATTATATAAACAATGGCCAAATATCAACTCACCGTCGGTTTAGAAGTCCACGCCGAATTAAAAACTAGGACAAAAATGTTCTGCGATTCTTTAAACGACCCAGAGGAAAAGCATCCCAATACGAATATCTGCCCTGTTTGTACCGGCCAGCCAGGGGCGCTTCCGACTATCAATAAAAAAGCAGTGGAGGCGGTTTTAAAAATCGGCATGGCCCTACAAGGCGATATCCCGCGATTTTCTAAGTTTGACCGTAAAAATTATTTTTATCCCGATCTGCCTAAGGGTTATCAAATTTCTCAATACGATCTACCATTGATTTTTGGAGGGATTCTTAATGGGGTTAAATTGCGTCGCATTCATTTGGAGGAAGACACAGGCCGATTACTTCATTCAGAAGGTAGTGCTTCGACGGGCTCAGCAACTAGAGATTTTTTAGTCTCCGAGCAGAATCGAGGGGCTACCTATTCGCTCGTCGATTTCAACCGCGCCGGAGTTCCGCTGATGGAACTGGTAACCGAACCGGATATTCATTCCGCCGAACAAGCGGTAGCGTTTGCCAAAGAACTCCAGCTGATTTTGCGTTGTCTGGGAATTTCTGATGCCAATATGGAAAAAGGGCAAATGAGAGTAGAAGCGAACATTTCTTTAAGTGACAAGGATAAAGCAATCGCCGCCAAGGCGGGACAGGCAAGCGACAAGTTAGGAACGAAGGTGGAGGTTAAAAACATCAACTCATTTAAGGCGGTGCATGATGCGATTGAATATGAAATCAAGCGCCAAGAAGAGGTTCTGGAATCCGGCGGTAAAGTGGTGCAGGAAACTCGTGGCTGGGACGCCGATAAAGGTAAGACCGTTTCCCAGCGTCTTAAGGAAGAAGCACACGACTACCGATATTTCCCAGAACCGGACTTGCCGCCGTTGGATATGAGTAAGTTTGATTTGACGGCACTCAAGCGGGAAATACCCGAATTACCGCAGGAAAAAAGAATCCGGTTTCAAAAAGAATACAACCTGACGGAGCCGCAGACAGATCTTTTAATTTCCGAGCCAGCGCTTTCAGATTATTTCGAAAACACCGCTTCAGAGCTTTTAGAGGAAGACGCCTCGCTTAAAATCAAAACTATACCGTTGGCCATAAATTACCTAACCTCTGATTTTCTCGGACATCTCGCCGCTAGCGGTCTTTCCGTGGCCGAATCTCGGATAACACCGGAGAATTTTGCCGACCTAATTCTAATTACGGCAAAAAACGAAATTTCCAGCCGAACTGCTAAGGATCTTATTAAAAAGATGGAAGCAACTGGTTTAGATCCCAGAGAGTTAATCAAAACAGAAAACCTCACTCAAGTTTCAGATGAAGGAGAGTTGAAAATAGTGATAGAGAAAGTTATTACTGAAAATTCCCAAGCGGTAGCGGACTATAAAAAAGGCAAAGCCAATGCTCTGCAATTTTTAGTTGGGAAATCCATGGCCGCGTTAAAAGGCAAGGGGAATCCGGAGGTATTGCGAAACTTAATTAAAGAAGCGATATTATAAACAGAACTTATTATTAAGGTACAAAAGTGAAGCACGTCGATACGCCTGATTATTCTCAGCCCGAATGGAATGCCGTTGCTCTCAAGGATTTATATGCCTTGCCAAAATGGGCAAGACCCAGTGATTCCGACGATCCCGAATTTTCTATTTGCGCGTTTGATGCTGCTAAAAGCACTAAAAATGTGGAAGACAAGGTATTGGAGGAATGGAAAAAACACACTACGCGTTTTTGGTTTGGTGGCCAGATAACGTACAAAAAGGACGGTGCTGGTGGAAAAGAAATTTATATTTTTAACAGTTTAGTGATTAAGTTCTGGGGATTGGAAGGAGATGAAGAAAACTGGTGTCAAGCAATCAAAATCAAAAATAACTGGCGAATTCTTGAGTCGGGTGAGGAATATTGGTTGGATTTTCACCTGGGGCGTGCCTTAAGCATTGAATCGGTAGACGTTATTTTAGAGGACAAAATAGTCGTCACAATCAAAAAATCCTCCGGTTAGGAGGATTTTTCTTTTATTTCTTTAGTCACCATTTTTTTAAAATTGTTCAGTGTTTCTTCGCCTAGCGTCCCTTTGATAAAATGTCGGACGCTGACAGTTTTCGCTTGCAATTCTTTGTCGCCGACAATCAAGGAATATGGGACTCTTTTGATTTCCGCTTCTCGGATTTTTTTGCCGATGGTTTCTCCGGAGTCGTCCAGTTTTACGCGAATACCCACCTTCTCCAATTTTTTGGCTAAGGATTTAGCGTATTTTACTTGTGTTTCGCCAATGCTTAAAATCGCGACTTGAATTGGGGAGAGCCAAAGCGGAAGCTTACCATCCGTGTGTTCCAATAAAACCCCAATAAACCTTTCAAAAGAACCAAAGATAGCTCTGTGAATGACCCACGGCATTTTCTTTTCTCCTTTTTCATCAATATAATAAGTCTCAAATTGTTTTGGAAGCATTACTAAATCCAGCTGGGCGGTTCCCATTTGCCAGTCGCGTCCTTGGGAATCGTTAAGATGCGCCTCAATTTTAGGACCGTAAAAGGCCCCTTCGCCGGCGGCAACTTTGTATTGAATACCAGACTTATCCAAGGCTTTTTTTAGGGCGTTTTCCGCCTTATCCCAATCCGCTGCTTCGCCCAGCATTTTTTCCGGCCGGGTTGCTAGAACATAACTAGTTTTGAATCCGAACATAGCGTAAAACCGGTCAATGGTTTTAATAATGCGTCCGATTTCTTTTTCCACTTGATTGGGCATTACATATAAATGAGCATCGTCCATGGTAATTTGCCGAACTCGGAAAAGCCCGCCTAAAGTGCCGGATAGTTCGTTGCGATGCAGACGTCCGATTTCTGCCAGCCGCAGAGGTAATTCTCGGTAGCTCCGGACGGTAGAATTAAAAACATAGGTGGATTCTGGGCAATTCATCGGTTTTACCACCAGAACCTCCTTTTCGTCGCGAGGATTAGCAAAATAGAACATATTTTCCCGATAATGCTGCCAATGACCGGATTTCTCAAAGACCTCTTCTTTTACCATTATCGGCGTAGAAATCTCGTCATAACCCTCTTCTTGATTCATTTCCCTAGCCATACGCTCCAACTCTTTAAAAATTATCATTCCTTTGGGATGCCAAAACGGCGCTCCGGGAGCGATTTCATGAAAAGAAAAAAGATCCAATTGTTGCCCTAATTCGCGATGGTCTCGCATATATCTCAATTATACGGATAAATAATTTAGTAGCAATTCTGTTGACATAAGAAAATTTTTTTGCTAAGATCACCTCAGCTTTTTTGAGGTAAAAAATGGCCGACACGACTCGTGGAGATATGCCTAAGGCGGTTTGCGCTGATTGCGGAGTTAAGGGTTGTGAATTTAGCCATAATGGTCTACTAGTGAACACAAGAGATTGGAAAACTTTTTGCGGCCCGTGTTTTGCTACTAGGAGTGGAGATTATAGAGCTGGACGACCAGTACGGCCCATTGGGACACTTTCCATGTTAACAGCATTAGAAATGCTTGAAGAAGATTTACCTAGTTGGTTTTCAAATCCGAAAAGTGAGTGGAATACGCTTGACGTTAATTACCATCAACCATTTGTAAAAAGAGTGTGGGGTTATTGGGATAGTTACCGAATTTCTCTTCATAAAATTTTTCCTTGTAAAGAGGGTGAAGCGTTGTTTCACCCGCATCCTTGGCCATCGGCTATGAGAATTCTTTCCGGACGTTATGAGATGGCAATTGGTTTTGGGTCCGGTGATGAACCACCGCCAATAGTCGCAAAACTGATTCTACCAGCCGGTACCGTTTATGAAATGACACACCCTGACGGCTGGCGTTATGTCCGACCTCTTGATGAACCAGCTTTTAGCTTATTAGTAACCGCCAATCCCTGGAAGCGTTGGTCGCCAAAACCCAAAGAAGGAGAGAAGCTTCAACCATTATCCGATGACGATAAAAATGAAATTCTAGAGTTCTTTAAACAAAAATATCCACTAGAAAAATCGCCCCGCTAACCAGCGGGATTTTTATTCCTTATCTTCCAACAACAAAAAGAGAGGCGCGGGCATTTTGAAAAACTGCACGGTATCTTATTAGCGGATTTTGAGGCCTTTTCGGCATGGTTTCCGATGCGATATCGGAACGAAAAGGCCGAAACCTCGCAGTGAGTCGCTGGACGAACGAGAATGAGCGAATAAGATACCGTACAGATTAAATAATTTATTAGAGTACCCGCGCCTCGTCGCAAATAAATTTCGGTTCTCCATTACGGATAGACAGCCGTCCGGCTATTAATACCGCCTTATTCTCTTCCCACGCGGCGGGATTTTTTTTCAGGGTGTCGTTAAACACCAAAACTTCTATGGAATCGTTAAAATCTTCTACCTTGGCAAAAATCATCGGCTGGCCGGTTTTGGTAATAATTTTTTGGATTTTAGCAATCATTCCGCCAATGACGCGCTGGCGTCGCTGATCGGACGAGGCTAGCACATCCTTAATCGGTTGAGTTTGAAGCGCTTCCATTTGCTTGCGGTAGCTGTTTAATGGATGGTCGGAAATATAAAGCCCTAAAAGCTCTTTCTCCCAAGCTAGTTTTTCTACTGCCGAGGCCATCGGAGCCGGTTTTAGTCTTAGCGAAGTAGCGAGCGTCGCTCCGCCGAAAAGCCCAATTTGATTACTACGGGATTCTTTTTTAACCAAGCCGTTGAATTTAAGAATATCTTCTAAATTCGCGAGTGCCATGCTTCTTTCAACGCCCAACGAATCCAACGCGCCAGATTTAGTTAAGCTCTCAAGCGATTTTTTATTCAGGTCTTTATGTTGGACCCGGCTTAATAGAGAAACTAGATTAGTAAAAGGCCCGCCTCTTTGTCGTTCTTCAATAATCACGTCAATAATATTGTTGCCAACATTTTTAATAGCAGTTAAGCCGAAGCGAATATTTTGATTTTCCGGAGCAAAGGAAGAAGAGCTTTTATTAATGTCCGGCGGCAAAACTTCAATCCCCATTTTTTTGGTTTCGCTTACTAGAAAAGCGATTCTTTCTACGTCTCCGGAATCGGCGTTCAATAAAGAGGTCATAAATTCAATCGGATAACAAGTTTTTAAATAAGCGGTTTGATAACCAATTAAGGCGTAACAAACGGCATGGGACCGGTTGAATCCATAGCGCGCGAATGGCGGGAATAAATCCCAGATCGCGGCAGCGGTTCTAGTATCAATTCCGTTGGCAATCATGCCCTTCATTAACTTTTCCTGTTGTTCGTCCAGCAATTTTTTAATTTTCTTGCCAATGGCTTTGCGCAGCGTGTCCGCTTCCGCGAGCGTATAACCGGCTAAATCGCGGGCAATACGCATCATCTGTTCTTGATAAATGCCGATGCCGTGGGTGTTTTTAAGAATCGGTTCCAGTCTGGGGTGAAGATACTCTACTTTTTCCTGTCCATGCTTGCGCTTGATGTAGGAAGGAATCAAGTCTATCGGGCCTGGGCGATAGAGCGCCACCAAAGCCACTAAGTCTTCCAACTCGGTGGGTTTAATGTCCTTCATATAACGCCGCATTCCGCTGGATTCAAATTGGAAAACGCCCGTCGTGTCTCCAGCCCTAAGAAGTTGAAAAGTTTTTTTGTCGGTATGAGAAATGTTCGTGATAGTCACCGTTTCATTACGAAATTCTTTCACCAATCGGATAGTATCTTCAATAATAGTTAAGTTTTTTAATCCCAGAAGATCTATTTTCAAAAGCCCCAAATCTTCCACGCTGTGCATTTCAAACTGGGTCATAATCACATTGTCGTCTTGGGGCGCGCGTTGGAGCGGCATATATTCCATGAGCGGTTCGCCGGAGATAACCGTACCGCAAGCATGAACGGAGGCGTGGCGGGCAACGCCTTCCAAATGTTTCGCGGCATCCAGAATTTTTTTAGCATCAGGATTAGTGTCGTAAAGATCCTTCACTTCTTTAATTTCCATTGTTTGCGCGATGTCAAAGTTAAAAGGAATCATTTTAGCGAGCTGGTCGCAAAAACTATAACTAATACCTAGAGCCCGACCGACGTCCCGAACTGCCGCGCGAGCCGCCATAGTTCCAAAGGTGATGATGTGGGCGACACTGTTCTGTCCGTACTTTTCCTGTAAATAACCAAATACCTCGTCGCGCCGGCGATCGGTAAAATCAATATCAATATCCGGCATTTGGATGCGGTCCGGATTCAAAAACCTTTCAAAAAGGAGATCATATTTCAACGGGTCAACATCGGTAATTCCTAAAATATAGGAAATTAAACTGCCCGCTGCGGATCCGCGACCCGGCCCCACGACGATGCCACGGATTTTTGCCCAGTTGATAAAATCTTGGACAATTAAAAAGTAATCCGCGAAACCCATTTTTTCTATTACTCCAAATTCATAATCCAGTCGTTGTTCTATTTCCTGAGTAATGTCTTTAAATCTGTTAGACAGCTTTTCTTTAATAATTTTTCTTAAATATAGCGACGAGGACGATTCGTTTTCTGGTAGAGGAAACTTGGGAATGTGGATTTTACCGAGTTCCAACTCCGTATTACATTGCTCAGCGATTTTTACGGTATTTTCTATTGCTTCCGGACAATCTTTAAATAACTCCGCCATTTCTTCTGGAGAACGCATGGAAAAATCGTCATCCTTGAGAGTCAATCGGTCGCTATCCGCGACTTTGTTGCCGGTTTGAACCGCCAACAAGATGTCGTGGTACTGCGCATCTTCCTTTTTTAGATAGTGAATATCTTGGGTAGCCGCGAGTGGAATACCCGTTTTTTGTGAAAGAGCGACTAAGTTGTCATAAACCTTAACCGTTTCTTTAATGCCTGGATGTTTGCCGATCTCAATAAAGAAATTACCCGGTCCGAATATCTCTGAATATTCTTTCGCGGACCTTTCTGCTTCCGCCGGTTTATTATTTCGCAAATGGCGTCCCACCTCCCCGGAGATACAGGCCGAAAGAGCGATTAATCCCTCCGAGTGTTCTTTTAACATTTGTTTATCCATTCGCGGCTTGTAGTAAAAACCGTCCAGGTGAGCCTTGGTTATAAGTTTTAAAAGATTTTTCCAACCAGCATTATTCTTGCAGAGCAAAATAAGATGATAATACTTTTCTCCGGCGCTTGGGGTCTTATCTCGGTGGTCTCCGGGCGCGATATACGCTTCAATTCCTAAAATCGGTTTGATGCCAGCCGCCTTGGCCTTTTTGTAAAACTCAACGGCGCCATAAACGTTACCGTGATCGGTAATAGCGAGAGAATTCATCCCTAACTCCTTAGTGCGGGCTACTAATTCATCAATCTTGGCTAGCCCATCTAAGAGGGAATAGTGGGAATGAGTGTGAAGGTGTACAAACTTAGACATAATTAATTAAATTCTAAAGAAATTCTTAAAGAATCACAAGAAAATTTCTACACTTGATTTTTTATCCGTTTTGTTTTAAAATATCCAAAGCTTTTTTGAAACAGGTGGATCATGAAAGTGTTTTCTTTAATCATGTTGGCAATCGTTTCAATTTCCAATCTTGTTTTCACTCAAGATTCTAAGGAAGCGCCGAAAAACCAGGAACTTGCGTTTGAGAAAAGGTTGGGAGAATTCGCCGAAGTTTATCAGAAAGCGGTTTTCGCCGCGGAAATTCACTCGGTTTTTTCCGGTAAAAATGGCGCGAAGGACGAGGTCTATTCGGGGGCAGGGTTTTTGTATAAGCACAACGACTTGCTTTTAGTAATTACCGCCAAGCACAATGTGATTGACGCGGGTAATCGGCCAAAAAACATTTATGTCATTTTAAAAGGCAACCCCGATTTCTATTTTGACTTGGAAATTCAGGCCTTGCATCCAAAAGACGACATCGCGGCTTTAAAATTCAGCAATTCTAAGCCGTGGTATTTGCAGTCAGCTACTTTCGCTGACCCCGCCTTAATAAAAGAAGGGGATCCTATTATGAACATCGGTTTTCCGGAAGTTGGAGAGAATATAAAAAAGTTTATTCCGGCTATGGGTAAGATTCTTAAGAAAAATCATATCTACAAGCAGGAGCGTTTTTTCATGCTTCATTCTGCCGTGGTAGGACAAGGAAGTAGCGGCGGCGCGGTGCTTAATCTTAAAGGAGAGGTAGTCGCGATGGATGTTGGAAGAGTATCTTTATTGAATTCAGACTCTGGAAAGAATATTGCTTTTGCCGCTTCGGTTCCGGCTGACATAATCAAGGCCTGGTTAAAAGACGTTCTTCAATAGATAAATAAAATACCCCCGCTTAGCGAGGGTATTTTTCATTTATTCCAATTTTCCTAATTGGGCGGCAATCTGAATTTCTGTTCCATACCGATCAATGACTAGATTTATAGTTTGGCCCGCTTCACACTCACAAATAATATATCTGCTCAAATCGTTATAGTCTTTAGGGAATCGCCCGTCGTAAGAAATTAATACATCTCCGGGTTTTAGACCAGATTTTTCCGCCGGCGAACCTCTTTCTATTTTAGTTATCAGTACCCCCGTTTTTGGCGGCCTCTCAATTCCGACTTCCGCTAAATCTCTGGAGCTAAGATCCCAAGTATTCCAGGCTTTGCATCCCAGGAAGGGGTGTTCAACATAGCCAGCTTTTTCAGTCCTCTTTAATACTTTTAAGATGTCTTCAATAGGCACCGCGAAAAGTACCCAATTAGGAGCTTCGCGTCCCATAACATTTAATCCTATAAGTTCACCCTTTGCGTTATAGAGTCCGCCGCCGGAATCTCCCGGGTTAATCGGGCATTGGTGCATTATCAGTTTAGGCTGAGTAAAAAAATAATTTTGCGCCGTGCTAAGATTTACCACTATTCCTTCTCTAATACAGTGGGAATAGCCTAGGGGAGAACCGATAGCAAAAACTTTTTGTCCTAGAACAAGATTATCAGAGTTACCGATTGGAGGAGCTCGTTTAGGCACTTTAAAGTTTTTATCTTTTATTTTCAAAAGAGCCCAGTCCAAAACGCGGTCTATGATTAATAGTTCGGCTTCAACCGGGGGATCGGTAGTGTGGGAAAAATAGGCGAATACATTCTGAATTTGGAAAAACTTATTATCCAAATGCCCGGCTGACAGTAGGAACTTTTCTCCTTTGGTATTCTCCCCCAAGTATACGGCGGATAAGTGCATAACGTCACCGGATCGCTTTACTCCCAATAATCCGTGGATGCTTTCTCCGGAAGGTACTAATTGAACACTTCCGTATTTACTGAATATCTCCTCGGCGCCAATTTCTTTTTCGCTAGGCGCGGCATTTTCTTTAAAATCAAGATCAAATTTCCACGGTGAAGTATTTGCTTCCGGTAAATTTTCCGCTTTAGACCACAATCCGCATCCGTACAGAAAAACAAATCCAACCCAAACCATTCTTGTCATATATCTTACCTCAAAGAAACTTTATCTAGTGTAAAATAAACCTATGGCAATAAGCAAATACATTATTGGTCTTGATGAAGTAGGGAGGGGACCGTTAGCCGGACCAGTGACGGTAGCCGCCGTTGCCTTGCCCTATAATTTTAAATTTCACCCGTCATCTGACGGAATAAATTTCAAACTTCCTCTAAGAGATTCTAAAAAGCTAACCGCGAACCAAAGAGAGCGCTGGGCTAAGTATATTAAAATCCAACCTCGAATTTTTCATGCCGTGGCGAGCGTTTATCCTAAAATCATTGACCGAATTAACATTTCCCAAGCGGCGAATTTGGCGGCTACACGCGCAGCAGAACGGTTACTAGTTAAATGTAAAATACGACATAGTAGTCGGCAATATATTCTTTTGGATGGCGGCCTCTTTTTAAATAAAAGTTTACTTTTCGCTTGTCGCAACAAACTTATCGCTCGTACCATTGTGCGCGGCGATGAAAAATTTAATTCCATAAAACTCGCTTCTATTATTGCCAAAGTCAGCCGCGACCGTTTACTGAAGCGCTACCATAAAAAATACCCCCAATATGGTTTTGATGAGCATAAAGGATACGGGACTATGGCCCATTTAATAGCTATTAAACGATACGGCCCCTCGGCTATTCATAGATTGACTTTTTGCAGTAAATTTATTAAAATGAAACTTAAGGATTAGATTTCAAATATCAAAACCTTTTAGACTTTGAGTTTTGGAATTTAAGATTGATTACTATGGGTGGCGTACCAGTAAAACATCATTCTAAATCTAAAGTGGGCCGCAGGCGGTCTCATTTGGCTTTAAAGAAAACCAGTATTTTTGTCTGTGCTAATTGCCAAGGCCCAGTATTACCACACAAAGCCTGTTCACAGTGCGGTTCTTATAAATCAAAGTAATTTTATAGTCAATTTTTCGTAATTTCGTAAATTTTCGTACTTTCGTAAGTTAAGAATATGGCTACTCGACAACTTGTTCGTTCCGTAGTTCTGCAATCTCTTTATGAGTGGGATTTTTATAAATTCCGCCGCGTGAATTCAAATGATAAAAATAAGGAAGACGGGATCCAGTTAAAGGCGGAACAACCCGATTTAGTCAAAATTCTGGAACGGAACTTGGCGGAATTCGCGCCCGGAATTGATGAACCAGAATTCGCCTGGCGTTTGCTGAAGGGTATAATTGAACACCTAGATGAACTGAATAAAATTATTGAAAAAGCCGCCCCAGAATGGCCACTTGAGCAAATTGCCGTTGTAGACCGGAATACTTTACGAATCGGTCTTTACGAGCTTTTATATGCTGACCCCGAAGAAGTGCCTCCGAAGGTAGCGATTAACGAGGCCATTGAGGTTTCCAAAAATTACGGCGGTCCAAACTCCGGAAAATTTATTAACGGCGTTTTAGGTACCATTTACAAGCAGTTAGTGGAATCGGGAAAAATAAAAGAAACACCAAAAGAAGAAAAAGAAAAGTAATTAACTCAATGACTAAATTATGGATTTATCCAAATTAGAAAAATCTCTTGACTATAAATTCAAAAATAAGGATTTATTAAAAGAAGCATTAACTCACCGCTCCTATCTGAACGAAAACCCTAATTGGGGAGTGCCCCATAACGAGCGGCTGGAATTTTTAGGAGACGCGGTTTTAGAATTGGCGGTTACCGAAGAGTTATATAATCGTTTTCCCGATCAGCCGGAGGGCCAATTAACGGCTTTACGCGCCGCTTTGGTTAATTATCAAATGATGTCCGAAGTAGCGCGAGAAGTTGGTTTAGAACAACATATTTTACTATCTCGGGGGGAGTCTAAGGATACCGGCAAGGCCAGGGAAGTAATTTTAGCCAATGCCATAGAAGCGGTGATCGGCGCTGTTTATCTGGATAGTGATTACAAAAAATCCAAAAAATTAGTTGTTGACGCTATTCTTGGCCACTTAGACGAAGTAATTAAAAAAGGACTTTACAAAGATTCTAAAAGTTCGCTCCAAGAAAAACTTCAAGCCTCCAAAAGACTCACGCCTACTTATAAAGTTTTATCAGAAACCGGTCCGGATCACGCGAAAATATTCGTTGTTGGAGTTTACATCGGTGACGAACTTTTGGCGACCGGACAAGGTGCTTCTAAACAAGACGCGGAGGTAGCGGCGGCGCGCGCCGCTCTAGAAAAGCGATAGTTTTTATGTTTCACTCATTGTAGTTGTTTGAAGTGGCGTGGATAAGATGCCCAGGAAAACTCCGTGGCTTCTTTGGGTTATCGTTGGGCTTACTGCTTTCCTTTTAGTCACGAATGTTTTTAGTACTACCGCGAAAAAATCGGTTCAAGTTTCCGCGACCGAAATTTACAAGGTTTTAGAAAATAATACCGTAAAGGCGTTGGAAATTTCTGTCAGTGATAGCGTAGTCACCGCCGAACTTAAAGATGGCGCCAAAATTTGGGCCTATGTGGTTGACGTAAAGAATCTTGAAGCGGAGGCGGTGAAAAAGGGAGTTTCTGTTACGGTGGCATATGGTTCTGGGTGGTGGAGTTTTTTCTGGAGCATTGTTCCCTGGTTGTTTTTGATAGGAATTTTCTACTTTTTCTTTATGCGGCCCATGTCTCAAAAAAATGGCGGTGTTTTCAATTTCGGCAAAAGCCGCGCCCGTTTAGTCCAAAAACGGCCGAGTGTGAGTTTTGACGATATTGCCGGATGCGATGAAGCTAAGAAAGAAGTTCAAGATATAGTAGAATTTTTGAAAAACCCAATAAAATATAGGAAACTAGGCATTCATCCAGTAAAGGGTATTTTGCTCATCGGACCTTCCGGTACCGGTAAAACTATGGCGGCAAAAGCTGTCGCTAACCAAGCTAACGCGTCCTATTTTTCTATTTCCGGTTCCGATTTCGTAGAAATGTTTGTCGGTGTCGGCGCTTCTCGTGTGCGGGATTTATTTGATCAAGCCAGAAAGAACGCTCCGGCGGTGATTTTTATTGATGAAATTGACGCCGTTGGACGGCGCCGAGGCAGTGGTTTGGGTGGCGGTCATGATGAAAGAGAACAAACCTTAAACCAGATTCTTGTGGAGCTGGACGGTTTTGAAGAAGGCGCCGCTGTGATTGTTTTAGCGGCTACTAACCGGCCGGATATTTTAGACCCGTCTTTGATACGCCCCGGACGATTTGACCGCACCGTTGTTTTTGGATTACCGGATGCCAAAGGGAGAGAGGAAATTTTGAAAATTCACAGTCTAAGAGTAGGGCTGGCTTCTGATGTTGATTTGAAGAAGATTGCTCAAGATACTCCCGGCGCTTCCGGTGCCGACTTGGCGAATTTTATCCAAGAAGGAGGAAGAATCGCGATTGTTGACGGTCGGGAATCTATTACCCAAGGAGATATTTACGAAGCTATTGATAAGCGGCATCAAGGCCCGGCTAAGAAACTCGTACTTTCTAAGGAAGAGCTCCAGCGAGTTGCTTATCACGAACTGGGTCATGCGTTGAGCGCCTACTTTCTTATTGGAAAATCAACCGTTCGTAAGATTACCACCATTCCGCGCGGATTTAGTTTGGGTGCCACTCATTTTTCTCAAGAAGAGCAGTATTTACCAACCAAGAATGATATAGAGAAAATGTTGACTGTCGCTTTAGGAGGTCTGGCGGCAGAACGGCTTAAATTCAAAGACAATCCTTCTGGTGGTTCTTGTAATGATCAACAAAAGGCGACTGAAATAGCTAGAAAAATGATTTGTGAATTTGGAATGGGAGCGTCAGCCGGTTTAATGTTTTTAGGCGAAGGCGAGGTAAATTTCTTCGGAAAGAGCGGCCTTGATTGCTCTGAATCAACGAAGCGGGAAATAGATTGCGAAATAAAAAATATTTTGCAAAGATTTGAAGTAAAGGCCTGGGAAGAATTGGGCAAGAACGAGCCATTATTGGATTATCTTGCTAAAGAATTGAGTTCGCGAGAAACTTTGACCGGTGAAGAATTAGACCAGCTCATATCTGATTTTAATAAACATAAAGAAGCCCCCCTCCAATAGCTATTGGAGGGTTTTTATTAGGTAGTTTTCCCCGTTGCTTCGCGACGCCAAAATTTATAAGATAATGTAATGTACCTGAAGCGTTTGGAGCTCGTAGGGTTTAAATCTTTCGCGAATAAGACCACCTTTTCTTTAACTAACGGGATTACTGCTATTGTCGGTCCGAATGGTAGTGGCAAGTCCAACGTGATTGATGCCGTACGGTGGCTTTTGGGCGAGCGGGAAGCTAAAAATATCCGCGGCGCGAAGGCCGAGGATTTAATCTTCGCGGGCACGCCACAGCGTTCTCGGATGGGGCTTGGGCAAGTAACGATGGTTTTTGACAACCGGACCAAATTTTTTCCGCTGGATTATGAAGAAATCTCGGTTACAAGAAAAGTGAGTCGTGACGGTATTTCTCAATATCTTATTAATGAAGCGGAAGTCCGCCTTAAAGACATAATTGATTTTTTTGCCAAATCTCGGTTAGGAACGAAGGGTCTCACGATTGTTAATCAGGGGAACAGCGATATTTTTGTGCGCGCCACGCCCCAAGACCGTCGTGTGATGATTGAAGAGGCGTTAGGGTTACGGCAATACCAAATAAAAAAACACGACGCTGAATTAAGAATGGAAGCCACTCGTCTTAATTTAGACAAAGTAAAAGCTTTAATTGAGGAAATCGCTCCACACCTTCGGTTATTGCGTCGTCAGGCGAGCAAGTGGGAAAAGCAGTCGGAAGTAGAAAAAGGACTGAGAGAGCTGGAACAGCAGTATTTTGGTGGCCGTCTCGAGGTTTTAGAAAAAGAAGTTCAGTCTCTAAAGCCGAAATTCTTGGATCTGGATAATCGTCAGAAAACTTTGCAAACCGAACTCCAAAAACTGCAATTCCAACTTCAAGAAGTGGAAAAGTCTGGACCTAAAGGAGACAAGAATTACAATGAATTTAAAAAACGCCAAGGAGAATTGTTAAATCGTCGATCCATAATTCAAAAAGAACTCGGCCGCTTGGAAGGACAAATAGAGTTTTTACTGAAACAACCGAAGTCCGAAATCAAAGCAAGCGAGGCGGTTGGGCTTTTAGAAGAATCTAGAGAGCTTATTAAAAATATTTTAACCAAAACTGATTGGGGAGTAGTTCGGGAGTTGCTTTCAGAGTTAGTGAAAAAAATGGACCGGATTTTGGCTGGTGGCGGCGAAGAACAGAATTTCAAAGCTAAAGAACTAGAAACCAGCAAGGAAAAATTGAGCGCGGATCTTCTAGAATTAGATCGTGAGCTTGCCGAACTGGTGGCCACCGAAGACAAATTAGCTGAAGAGCAAAAAACATTTAACTCCGTTTTTAAAAAAGCGTTTGAATCGGTTGAGAAAAAGAAAGACGAACTAACTTTACTAGACAACGAAAGAAATAGGACGCTTTATGACCAGGAAAGGATTAATATTCGCCGCCAGGAGTTAGAAAATTTGGCTTCCCAAAATGGCAGGAAACTCGCAGAGTTTGAAGAGGTTCTTCGTTTACACTCAGGGCAATTTTCGCAAAACGAGTTCGCGAAAATTGATTTTCAGGAAGTTGAAAAGCGAATGCTTAAACTACGGGGAGAGTTGAGTAGTATTGGCGAATTGGATCCGGCTATGATGAAAGAAGCTCAAGAAACAGAAGCGCGCCATAATTTTTTATCCAAGCAGTCCGAAGACTTAGAAAAAGCCTCCGAAGATTTAGGGAAATTAATCAAGGATTTAGATGAAAAAATTCACACCGAATTTTCTAACTCTCTTAAGTCCATTAACGACCGTTTCAATGAGTACTTTAAACTCATGTTCGGCGGGGGACGGGCATCGCTGAAGCTTCAAAAATTAGAAATTAAAAATGAGAAATTAGAGTCCGAAGAAGTGGAGTTAGAGAAATTAGAGGAAGACGCGGACAAAGAACATAAAGCAGATCACGGGAGTTTGGAAGTTTTTGTCAGCATTCCTCGTAAAAAAATTAGTGGTCTGGAAATGCTTTCGGGCGGGGAGCGAAGTTTGGTTTCCATAGCCGCTTTGTTCGCTATTATTTCAGTTAGCCCGCCGCCATTTTTAGTTTTAGACGAAGTGGACGCGCCGTTGGACGAACGGAATGCCCGCCGTTTTGCTGAATTAATAAAAAGTTTTTCTAAAAAAACCCAGTTTTTACTGGTTACTCACAACCGTGCCACCATGGAAGCGGCAGACGTTTTATACGGTATCACGATGGGAGAGGACGGAACTTCACGAATGCTGTCATTGAAACTAGAATCAGCTGAAGCGTTGAAGCAGTAGCAATTTGCGCTACTTTTTGTATAATTTTAAAGATTTGATTGATGAGATAGTCGGTGAGAAGTAATCTTCAGCGTTGGATAGAAGTATTTGTAATAATAGCAGCCACAATTGTTGTAACCGCGTTTGTTATTCTTATCTTTTACTTCATATTGATGGGCGTTGCCGATGGAAGATGGGAACCCGGTGTCCGGATCACTAACTAAAGAGGCATTAACGCCTCTTTACTTTTTTTCACAAATTGCGTAATATCTAAATCATGTTGGCTATTAAATTAGAGCGTATAGGGAAAAAGCACCAAGCGGCTTTTCGTTTGATCGTTGATGAAAAGAAGCATCGTTTGGGAGGCAAAAAGGTAGAAGATTTGGGTTGGTACAACCCTCGTTCCGATAAATTTGAATTGAAAAAGGAGCGAGTCCAGTACTGGATTAAAGTGGGGGCAAAGCCTACCGATACGGCGCATAATCTTTTAATCGGAGCGGGAATTATTGAAGGTAAAAAAATCCCCGTTCATAAACAGCCCAAGAAAACCGAAGATGCTGCCAAAGAGGCATCTGGAGAAGTAACTAAGGCCGTTCCTGCGGTGGCACCCGCGCCTACTTCGGTAGAAGCTCCAAAAATAGAAGAAAAACCAGCCTCTGCTTAAGGCTACTTGACAGTTGAATCTTTATTTGCTAGAATAGCAACAGTTTTCAAAGGTCGTTAGAACTGAATGAAACGAACGAAAAAATGGCAAAAAGTGCAGGAGTTGATCAGGAATTTTTAGAATATCTAGTCAAGTCTATCGTTGATCACCCGGATGACGTGAAGGTTGATCGCAAGGTAGATGAGATGGGCGTGTTGCTTTCTTTGAAAGTACACCCGCAAGATATGGGGCAAGTGGTTGGCCGCCAAGGCGCCACTGCTAAATCCATCCGCTCTCTTTTAAGGATCGTCGGTATTAAAAATAATGCCCGCGTTAACCTTAAGATTGAAGAGCCGGAAGGTTCTACTCACGTTCCTCGTCCGAGGATGAGCGAACAGGAATAGACTTGAGAAAAAAACTAAAACGCCACAATTCAGTGGCGTTTTAGTTTATAATTTATCTATGAGGTTTGATATTATTACAATCTTCCCACATATATTTGATTCATATTTTAACGAATCAATTCTTAAACGCGCCCAGAAAAGCGGTTTAATTGAAATAGGTGTCCACAACTTGCGTGATTACACATCCGACAAGCATAAAAAAGTTGATGATACGCCTTATGGTGGGGGACCGGGTATGGTCATAAAAATTGAGCCGATTTATAAATCTGTAAAAAGTTTACTGCGACAAGCGACCACCGCCAAAGCGGGGCAAGCAAGGGGCGGGCAAAAGACCAGAGTTATTTTATTTTCTACACGGGGAAAAAATCTAGATTCAAAAATCGCTAAGCGTTTATCTAAATATGACCAGTTAATTTTAATTTGTGGGCGTTATGAAGGCGTGGACGAACGAGTGGCCCAACACATTGCTGACGAAGAAATTTCTATGGGGGATTATGTTCTTTCCGGAGGAGAGTTACCGGCAATGGCTTTGGTTGAATCCGTATCTCGTTATATTCCCGGTGTTTTAGGAAAATACGAATCATTAGAGGACATTAAGGGCAGTTATCCCGTATACACTAAACCGGAAATTTTTGAGAAATGGAAAGTTCCGAGCGTTCTTTTGTCTGGCAATCATAAAAAAATCCAAGAATGGCGAGGAAGGGAGGATTCCAGTACACACCATTGACAGTATTTATTAGTTTGCTAAACTATTACTAATCCGTAGATAGTGGGTTTCCGAAAGGAATAAATCCCGCCGAGGAACATTTTCCTAGTGACTAAGTACTAGTCCTCGGTGTAATGATCTACGGCTCCAAACAGCCGTTTTATTTTTTAAAATGCTTACAAAAGAACAAAAAAAACAACATATTTCCACTGGCGCGGAAATTATTAAAGGCAGCCAATCCTTAGTTTTTTCCGATTTTTCTGGGGTAGATACGGCATCAATAAATAAACTAAAAGTTTTACTGAAAAAAGCCGGAGCCCAGTTTAAGGTTTTTAAAAAGCGGCTTTTAAAACTGGCTTTCAAAGATGCCGGAATTGATTTTGACCCCACTCAATACGAATCCCAATTAGGAACAGTTTTTTCGGAAAAAGACCTTAGTTCGGTGGCGGGAACGGTATATAAATTTTCTAAAGACTTAATTAAAGTAAAGAAAAACTTCAAAATTTTAGGGGCTTATGACCTTGTGGATAAGTCATATCTTGACACTAGCCAGTTCACCGCGATAGCTATGTTGCCAACCCGCGAAATTTTATTGGCGCAGATTATGGGTGGTGCGACGGGACCGCTCCGCGCTTTCATGTATTTGCTATTGGAATTAGCTAAAAAGCAACCTACCGAAGCTAAGCCCGCTGAAACGGCTGCGCCTACTGCGCCCGTGGTGGCGCCAACGGCTACGGCGGGGGAAACGGTCGAGCAAAAAGAAGTCAAAAATTCTTAAGTCTATATGGAAAAATTAGACCAAATAATCAATTTAGTTAGCGAGTTAAAAGTTATAGAAATGGCAGATTTGGTTAAGAAAATGGAAGAGAAATTCGGTGTTTCTGCCGCGATGCCCGTAGCCGCCGCTGGTGCTGGCCCCGGAGAAGCCGCTGAAGAAAAGACTGCTTGGGACGTCGTTCTTAAAGATGGCGGAGCGCAAAAAATCCAGGTTATCAAAGTTTTACGCGAAGTAACCGGTCTTGGATTACAAGAAGCAAAAGCCTTAGTGGATAGCGCGCCTAAACCAATAAAAACTGGAATGAAAAAGGATGAGGCAGAAGAGTTAAAGAAAAAACTAGAAACCGCCGGTGGCACAGTAGAGTTGAAATAAAACAAGCCCTTCGGGGCTTGTTTTATTATTTTTTACGTGTTAAATTATAACTAGTTTTTAGGAGGTTTTTCAGTGAAGAAAACCGACGGTCGTGATTTGCGTAATCTGGACAACTCCGATCTTTTACGAGGATTTTTTACTATTTCTCCTATTCAAAATCATCAGAATTACGAAGGCTCAAAAAAACCTAACTTGAAATTCCGAAAAAAACTTTGCAAATTTTGCCAAAGTCCTTTAGGAACTTATAACCCCTACAATGCCTGTAATCTTTGTATCGCTAAAGCTGTTTCCATAGCGAAAACAGAGCTTCCCGAAATAGATGCCAAGGCTTTAGTTGTTAGAGAACTCAAGATTCATTTGAGAAAACCAGTGGGGTTGTTCGGAAGATATTTTCGTAAGAATCTAATGCGTGGCGCTTGAAATAAGCGCCATTTTTGTTTATGTTTTTTCTGTATTCGCGCCATTAGTTTCTACCTTAGCGTAGTAGGGCGCCCTTAGCTCAATGGTAGAGCGCGCCGTTCACATCGGCGAGGTCGAAGGTTCGATCCCTTCAGGGCGCACTTTGTTTAAAAATCTCCGCACATTTGTGCGGAGATTTTTATCACCTTTTTTCTTGAAGTTATCCACAAACGGCTTTAGTCCCAGGAAAGTATAATTATATGTATAGGTTTTATCAATTAAAAAATGGGCTTACCCAGGTTTTTATTTAATTTTCGGGTAATTATAAACCTTCTTCTTA
>CAYHXN010000007.1:0-23213 GCA_964360605.1 uncultured Candidatus Saccharibacteria bacterium | reverse complement strand
GCTTTAGTGCGTTCAATAATACCGTTAATAATTTTTCCTCCCGGGCCTATTACTTCGCCGATTTGATCCGGTTTAATATCCAACGACAAAACACAGGGAGCGTATTTGGAAAGCTCTTTGTTTGGCTTATCAATCGCTTTATTCATAACTTTTAAAATATCCAAACGGGCTTTTTTCGCCTGCGCTAAACCATCTTTAAGCATTTCATTGGTTAATCCATCAATCTTCACGTCCATCTGGATAGCGCGAATACCGTCGGAAGTACCGGCAACTTTAAAATCCATGTCGCCATAATGGTCTTCCGGCCCTTGGATGTCGGTTAGAACTTTGTATCTTGAAGCCTGAACCTTGGAACTTGAATTTTGCTCAACCATTAATCCCATCGCGATACCCGCGACCGGTTTGGGAATCGGTACGCCGGCATCCATTAAAGAAAGCGAGGTGCCGCAAACCGTAGCCATAGAAGACGAGCCGTTAGAGGACAAAATTTCGGAAACTACTCTAATGGTATAAGGAAATTCTTCCTGCGGTGGAATGAGGTTGCGAACTGCTTTTTGAGCCAACGCTCCATGGCCGATCTCTCGCCGTCCTGGCATACCCACGCGGCCAACCTCGCCAACCGAATACGGCGGAAAATTGTAGTGCAAAAGAAATCTGCGCTTGCCGGAATATTCCATTGTTTCAATAAGTTGCTCGGAGCCCGGCGGAGCGATAGTCGTAACCACCAATGCTTGCGTATTGCCGCGAATGAATAAAGCCGAACCGTGAGCGCGTTTTAAAATTCCAATTTCGGCGTGAAGATCCCGCACTTCGTCCAACTTTCGGCCATCCGGACGCTTGTCATGTTTTAAAATATTGCGGTGCACGGTTTCGTCCACTTCCGTTTCCCAAATGTGCTCCGCGGCGTCTCGCGCTTGTTCGTCAAATTTCTTCTCCATTAAATAACCTAGCATCGCTTGCTTGAGCGCGGCCATTTTTTCTTCTCTCTCTACTTTTCCTTTTACATAAACCGTAGCATCTAATTTATCGGACAAAAAAGCGCGGATTACTTTTATTAATTCTGGGTCTGGATTATGAAGAGCAATTGTCGCTTTCGGCCGGCCGATTTCTTTTATAATACCGTTCTGCCAATCAATGAGCTTCGCGATTTCTTCTTGAGCTTTTGCGTAAGCGTCCACGACTGTTTTTTCGTCGGTATCAATGCCTTCTAACTCAATCATGTTGATGCGATCTTTAGTTCCAGAAACAAAAGAGGTGAAGGCGCCTTCTTTTTGCCAGTTACCGGCTAATTCGCTAGCCTTAGGATTAATTTTTAATTGCGAACCGTCGTAATAAAGCGTTACTCCAGCCACTGGGCCATTCCAGGGGATTTCAGAAGTTGCTAAAGCGGTTGAGGCGGTTAAGAGAGTTATAAAATCCAAGTCGGTTTCTTTATCAATCTGGAGAACAGTAACCACGACCTGCACTTCCCGCCGTAAACGTTGGTCAAAAAGCGGACGCAAGGTGCGATCAATAACGCGGCCGGAAAGAATCGCTTCTTCCGATGGCCTTCCCTCGCGACGGACAAACCGGCTGCCTAAAATTTTACCAGCGGCATAAAAACGCTCTTCGTAATCCACTACTAACGGGAAATAATCAGCGCCTTTTTTATCTTCCCCGGACATCACTACCGTGACCAAAACGGAAGTGTCGCCATAATGGCCGATAACCGCTGAAGTGGCTTGCTCGGCTAAACTGGAAACTTCAAGAATTAGCGGTTGTCCGGAAAACTCGGTTTTAAATTGTTTTCTTTTTAAATCCATGTAAGTAAATTAAAAACTATGTCGTTTTCCTTTTTACTTTCTAATAAGCGCTTTAGGTATATCTTCAATCGCTATGAATTGATCGGCGGATTCTTTTAATTTAGAATTCGTAGTTTTACTAAAAGCCGATACTTCTACTACTCTTCCCATGCCCCATTTTAAGTAATCAACCAGCGGAACAAAATCTCCATCGCCAGTCACTAAAATTACCGCGTCTAGAAAAGTTGCCATCCGAATAGCATCCACTGCCATGCCTACGTCCCAATCCGCCTTCTTCGCTCCTCCGGCAAAAACCTGAATGTCTTTCATGCGCAATTCAATACCAGCCTGCTTCAAAGCGTCAAAGAAGGTCGCTTCGGGGGAGGCGGACTTCGCTCCATTTTCAGCGTGACGGGACGCTTGATCAACGTGTTCCGCCCTTACCACGTACGCAATCACACGAATCAGCTTGCGACCGGATAGTAAGTTTTTTAAAAGCTCTTTGAAATTTACTCGGGCTTTATATAAATTTTTGGCGGAATGATAAAGATTTTGAACATCTATAAAGATTCCTACTCGTTGTTCTTTTTGTCTCATTTATTACAAAAGTCATTTAGTCACTAAGATATTTAGTCATTAAGAGAATAAAATAACTCAATGACTTAGCGACCAATGACCCGATAATTATTTTAAACCTAATTTTTTGATTAAACTGTTATACGACTTAGGGTCGGTTTTTTCCAGATATTTTAACAATCGGCGACGCTTACCGACCATTAAAAGAAGTCCGCGGCGAGAGTGGTTGTCTTTGGGGTTCTTTTTTAAATGACCGGTCAACTCTTCAATCCGTTTGGTTAAAATCCCGACTTGAACAGCGGCTGATCCGGTATCAGTCTCGTGAGCTCCGTGTTCTTTGATAATTATTTTTTTCTTTCTGGAAGTTAGCATAAATTTAGTATCAAGTATCAAGTATCAAGTATCAAGTCCCGGTTCTTGATACATGATACTGAAAACAAAAATTACTTTTTAACTTTGAGGACGATTCTTTTTTCCGCCGCTTTTACGGAATCCACCTTGAAGGTATAAGATTTTCCGACCTCCAATTGCTTTTTCATTTCGTCTACCCCGCCGAATTCGGAAACGTGAACCATTCCTTGCAAACCGCCTTCTAAATTAATAAAGGCGCCGAAAGGATAAAATTTAATTACATCGCCGGAAATATCCTGACCAGATAGGATTTTCTTATCAGCATCAACCCACGGGTCGGCTTGAAGCGCTTTTAACGAAAGTGAAACACGACCCTCCTTAATATCTACTATCTTAGCTTTTACGGCCTCGTCCACCTTAACAATTTCTTTTGGATTCTCAACGATTTTATGAGCTAATTCAGAAACATGAATCAATCCCTCAATCTTCGGATTGTCCGCGAAACGCATGAATGCTCCAAAGCTGGCAACTCCGGAAATAATGCCGTCTATTAAGTCGCCTACCTTATATTTAGATAGCAATTCCTTCATATTGGCTTCGCTGACCACCTCCCGTTCGGAGAAAATAAGCTTATTAGTTCGCGCGTTAACATCCAAAACCTTAAGTTTTAATTCTTGGCCAATCAATTTTTTAAGCTCCTCTATAATCTTGTTGCGGTCTCCGTCGTCAACTTTCGGATAATGCTCGCTAGAAAGCTGGGACACCGGAACGAAACCGCGCACGTCAACAAAATCCACCGTTAATCCGCCGCTGTTAGCTCCGGTAGCTTTTAAAGTAATGATTTCACCGCTTTCGGCCAACTCTTTGATTTGCTGCCAAGTCTTTTGTTTGCCGGCTTCGGCCAGTGAAAGTTCGGCATAGCCGTCTTCATTTTCCGCGTCAATTATTTTAGCGGCCACCTTGTCTCCAGGATTTAATTTATTCAAAATTTCTTTAGCGTTCATTAATTCCGCGCCATAAACTATGCCGGTACCAAAAGCGCCAAGATCAAAATAAACGGCTTTAGCTTTACGGCGTAAAAAAACTCCCTCCACTAAATCGCCGGGCTTCAAAACTAAAATAACTCGGCTCTCGCTTTTCAATAACGTGTTTAGATAGGAATTCTTTGTGTTGGTCATATATAACTCTTACGAAATACGAAAACTTACGTAAAGTACGAAAATCACGGATTAGCATTACAAAGCATAGCGCAAAACCCCATAAAAAAGCAAATACACTGTCATTGTTTTTTGTCCGCTCTTTGTGATAAACTGTATTAATATATGGTAATTACCTATCACGGTGAAGGATGTTTTCGGGTGCAAGTTGGAGATGTTGTCATAGTAACCGACCCCGTAGACAATCGCCTTAAGGCCGATATTTTGCTTAAAACCGAATGGGACTCTAAAAAACAGGTCTTCCCGCCGGTAGAATTGGAAATTTCCGGTCCCGGAGAATACGAGGCAAAAGAAATTGAAATTTTAGGGATTCCTTTGGAAGCGAAAGGTGGGGTTATTCATTCCGTCTATGCCGTGAGAACCGACGATCTCCGATTAGCTTTCTTCGGCAACGCCGACAAAATTTCCGACCCCGCTTCGCTTTCCAAGCTCGGCCCCATAGACATTGCTTTTGTGCCCGCGACCCTTGCTAAGCAAGTTAAAATTTTGGAGCCGAAAATTATAATTCCTTCTTTCGCCAAAAACGCTAAGTCCGCGGCAGAATCTTTCGGCGGAAAATCGGAAGTTCAGGAAAAACTGGTGATTAAAGCCAAAGACCTGCCGCAAGCGACAAAGATAATTATATTAAAAAACTAATTAGACATTAGCTTAATTAGTGTCATTAGTAATTAGCACTATTCATGAAACAATTCATTAAAAAACTGCGGCAAGCCGATGAAGCCACAAAAAAAGTTTGGCTTTTCGTTTTTAGCGGGATAGCAATGATAGTTGTAGTAACGCTTTGGTTTTTCTACGCCAAAAACGGCCTCCTTAATGGACAAACGGGCCTAGTTCAAAATCCACCGCTAGCGCAATCTGTTTCTAAAAAAAATAATGATGCTGGCCTAAGTTTTAAATCAACCTTAACCGCTTTTATAAAGACCGCCTCCGACGGCTTGTCTAATGTCTTTTCGCAAAAAAATAATTTTACTATCAGCAACTCTCAAAGAAACTTTGTTTTGGAAAATATGCCAGAATTACCAAAAACATCGCTGCCATAACGATACTAATTACTAATGACGCTAATTAAACCAATGACTAATATTATTTATTATTCGCCATTAGCCTAATTAGTCTTGATTCGTAATTAGTATTTCTACATATGAAAAAAGAAGAGAAAAAACCAAACCAAAAAATCGGCGTTGAAGAACGGGAAATAAGCGACGAACTTCAGGAGTCTTACTTGGATTACGCGATGTCCGTTATTGTTTCGCGCGCCCTGCCGGACGTCCGAGACGGCTTAAAGCCGGTGCATCGCCGTGTTTTGTGGGCGATGTGGGAAAGCGGCATTACTGCCGGAACAAAGTTCCGCAAATCCGCGAATACCGTCGGTTACGTAATGGCGCGCTACCACCCCCACGGAGACTCGGCAATCTATGATTCTTTGGTTCGCATGGCGCAGGACTTTTCTCTCCGCTATCCGCTTATTCAAGGACAAGGAAACTTCGGCAGTATTGACGGCGACAACGCCGCCGCTATGCGTTACACGGAAGCCCGGCTCTCTAAAATTTCCGATGAGCTTCTATTAGATATTGAAAAGGAAACCGTGAATTGGCAAGCAAACTACGATGGTTCTTATCAAGAACCAAAGGTCATGCCCGCCAAACTTCCCAATCTTTTAATCAATGGTAGTGTTGGCATCGCGGTCGGCATGGCCACTAATATCCCGCCCCACAATCTCACCGAAGTTTCTAGAGCTATTTTGCACCTTATTGATAATCCTAAAGCCAGCCACGAAGAATTGATGGAGTTTATCCAAGGACCGGATTTTCCGACTGGCGGCATTATTTACGATAAAAAAGCCATTTCCGAAGCTTACGCCACCGGCCGCGGTTCAATGACTTGTCGGGGTTTCGCGGAAATAAAAGAGAAAAAAGGGGAAAGTGGCCGCCAACAACACTATATTGAAATCACCGAAATCCCCTATCAAGTCAACAAGGCAGAGCTGATTACTAAAATCGCGGAGCTGGTCACGGACAAAAAGCTTGAGGGTATCCGTGATGTCCGGGATGAATCGGATAGAAAAGGATTAGGCATTGTCATTGAACTTAAGAATGACGCTTCGCCACAAAAGATTCTAAATCAACTTTACCAATTCACCGATCTTCAAAAAGACTTCCATCTTAATATGCTGGCGCTCGCCGGAGGCCTCCAACCGCGGTTGATGGCGCTTAAAGATGTTTTAGCCGCTTATATTGAACATCGCAAGGAGGTGGTCACACGCCGAGCCCAATACGAACTCAAAAAAGCCGAGGAGCGCGCCCATATCCTCACCGGCCTCTCCAAGGCTCTCTCTATTATAGACAAAGTCATCGCGACTATTAAAAAATCTAAAGACCGCGAGGATGCCCATAAAAATTTAGTCAAAAATTTCAAATTCAGCGAACTTCAGGCCAACGCGATTTTGGAAATGCGCTTGCAAACACTTGCCAATTTAGAACGCAAAAAAATTGAGGATGAGTTGGCAGAAAAGAAAAAGTTGATTGCCGAACTAAATATTTTACTAAAAAGTCCGGCTAAGATTTTAAAAATGATTAAGGACGAACTAACGGAATTAATGAATAAGTACGGTGATGAACGACGCACTAGAGTAGTGGCGACTGGTTTGAAAGAATTTAGAGAGGAAGACTTGGTTCCTAAAGAAGAAACGATAATTACCCTTTCTTCCAGCGGATATATTAAGCGTATTCCGCCGACTAGTTTTAAATCGCAGAAGCGCGGCGGCAAGGGATTAATCGGATCAGAAGTCGCGGATGAAGATTTTCTTACTCATTTCTCAACCGCCAACACCCATGACGACATTCTCTTTTTTACCGATAGGGGGCGCGTCTTTAAGACCAAGGTTTATGAAATTCCTGCCGGTACTCGCACAGCTAAAGGCAAACCGGTGCATAATTTTTTAGAAATTCCGACTGAAGAAAACGTTACGGCCATCGTCGCCCATCCGACCGGAAGCAAGGGTTATCTTGTGATGGTCACGAAAAACGGGTTGATTAAAAAAACTACCCTGGACGCTTTTGATAACATCCGGCGTACCGGTATTATCGCCATCAATCTCAAGGGCGACGATTCCCTGAATTGGGTGAAGCTTTCCAGTGGCAGTGATGAGATTTTAATTACCACCGCGAATGGCCAGTCTATTCGCTTCAAAGAATCTCAAGCAAGGCCTATGGGCAGAACTGCCGCCGGCGTGCGGGCAATCCGGTTGAAAAAAGATAACCGCGTCAGTTTTATGGAAATTATCAGCGCCCAGTTTAAAAAGCAAAATCCCCGTTTGTTAGTCGTGATGTCCAATGGCTACGGCAAACAAACTCCCCTTTCTCAATACCGTGTTCAGGGGCGCGGCGGTTCCGGCATCAAAGCCGCGCAAGTTACTTCTAAGACTGGCCAAATTGTCGCCGCTCACTTAGTTGATGAAGAAACCGAAATTCTCGCCATTTCAAATAAGGGACAGATTATCCGCACTCCGCTTGCCAGCGTCCGCATTGCCGGCCGTGCCACGCAAGGAGTAAGAATTATGAATCTAAACGCTGGAGACAAAGTGACTGGGATAGTTTGTCTTTAATGACTAATGTCAAAGCCCAAATGACAAATGACGAAACTCAAATTACAAAAAAGTACGACTTGGCGGAAAGAACTGCGAAATTTGGTGAAGTCGTTATAGATTTTGTTAAATTACTTCCTAAATCGCCTATCAATTATTCTTTAATAAGCCAGGTTGTTAGGTCAGCAACAAGCGTAGGCGCCAATTATATGGAAGCCGATGGAGCGGAATCCAAAAAAGACTTCTTCTACAAAATCAGTCTTTGTAAAAAAGAATCTAAGGAAACAATGCACTGGTTTAGAATGATTTCCAAAGCAGATTTACAAAATACAGATACCTGTAAGAAGCTTTGGCAGGAAGCCAAGGAATTGAGTTTAATATTTTCGGCAATCATTAAAAACAGAAAATCGGTCATTTGACATTTGGATTTTGAAATTTGGATTTTGTTATAATAAAGGTAATGGACAAAACAAAGATTGTTTTTATTCTTGGGGGGATTTTTTTGGTTGGTTTGATTTTGCTGGTGGTTATTTTTGGAGTTCGACGAAACGGGCCGGCAGAGTTGTCCGGCACGCTGACTCTTTGGGGCGTTTTTGACGATCCGGCGGTAATGAATGAAATAATCAATGATTATAAAAGATTACGGCCGCGGGCAGAGATTGTTTATCAACAAATTAGCGCCGCGAATTACGAAAACGATTTAATCAATCAACTGGCAACGCCGCAAAGCCCGGATCTTTTTATGTTCCACAATAGCTGGCTACCGAAGCATTTTGATAAACTCTGGCCGCTGACCGATAGCCAACTCTCTCTTTCTTCATTCCGAGGAATTTTCCCGACCGTGGTTGAACAAGATTTTGCCCCGGACGGCGTAATTTATGCCCTACCTCTTTATCTGGACACCTTAGCGATGTTCTATAATAAGGATATTTTTGATACGAAAGGCATCGCGGTGCCGCCGACAACTTGGACAGAATTCCAGGAAATGGTGAAAAAAGTCCGAGAGTTAGACCGCACCGGCCGACCCCAAAAAGCGGCGGCGGCCATTGGCGGTTCCAATAAAAGCGTTAACCGCGGCAGTGATATTTTGAATCTTCTAATGCTCCAAACCGGGATCAAGATGGTGGAAGACGACTTCTCGCGCGCCTCCTTTGCTCGCGAGGGCATAGACCCTCTTAACTTTTATACTCAATTTTCTAATCCCCGTAACGAATTTTATACTTGGTCGGAAAGTCTCCCCTATTCCATAGATAGCTTTGCCGAGGGGCAAACTGCCGTGATTTTCAATTATGCCCACCAGGTAGCCATTCTTAAAGAAAAGAATCCGTTTTTGAATTTTGCCATTGCCGCCATGCCGCAACCGAGTGACGCTAAAACGGCAGTGAATATTGCTAATTATTGGGGACTCGCGGTCTCCGCCAAAAGCCCCAATCCGGCCCTTGCTTGGGATTTCATCTTGTACCTGACCGCGAATTCTGATGTTTCCCGTAAATATCTCCAGCTCACCGGAAAGCCACCAGCTCTACGCACCCTAATCCCGAGCTATAATAATCAGGAATTGGGAATCTTCGCGAAACAAGCTCTCACCGCGAGATCCTGGCCCCAAATAGACAATGTGATTGTGGACAATGCTTTTTCCAAAGCCATAGAAGAAACAATTAGCGGACGACTGACAGCACCGCAGGCACTTCAACAGGCCGAGGACACGATTTCTAATTTAATGACGAAACGCCGATAATTATGAATAAAAAATTAATTTTCATTGTCTTGGTGGCCATTAGCTATTCTCTAGTGGTTAGTCCGGTTTTCGCGCAAATATTTCCGAAACTTCCGCTCATCAATTGCGAGGGAGTACAATGCACGTTACAGCACTTTATCTTTTTCATAAAAAATATAATTCTTCTTCTGATAGATGCCGCTGGACTGTTAGCAATCGTTTTTATCACCTATGGAGGATTTGTTATAATGACCGCAGGGGGTTCGGAAGAACGCTTAAAGGACGGGAAAAAGATTATTCTTTCTTCGGTTATCGGTTTAGCCATAACACTGGGATCCGTTCTGATACTTAATGTCGTAGAAAAGGCGCTTAAGGGAATAATTGGGAATTAGGAATTTGGAACAATGATAATTTTAAAAAAAATGGTTGGGTTGGCGGCGGCAAGCTATTATTTTTTGTTGACCAGCACGGTTTTCGCGCAAGGCGGCGGGTCAGGCGATTGTCCGACCGGTACCGGCCAAGGAGGAGAATTCTGTCTGCCAAACCCGTTGCGAACAACGTCATTCGTTGATCTTGTGAACAGATTAATCGGGTATCTAATGCTGTTAGCGTCCCCGATTGTCGCTATTATGGTAATTTACGGCGGATTTCAGATTCTTACCGCCGCCGGCGATCCGGAAAAGTTTAAAAATGGCAGGCAAACTATTCTTTACGCGGTAATAGGGTTTGCGGTTATTCTTCTCGCGAAAGCGATAATCGCGATTTTAAAACAACTGCTGGGCGTAGAGGGGACACCTAATATACCGACGATAGACAACCGCTTTCAATGAATAAACCGATAACCAAAAAAATAATTTATCTGTCCCTTGTTGCTTGTTGCTTGTTGCTTGTTGCTTCTACGACGTTCGCCCAAGGCCCGGAAACCGTGGATGATGTTTTGACTATTTTAAACCGCCTGATTAACTGGATGTTCACCTTGTTATTAGTTTTGGCGATACTTTTTATCATCGCGGCCGCCTACAACTATTTAATGGCTGGCGGAGATCCGGATAAAGCCAAAAAGGCAAAAGACATGATTCTTTACGCGGCAATCGCAATTGCTGTCGGGCTTGTGGCGCGGGGAATTGAATTCCTTGTTAGGCAGCTTATTCTAGGAAGCCCGTTCTGATTTTGTTATAATAAAGAAGACACCGAAAGGTCGTAAAGCCTAAAAGTTTGTTGATATGAATAATAAAATTAAAGCGGCAATCGGAATTGGCTTGATAACACTCTTGCCAGTTTTGGCAATGGCGCAGGGAGGAATTCAAACAGCCCCAACCAACCCGTTAACTATTGAAAGAATTCTTAGGATTCTCAATACCTTAATTAACTGGTTGTTTACCCTCTTATTAGTAGTCGCCACCTTCTTTATCTTCTATGCGGCCTATCTTTATCTCACCGCCGCCGGAAACGAAGAAAACGTTGGCAAAGCTAAAAATCAGTTAATCTTCGCCGCGGTGGCAATCGCGGTCGCGTTCGTCGCCCAAGGCGTGAGATTCCTAGTAGAACAACTAATTCAAAGATAAATTAAAAAACCGCTCCGATGAACATCGGGGCGGTTTTGTTTTCCGCTTATCTAAGCTTTCTAAAAACCAACGTTATATCTACGCGGCCGTCTTCGTCGCACAAAAACGACATTTGAGCGTGCCGCCGGCCGAATTCTACATTCTCCGCGTCATTGGTTACTTTCGTTTTGTAACCGTCCTTAAAGAAAATATTCAGCTCGCCTTTCGGGAAAAACCATTGCAGCTTCCAGCCGCAAGAATATCCCGTTAGGTGATGGTCAATGCAGTTAAAATCAGTCCATTCGCCCGCCTTTAACGGAATTTTGATTATTTTGGTAACTTCCTGTTTTTCTTCGGCTGGTTGGACAGGCGGGTTCACCGTCTGGCCGTCTTTCTTATCCGCTGAATCAGAAGAACTGAATAACAAAATCAAAAATAGGATTACCAGACAAAGACCGGCCACGCTGCCGGAA
The DNA here is from genome assembly GCA_964360605.1 of uncultured Candidatus Saccharibacteria bacterium. Lineage (GTDB taxonomy): Bacteria > Patescibacteriota > Minisyncoccia > UBA6257 > WO2-44-18 > CAYHXN01. The sequence continues at coordinate 11,971 of CAYHXN010000007.1, read as the reverse complement.
GTGATGGCAATACGCCGCAGAGCTTTAGATTGAGCGAACGACTTCGTTTGGATTGCCGGAGAAGCGGGCGCGTTCTTATCAGCCATTTTTCTTTCCTCCAATCAAATTGAGAATTGCCCTGGCGCTTTTATCCAGAACCGTTCCCAGATTATTGCCGATCTCAAATTCCTGAATTGTCTTTGGCATAGTTTTTTCATCAATCTGAACCCTATCTAATGCCTTCTCAAAACTTAGCCATTTTTTGGGGTCATCGGGATAGAGTTTCTTAGAAGCCTTAACAAACTTTTCCGCCATTTGGCAGGTCTTCTGGAGCTTCTTATCCCTTATCTCGTTTTCAGTCTTCAGCGCGGCCTTTTTATCTGCCGCCTTTTTCAGTTCATCGGAAAGCTTGGGCTTGGTAATGGTCACCGCCAGGAGATTACAACCGTAGTACTCCTGAAGCTTCAGAGTTCCGTCTTCAGTCATTTCGTTTTCAAACTCACTTTTGATTTTTTCGGCAATCGGTTTCAGGTTTTCCAACACATCTTTCGTCGTCGGGTAAAGCACGACCGTCCGGTTAGCGATAGACAAAAGGCGTTTTTGAAGCATCTCCTCCACTTTCTTTAAACAATCGTCGGGACTGCCATTTCCGAAAGTAACTAATCTATAGAGCAGTTTATAAATCGGTTCCCATTCAAGGTTAAGCGTCAAACCTACTGATTCTTTTCTCGCGGTCTCAAAATCGTCCTCCACCGACGACGATCTTTTAACTAAAGAAACGGTGTGAGCGACTTTTTCCAAAACAGGAATAACAATAAAATAACCCGGTCCGGCGGAACGCCAAAACTTTCCGGTTAAAGTGTTCAAAATCACAGCGCCGGTTAAAGAAGGATTTTCTTTAAGTCCGCACATAATCGCAAGAACACAAACCAATACAACTCCCGCGATTAACCCGATCACAATCAAAGCCGACATGCTTTTCCCCTTTCAAAATTACCCGCTTCGCTAACGCTTAGCGAGGCAAAAACTGCTTATAAGATAACAAAATTTATATTAAAAGTCAAATCTTACGGAGTAACTGTAATCTGGGGAGTTTGTTCATAAGTATTTAAAACAGTACCGTCGGATTGGACTACCTGGAAACAATAATTTCTTGATGAAACCTCAACGGCCTTCGTTATTTTAATTAGCCCCAATTTAGCAAACATCTTTTCCAACGGATTAGATTCTACGCCTTCTACGAAAGTAGGTGTTAAGGCGAAATCCCACATTCCATCTTGACCGGCCGGAATCGCGGCTACGGAATTAGTAAAATTATTCGCTTCTTCGTAAGTCTGGTTTACCACCCCATCGGAACTATGGGTGGGATCGTTGGCGTTCGCGGTCAAGGTGTCGCCGTCAGCGGGCGCGGCATTATTTGTAAAACTAACATCGCCTCCGATATCGGCATAATTAGCGCTAATACAGTTTTTATATTGCAGCTTAAACTGCTTACCGCTAGCGGATAAAGCCTGATTACCAACATGAATTAGTAAACGCAGACGAACTAGGGTACCGCTAGACACTTCTCCCTGACTATTAATAGCCGCTAAGGCGCTACCGACATCAGCGCTGTTTGCGTTATTAAACCATCGGTATCCGCTCTGATTGAGGGTTAGGGGCCCGGTAACGGTAATTGAAAGAGGAGTAAGTCCGGCCCTCGGAGGACCATGCACGATTTCCCGATCGCAGATTTCGCCTTTGTTGTCCTTGAGATTATAAACAAAAGCTTCTCCGCTTTTCGCTGAAAGAAGAGCGCGCCAAAAACCGGTGAATTGACTGACTGGTTGATTATTGGATTCCAAAGCGCAGGGAGTAAATAACCCCCTGCAAGTCGCGGCGAGGTCGTAAATGCCATCAGTATCGCCATCTTTAAAAAGATCTAGCTTACAAACGCTTTGTTGCCGCGCTAACGGACAAATCGGACTTAAAAGAATGTCGCGAAAAAAATTCACAATTCTGACAATCGGTGCCGGAGCCGGGCGGCGAAATTCAAAAAGCTGTTGCGGGGTTGGTAGATCAATTTGAATTTCCTGCAATTTCCGTTCTTGCGCCAAAACCTGATTAGCCGCTAAAGCAAAGCCGGCAATAATCAGGCACAAGGCGATTAAACTTATTTTTTTGGATAATCTCATGGGAAATAATTTTTATTATTTTAACTAAATAGAAATTCTCGGGAAACGGGTATAGCCACCGTTAAGATGAGTCCCGTTGGAATTTACTACCCTAAAACAAGCTTCGCTTCTGGTGGCTGGCGGCGAACCGGACCTGGTGGGGCCAAAATATTGCGGATAACCGGCCCTAAATCTAACCCAATCCGCTTCGGTTGGCGCGAGATTGGAAATCCTTAAAGAAAAATCAAAGAGTGCCAACTGGATAGGAGAAACAGTAGCGCCATTGTTCGTAAAAGAATTATATTCAACATACGTCTGGGGAATCGCTAAGTTAAAGTATCGGGGATCATAAAGATTTTGGATCGGAACACTGCCGTGCTGGGCGTTCGGATTGTTATTGAAGGAAACGTTGTCGCCAATTCCAACCCCGACATCTCGCCAAGCCGAATCGGGGAAATTATTACAAGTAGACTGTCCCGCGTACACACCGCCGGAAAAATATGGGGCTAACGTGTATTGGAGTTTAAAGAATTTCTTACCGCGCGAAAACGGGCCGTCTTCAACCAGAATCCCTAGACGCAAACGAGCTGTTCTGTTTACGCCTAACTGGTTTAAGAAAATAGTTTCCGTATGGACGTCAATTGACTGACCTGGAACCGCTAAGGAATCTTGATTAAGAAACCAGCTAGAAGCAGATTGAGTAAGAGTCGGGGACGGCGCTGGCACTTCAGGAACTGTAAGAGAAGATGATGGCGGGGACGGAATAACCGGTTCTTGAACAATAATTTCGGGCGGGGGAGGCGGAGAACCGATAGAGCCGGCAAGCTGTGCCGTCGCGCAAATTTGATTTCCGGATTTCATCACTAAATTGATTGCGGCTTCGCTTGCTGAAGTATTAAATGGGAAAATGTCCCTAACAATGTTATTTAAAAATCCGCTTCCGCCGTTTAAATTAAAAAATAATTTGTCGTTTTTAAAAATCTGGCAGGAAAAATCGGGATCGGACTCATCGCGGCAAGTCCACTGCAAAGTATAAGTTTTTGGATCAATGTTAATTTGGGCAGTAAGCTCACAGCCAGGAGGCAACGGTTGTTCTTCCTTTGGAACCGGGCAAATGCCGTCTATAAAACGGTCAATGATATTGGTTCGGACCTCTTCTCTAGGCCCGCCTCCGCCAATGGTCTGGGTTTCCGGGCTCTTGGGAATTAAGAATCGAAACTCCTGAAGCGTTGGTACGGATATTTGACCCAACTCCTTGGCTGATATGTTGGTTTGAGCAAAAACAACATTAGCTATTAATAAATAGCTAATGGTTAATAGGATTATGGCGAAAAACGGTTTTTTCATTGCTATACTTATATTTTATCTTAATTTAAGATATAAAGTAATTCACAACTTGCTCCCGTGGTGGAACTGGCAGACACGCATGGCTTAGGACCATGTCCCGAAAGGGTTGGAGGTTCAAATCCTCCCGGGAGCACAACAGCTAATTTTCAATTTTCAATTTTCAATCTAAAATTGTAAGTATGTCTTATAAACCCGTAGTTCTCGTCATTATGGACGGCGTTGGAATAGCCCCGGATAACGCTGGCAACGCTTTTGCTTTGGCGGCGAAACCTAATCTGGAAAAAATCAGCCGGTCTCATCCCGGCACTGCGCTTCACGCTTCCAGTATGGCCGTCGGTTTGCCGTGGGGCGAATTCGGAAGCTCCGAAGTCGGACACACCAATATTGGTGCCGGCTTTGTTATATATCAAAATTACCCACGCATTAGCTTAGCTATCCAAAACAAAAGTTTTTTTAAAATGCCGGTTTGGCAGGAAGCGATGGTTCACGCTAAAAAAAATAATTCGGATATTCACTTAATGGGTTTATTGACTAATGTCGGCATTCACGCCCACATTGATCACCTAAACGCCCTTATAGAAACCTTTAAAAAATTTAAGAGGCGGGTTTTTCTTCATCTTTTTACCGATGGAGAGGATTCGCCGCCGCGATCGGCTGTGAAGCTTCTGGAAAAATTGGAAGGCGCCCAAATCGCCACAGTGATTGGAAGAAATTACGCGATGGATCGCAATAACCGAACGGAGTTCACTAACGCCGCTTATGAGTGCCTTGTTAAAAATACCGGAGAAAAAGCCGCCAGCGCGGAAGAAGTTGTTCAAAACGCTTACAATAAAAATTTAGGCGATGAAGCCATTGTGCCGACAACCATAACCGATAAGAATGGGCAGCCGTTAGCCGCTATTAAAGAAAAGGATGTGTTGATTTTCTTTAATTTTCGGTCTGACCGCGTCCGCCAGCTGGCGGAACTTTTCCTGCCTTGGAAAGATTTATTTTTCGTAACCTTGACGCAGTATAAGGACGATTGGTCTGCTCGGGTGGCTTTTCCTCGCCAGCAGATTGCTAACCCGCTTTCAAAAGTCCTGTCCGATAACCAACGAACCCAGTTAAAAATCGCGGAATCGGAAAAAAGCGCCCATATTACATATTTTTTAAACGGCGGCGTGGAAAAACCATTCCCGAACGAAGAAAGGATTATTGTCCCATCTTCCGGTGGTGACTACACAACGAATCCGGAAATGTCGGCTCTTCAAATTACAGAAACAGTCGTCAAACAAATAGATGAAAAAAAATACGATTTTATTGCCATTAATTTTGCCAATGGCGATATGCTTGGCCATACCGGCAATATCCCGGGAACGGTTAAAGCTATTTCTTTTTTAGACGAGTGTATCGGAAAAATTTACGAAAAAATTAAAGAGGTGAACGGCGCGATGGTTATCACCGCCGACCACGGCAACGCGGAAGAATTAATCAATATTTCCAACGGTGAAGTAGACAAAGAACATTCCACGAATCCCGTGCCTTGCTGGATAGTCATTCCCAAAAATGAAAATTTTCAAGAAGGAGAACGAACTAAAGAAATCCAACCGGGCGGCGTCCTCGCCGACATCACTCCGACAACTTTAGAACTTCTCGGCCTGCCTAAACCTCCAGAAATGGAAGGCAGTAGTTTGGTTGGCGTAAATTCACGGTTGATTGTATAGGGCGCTGTTGGGTATATTTACCCAAAATCCAGTTGATTCTATTGCTAAAACTTAGTAAAAGTAATAAAATATAAACAGTTATTTGGTAAAAGGAGTGTCTATGGTTAAGAAGAGTAAGGAGTTGAAGGAATTTTTTGCGGTTACCATGACTTCCCTATATCATATTCAGGATGACGTCGGCGGATATCCCGAGGTGAAGAAAATCGCGCTCAAGGAGGACAGTAGGATCGGCCTTGGTGTTACGCTCAAGAATGGCACGATGGTATCCGTCGGCAATCAAATCATCGTCTTTATCCCAGAGGGACACGGCTGGATGTCACCTATGACCAGTTTCGTAACTGAGCTTCCGAACGTAAACACTCAATGGTGGGGTGGCCGCACCTCCCTAGTAGTCGCGCTCTTCCTGAAAAAAACTGACGCGAAGCAATGCTATGACTCTACAAATTTCCGACCCTGCGATCCCCGCTGGAGGGAAAGCACTTTGGAAACTCTCCGAGCGATCGGCAAGGATCATTCACATTTTTCAATTACCCGATACCCTAGTCTGCGCCTCATAGATCCCGACGAAATTTGGCCAGAAGACGCAAAACCCGCCCGCTAAGGGTGGATTTTTATTTGGAGGTTTTTGAAGTTAAAATTCAGCGGTCTGAGGAAAACCGCCATATGTGTGTGCACATTACCTATTTCATTTGACAAATGGATTGGAGTTTGCTATTATAGAATACATAATCGGCGTGTTGCCGATTAGTACATTTTAAATTAAGAGGTGGTGCGTGAAACTGCTATTTCTTGCGGGAAATATCCTTGCAGGATTCTTGGATTTCGCCATCGGTATTTTTGTAGTTGCGATGCTGTCATCTGTTTGGGGAATAGAATTGTCGCCTTGGGTTCTAGTAGTCGGAGGAATTGCCGCAGTCTTGCCAGATTTTGATGTAATATGGTTTCTGGTTTCTAAAGGGAAACCCTCTGGTGACCACCATCAATCCATTTTTCATCGTCCGCTTGTGATGATTCCAGTTGTGGGATTACTAGCTCTTATAGCTGGCGGTGATTTCTGGTGCGCAGCAATTTCTGTCTGCCTTTTTTGGCATTACCTACACGATACGCGTGGGTTTGGCGGTGGAGGTATCGCCTGGTTCTGGCCATTCTCCCGAAAATACTGGTCATTAACGGGCGGTCAAGAACCAGAAAGTTCAATAATGGCGACATCGGAAAGCGGGCACGTGGAATGGATTAATACGGTATGGCTTCGACCAAGTCGTATCTGTGTTCGCCACACCGTCACTGGTTCTCTCTTATTGGGTATTGCGCTATCGTTAGTTACTAACGCCCAAACAGGAATTATCGCGTTCACTGTTGTTTTACTTAGCATCTCCTCCCTTTGGATGTTAAACAATTTTCTCAAAAAGCCCGTTAGCAAATAAAATTGCGACGGGTTTTTTATTTTTACTTCACCAACCTAATCTCTCTAATAAATTTTTGCGTTCTCGCTGGCCGTCCCGCCGTCTTTGTCGTACGGGATGTCTCGGAGCCGCGGCGGATTGGTCCATTCGGTATCACAGGTATTTTTATTTATTTAATCAAAAAGTGAGGACAATTATTTCCAAGACCGTCTCGCGGCCTACCTGCCGGCAGGCAGGGGCTATTAAAACCGCCGTTATGAAGGCAAACAAGATTTGTATTCCTGATTTGATGACTTAGAAAAAAGAAGGCCGCAGCGTGAACGCTGCGGTGCTATATATCACTTAACTCACTATGTAATTTTTTTCTACTGAAATAATTCTCCACTGTCGTCGGTACCTGTTGCTAAGAAAATCCAGTACCCACTTTTCTTGATAGCGTATGCGGCAATGCATTCCTTTGTAGATGCCCCCAGTTCTTTTATGTATGATAAAGTCTAGTGACTCGCCATTGTCCTCCTCGAACGTCACTTGCTCCTCATCCCAACTATATAGTCCCGAACCGTCGTACGTGGTAACAGTTCCTCGAGCAACTATTTGTCCTATAGAAGATTCAATGATAGGACCGTCGGGGGGTCTTGTTATCCAAGTCGGGCCGTAAGCAATAATTCCGGTTAGTAGAACAGCAAAAATAGAAGCGAAGAAAAGACGTTTCATCTCAGCACCCCCTGTTTACAGTAGTGAGTTCTTTCTATATTGTAATTTTTTCACGTGATTCTGTCAAAAAGTTCTAACTCCACCTTCGCACGAGAACTCGAAGACCCGCTATAGCGGGTCTTTTTGATTTACCCCACCAATTCAATCTCTCTAATAAATTTTTGCGTTCTTACTATCCCGCTACCTTTGTCGTACGGGATATGTATAGGTCAATAGGCAATATAAAAAAGTGAGGGCAATCATTTCCAAGACCGTCCGCAGGCCGAAGCGGGCAAGGTTTTAGCCATACAAACCTTTAATCTACCTACCCTATTTCTTTAAATTTTTGCTAAGGGCAGCCTTTGAGCAGCATGTATCGGAGGCCGATTTAGCATGGTGTCCGATGTACATCGGACTAAATCGGCTGAGATAAAAGAGCCTTTTTGTCGCTGGACAAAAAGAGCTCTGGTGATGCGAAAGGGTTGCCCGAATTGCCAAAATTTATACCCCTCTCCTCAACTCAATATCCTTATTCACAATTCCGGGTTTTCGGAATTCCAATTCCGGCGATTTAAATGGTTTATAACCCTCTTTTGAGGCGGTAACGTAATAGTTCCCGGGAGTTAAAAGAAATTGAAATCTTCCGTGTTCATCGCTAACGTGGGTGGAAGTAAGCCAATTATTACCACGATTGAAAGCGCGCACAATGCTTAGCGGTAGCGGATCCAAATTAGAGTGATCTAAAACGCGACCGAATGGACGAGCGGTGGCATAATTAAGCCACAACTTGATTCCGTCCAAAACTACATAAGCCATCAAAACCACGTAGTTGACGATGGTTGGGAATAGAATAAACATGAATACGCTTAGGGCGGTGCCAACTACCAATAGATATGGATTGATGAGATATAAGAAACGGCGAATTTCACTTAACGTCTTCATCCAATTAAGTTTTTTCAAACTCGTGGCGACGGTTAAGGACGACAAACCAACTTCCAAGTTTGGTAATTCTTTATTCGGGTCCTTTACATTAAAAACAGAAGTTTCCGTGTCCTTATAACCGCTTTTGGCAACTCTTAAATAATAACTGCCCGGTAATACTAGGAAACCAAACCGTCCCTCGCCGTCCGTAATTTGGGTTTCTTTAACTTTTTGAAATTCGGTATCCAAAATTTTAACGGTTGCTCCGGCAATCGCTTGATGAGTTGTTTCATCGTAGATAGTTCCCCACGGTTTTCGTTTTTTGAACCGCAATAAACCAAGAATCACGAAACGCAAGAGTTCCAATAAATTCCATAGAAACGGCGCGCTGGCGGCTGTCGCTACCGCTCCGCCCGCGCCTACCCCGAGAACAGCCGGCAAACCAATTTGTTGCACAAGATTATTCTGGCGTAGTTGATCAAGAAATCCGCCAATACCGCCGACTCCTTGGCGAAGCTGGTTAATAAGATTTTGGACTTCGCTAGCGGGCAAACATTGTTCGTCCGGTAACACTAAAGAAACGTTGACTTCCTCTTGCCAATTCGGAGAACCGACTGGCGGAGGCGGAGACCATTGACCACTCAAAGCGCCGTAAATAACGCAACCAGCCGGCTCCCCTTCAAAATTTAATTGCGCTTGCTTTTCTTCGCTGGCGGTAAAGTTTCCCAAGGACACGGTAAGCAAACGCAGAGCTTCGTTCCATAAAACATTGGTGCCGAGATTCACTGGCCGCACCTCTGTGGGAATATTAAAAGTTATTGAAGTATTGATTGCCGGGCCGTTGGGGTTGCTGATACGCAATAAAATACCGCCGGAAGACGTGCTAGGACGGCCAGCCGGACAAATTCTCTGGCAAGTAGACACGCGGGGAATTAAGGGGACGCTTCCTGGTGTTGGTATCGGCGTGGGCGTGCCCGCAGGTTGCTCGGTACCGAAAGTCACCACATTACCGGGTTGCTGGGCAGTAGAGGCGTCCGTGAAATCTACTACTTGCCAGGCAATTCGGACGACTTGTCCATCGTCGGGACGGGAAAACACCAAAGAAGAAGCGGAAAGGCTGGCGGTAGGATAGTTATTTTTAATACTAAAACTATCCGGAATATATCCGTAATAGCTTGGCAAAAAGATAGATTTTGCCGGATTAACCCGAGTAATTGGCTGGGTAACGGTACGGGTAAACGCGTCCATTTCTATCAATCCCCGCTGGACCATGGAATCTTCAAATTCAACGACTTGCCAACCGACGAGAAACTTTTCCGCGCCCAAAGTACTTAATCCGGTAGTTCCCCGAATGAATTCCAAAGTATTGTTATCCACCAATTCCGCCCGCACATAAAAACTGCTCCTGCCTTGGGCATTAACGACATTAGCGGACTTGGAGATAATCACAAAGGAACGGTTCGGCGTTACTGGAGAAATGTTAATGGAAGAAATGTTGTATGGCAGACCGCGGTTGGAAATATCCACCAAACCCCGCTGGACGCGCACCCCAAAAAGAAAGTCTACGACAAACCAAAAAACTTCTCTTCCAACCGTCTCGGGAGCGCCCCGTAAAGTGATTGTTCCGCTGTCAGTAAGTTCACAAAGAACATTGTCACCGGCATTTGGCCCGTTATAATCAACTACTTTCGCGGTAGTTGGGGTGATGTTCACGCCGGACGGGAAACCCGAAGAAGAACAAACCACAAAAGCTCGGCTTGGATCAACGGGGTTGATAGTTATATTTACTGGCTGTGATACGTAAGCCGGCATTACTACCGAACCACGCTGGACGCTATTAACCACAGCCGCCTTGGCGGGAGCTAAAGGATAAGCAACCGCAATAAGCGAAAAAATAACCAAAGGCAGAATAAGTTTTCTCATTAATTTAATTATATACTAATACCCTCAAATTCTTAATTCCCAATCCCAACCAACTTCTTATTAAGGTTTTGTAATTATCTTATGAACGGATTTTGAGGCCTTTTCGGCATGGTGTTCCGATGTACATCGGAACCGAAAAGGCCGAAAACCTCGGAGCGAATCGCTGGGTGAGCGAGAATGAGTGAATAAGATAATTACAAAACCTATCCCCTTCTTTTTCCGTGAAAACTTTTATGGATTTCCTTGAGCCCTTTATTAGTAATATGCGTATAAATTTGAGTCGTGGAAATATTGCTATGACCAAGCATTTCCTGAACCGAGCGGAGGTCGGCGCCGTTCATTAAAAGATCGGTGGCAAAAAGATGACGTAAACCATGCGGAGTAATTTTCTTGGTAATTCCGGCCTTGCGCGCGTAATAGTCCACTAATCGCTGAATGGCGCGAGGAGTAACGCGACCGATAATTTTGGGCTTTTCCCGATTCTTGGATAAACTGACAAACAATGCTTCTTCGGCATCACCGCGTCGGTCTAAATAATTTTTAATCGCCGCTTTGGCGGTATCCGAGAAAAAAACAATCCGTAGTTTCTCTCCTTTGCCGCGGACGGTTAGCTCGCCACGACTAAAGTTTAAGTAACGGCTTAACCCGCAAAGTTCGGAGACGCGAAGACCGGAAGAAAAAAGGGTTTCCAAAATCGCTTTGTCGCGCAAACTTCGCAGGTCTTTTCCTTGCGGCGCACGCAGCAGTCGCTCCAAATCGGAGTAATCAATAATTTCAATCTGGCGGCGGGCGATTTTGGGAAGTTCAATTTTATCCGGCGAAACGGTTTCGTAATCGTTTTTAATTAAATATTTTAAAAAATTCCGAATGGCAATAACATAATAAGATTGAGTAACCCGCTTTAAATCCTGTCGCGCTAGCCAGACCCGGAATTCCCGAATTTTTTGTTCGGTAAGATCACCTAAATCTTTTATTTTCGCGTTTTCTAAAAAACTTTTGAGATAGCGTTCGTAATTCTCCCGTGTCTTTCCCGAACGGTTCTTTTCAATTTCCAAATAATCTAAGTAGTCCTTTAATAATTTTTCCGCTTGCGCCATTACTTGAATTATAACATTCCAAGTGACGCAAAATAAAACATTTTTATGAAAATTTCAATTTTAGAAAAAAATAGAGCCCCGAGCGGAAATGAATTCCGCAAGGGGCTCGTAGTTGGTTGGGAGCGCATGGCGCGCCGAGAATCAGGAGGGAAGTGTGGGCAACCTATCCCACCAGTCGCAACCCGCCTGAGGCACCGAGGTGTAACCCCAATAGCTGTCGTTCTCCTCGGTCGGAACCGCGGGAACGTACCAGCCGATCTGGTCGGACTTCTGAGCCCGTCCAAACGTCTTGGGGTCGAGCGTGTACCTTCCCTCGGCGTCAATGTCGCTGATGTCTTTCTTCTGGTCTTTCGCAGCGCAGTTGGCGCAGAGAAGCGTCTGATGCTCCAGAAAAGTCTGGTACTCGCGCCAGAGCTTGCAGCCAGTCGCGCCGCACTTGCCGCACTTGTAGTTGGGTGGTACCTCTCTCTTCGAGTAGTCGACCGGATGATTCGGATCGACAACTTTGACTTTTCGTTTTTTCACCGTGCTACCTCCTTCCTATTTGAAATGTGCTAACGAGTCACAATGACTCGATTATGCTAGTGCAAATATAGCATATCATGGACTAGAAGTCAATCCCAAACAAAAAATCGGCATTTCTGCCGTTTCCTTATGGATTAAAATTTTTTCTTTTCTGCTTCTACAAACTATGGGTTCGCGCCGATGTTTTCACGGGTTCTTTGGCGGTATTAAATCCAAGAATTCGCGAA